>CBFHJN010000001.1:0-127118 GCA_965655805.1 Flavobacteriaceae bacterium
GCTAGACATACATTTGGGAATATATCGGAAGATAAAATCCCAATTAATATGCTCCAAAAATTATACAGACATTCATCGATTACCACTACAATAAATTATCAATCTAACTTTATGCATAGAGATGCGGATGACGCATTAGATAGCGTGGTAAATTTTTGAAGGGATAAAAAAATCAATTAGCGGATATTTTGAATATGCTAAACCTATCTGTAACAACAAAATATCTGTTCTTTATCTTTTCCAATTAAAAATTTAGTCTTTCCTAAATAGGAATTAAATTTAAATTGGATCCGCTAATTTTTGATTGAAACATTTTACCAACATTTTATATAGGTCAGGATGTTTCTTTTTGAGTAAGTCTGGACGCTCGAAGAAATATTCTGAAGCTACTGCAAAAAATTCAGCTTGATTTGTACCTCCATATTTTCGGATATCAGAATGATTATCGTTTATGGCTTCCATTTCCTTATGAATTAAATTCAACCAAGGTAATGCATATTGATGTTCTAATAATCGCTCTGGAATTCCATCTGTACTATCATCCAGCTTATCAATAAGATGCACAAATTCGTGTATGCCAGTATTACTTTTATCGGTTGTGTTTTTAAAGCCGTGGTACAATGCTTTTTTAGATAAAATCATTTGCTTCTCAAAACGTCCATTCCCAACTATTCCACCAATATTTCTTGAGTTATCCTTACTACTAAATTGCATATCCTCATTAAAATAATCTGGATATAAAAGGATACCGCTTAAGTTGGTGTAATGCCATTCTTTAAAACCAAAAACAGGGATTACTGCGCTTGCCGCAATTAAAATCTTATCCAATTCTTCCAATTCAAACTGCACAGCATCGATATAGACCTCACTTAAAAATTGCATCATTTTTTGCTGAAAAATAAGCTGCCTATCTTTTGAAAGGTTTCTATAAAACAGCACATTATCCATCAGTAATTTGTGCCAATCCTCTGGAAATGACTTTACACTATGGCGTTTCGCTTTTCTATAAAAATGAACAGCAAAGAGAACAATCACAACTGAAATTAAAATGTAAGCCATATTAAAAAAACGTATTAGTCTACAGGTTCCGCCTTAAATCCTACTTTTTGCAAAGTTGATTTTACGTCTTCTTCGGTTGCACCATCGCTTTCAATGGTTAGGATTTTATCAGGATTAGAGGTATCTACTTCCCAACTTTCTACACCTTCTTGTTTGTTTAAAAAAGGGGTTACTTTCGATACACACCCACCACAATTGATATTTGTTTTAAATTTTAAAGTTTTCATAGTATTGAATTTATTTATTATTAAAGTTTTACTCGTTTAAGTCTTAAGCTATTTGCAACAACGGATACACTACTGAATGCCATTGCTGCACCTGCAATCATCGGGTCTAATAAAAATCCATTTACGGGATAAAGAACCCCTGCTGCGATTGGAATACCAATGATGTTGTAAATGAATGCCCAAAATAAGTTCTGACGTATGCCCAAAACAGTTCTTTTTGATAATTCCAATGCTTTTGGGATGGATTGTAAATCCGATGTTATCAAGGTCATTATTGCTACATCCATTGCTATATCCGAACCTTTACCCATTGCAATACTAACATTGGCTTGCGCCAATGCGTGCGAATCGTTGATACCATCGCCCACCATTGCTACTATCTTCCCATCCGTCTGTAATTTTTCGACAAAAGCCGCTTTGTCCGAAGGCATTACTTCGCCTTGATAATTTGTTATTCCTACCTGATGTGCCACGGCAGAAGCCGTTTTATTGTTATCTCCCGTGAGCATATAGACCTCGATGCCTCTTTCTTGAAGCGTAGCTATGGCTTTTTTTGAAGTTTCTTTAATCTTGTCTGCAATGGCCAGTATCGCAAGCACTTGATGTTCGTTAGCAAAGAATATGACCGTTTTTGCCTTTTCTTCGAGACGTTCCGCTGTTTGCATTAAAGAAGCGTCTATTTGAATATCTTTTTCGACCATAAGTTTATGGTTGCCCACATAATATTTTGAACCTTTCTCTGATTGGGCCTTTACGCCTTTTCCTGTAATGCTTTCGAAGGAAGTAATTTCTGCTTGTTCAATATTTTCTTCTTTCAAATGATTGACGACCGCTTCTGCCAAAGGATGTTCTGATTGTGCTTCGATAGCCAAAAGAACTTCCTTGTATTCATTTTGATTTTCAAGGGTATCCTTCCAGAGTATATCGGTTACTAATGGTTTTCCTTCAGTAATTGTCCCTGTTTTATCCAGAATTACGGCATTTACTTTATGACCGAGCTCTAAACTTTCGGCATCCTTTATCAAAATATTGTTTTCGGCTCCCTTGCCGATACCCACCATTATAGCGGTAGGCGTTGCCAAGCCCAATGCACAGGGACAAGCGATAACCAATACGGCTACAGAAGTCAATAAGGCTTGTGAGAAGGCATTATCGCCCCCCACTGACATCCAGACTATGAAGGTTACAATGGAAATACCCAATACCACAGGAACGAAAATACCGGCAATCTTATCGACCAGTTTTTGAACGGGTGCCTTACTCCCTTGCGCTTGCTGAACCATTTTAATGATTTGGGAAAGCAAGGTTTCTCCACCAACTTTTTCAGCGGTAAATTGAAAACTTCCTTTTTGATTAACCGTACCAGCGAACACCTTTTCCCCTTGGGATTTCTGAACTGGAAGAGGTTCTCCCGTAATCATACTTTCATCTACATACGAGCTTCCCTTGGAAGCTTCGCCATCCACAGGAATCTTTTCTCCGGGACGTACCAAAATGGTCTGACCAACCTGTACGGATGCAATAGGGATTTCCTTCTCTTCCCCATTCTCAATAATTTTAAGGGTTTTTGGCTGAAGCCCCATCAGCTTTTTAATGGCCGAAGACGTATTTGATTTTGCTTTTTCTTCCAATAGTTTCCCCAAGGAAATAAAAGTGATAATCACGGTAGCCGCTTCGTAATACACGTGAGGTTCGATACCACGACTCAACCAAAATTCAGAAAAAAAAGTATTGAACACACTAAACAGAAAAGCGATTCCGGTGCTTAAAGCTACCAATGTATCCATATTGGCTTTTCCGTGTTTGGCCTGCTTGAAGGCATTGATGAAAAAGCTGCGCCCAAACCAAAAGAGTATAGGAAAAGTCAATACCAAAGAAATCCATTTGCCTGGTTCCCATTGCATATAGAACATTCCCAAAACAAAAATGGGTAGTATAAGGATAGCCGACCAGATGGTACGTTTTTTTATGTCCTGATAATGCTTTTGCTGAAGTTCTTGCTGTACTTCCGAAGGGTCTTCTGCATCTATTATAATATCATAGCCAACCTCACGAAGCGCGTTTTGAAGTTGATTTGGACTCAACTCCTTGTCATATTCCACAAGAACGGAACTATTGGCAAAATTAACACTTGCATCAAACACACCTTCTGTGTGTTTTAATACAGATTCAACACTCGCTGCACAAGAGGCACAGGTCATTCCCGTAACAGGAAATGATTCCTTTACTCCTTTTTTAGTATTCTTTTCTTTGGTTTCAAATATGTTGATTGTCTCCATAAACCCATTCTTATTTGTATGTTACAAATTTCAGGATTAAAAGACTTTAATGTGTTACGTAATATGCTGAATGATTTGTAGAATTTGCTCTTCACAAATTATTACTAACCTATTGGATAAGTTGTTTTCAATTTATCTTTTATCACCGCAATGGATACGTGTCTATCAATCTCTACTATTTGTAATCAAATACCCTTTTGATTGAATGACCTTTTTTATCTCATCGACATTCGTTTTTGTGGTATCAAATTCTATAATTGAAGTCCCTCTTTCGAAAGACGTAGATACATTTGTAACTCCATTAATTTTGTTTATAGAATGGTTGATATTTTCTTCACAACCCGAGCATACCATCCCTTCAATATTCAACTTTATAGATTGAATATCTGCATTGTTTGTTGCAACAATTCCTTTTGTGGTTGTTGGCTGAAATATTTGTGGATAATAAGAAACCAATGTCATCACAACAACAAACACAGTAACTAACCACAAATAGAATTTCGACTTAAAAAATGATGGTTTATCAGTTTCACAGTTGTCACAATCGTCCACCTTCTTTTTTTTATAAACCTGATAAAAAGCCAATCCCAATGACAAAAATGCTATGGCCAATAGATAAGGTTTCAATGCAATAAGCCAAGAAAAATAGACAGAACTCCCACTAATACCAACTACACTTGTAAGTAGCAAAGGGCCCCAGCAGCATAGTTTGAGGGAAACTGCTGAAAATACAGCAGTCCCCATAGATGCTTTTTTGTTTAATTTAGTAATTGCCATACCTAACAGCTTCCTATGCCTGCATTTACCAAATCATCTCTTGTGATTTTGATGTTGGTGCAGCAATTCAATAGTTTTCCGTTAACAGCAATGGCAGGAACTCTTGTAACCCCATATTCCTTCATTTTTGAAACACAGATTTTACTTTCGCATTGCTCAGACAGATTATGAAGTGTGATTTCGCAGTCCTTTCCTGCTGTTTCTTTTACTAATTGCACCACAGGCTCGCATACTGGGCAACCTGCTGTAAAAATCTCGATTTGTCGTTTCATCTTATTTTAAGTTTAAATTAATAATGGAACAAAGATGAGAACGTGAGGTAGGGGGTCACCAAACTTTTTTTAGTCTTTTTTTTCGTTGTAGTTTTTTAATCTGGTTTCAATGGTTTGGATTTCTTTTAAGTGATTGGTCAAATCGGATAATTCCAAGTTAGGGAATTCACTTTTTAAATATTCAATTTTATCTTCGTTGCCACAATTTCCTGGGCAAGAGTCCACGGCCTTTACTATTCCAATAGCAAGTGCTTTTCTGTAAACCTCATCCAACAGTAAGTAATGTGCTTTTTGAATGCCTTTATCAATAGATTTGAACTGTATGTTTATTTGTTCGGGGTCTTTTCCCTCATCAAGCATTTTAACAATGCCGTTTAATTGACCGCTCAAAGTTTTTAATCTGGATTTAATATCCAAGATTAAATCAGTAGGTAATTTGTGTTGTTCCGTTTTCATAATTTGAATATTATATTGTTAACAACAACTTGCATCATTACAACTTTTATTTTCTTGAATTGGCGGGCAGGCCACAGTACCGTAAGAACAGAATACGCAACAATCTCCCTCGTTTGGTCTTAATACTTCTTTACAATTCTCGCACTCGTAAAAGAATTGACAAGCGTTCGTCGGCATTTCTTCTTCTTTTTTGTGTCCACATTTCGGACAAGTAATTTCTGATTTTAATATAGTTTTCATTTTATTTCTTTTTTGCCAGTCACTTTATAACCTGTAGAATTAATTGCCTTTTCAATAGCTACTTTAGAGGTTTTAGACTTATCAAACTCTACGACGGTACTTCCCTTTTCATACGAAGGGGTTACATTTATAATACCGTCCAATTCATTTACAGCGTGTTTTATGCTTTCTTCACAGCCAGAACAAGTCATTCCTTGAACATTAAAGTTTGCGATTTGAATATCTGATTGGTTTACAATGACCACTTCTTTTTTATTTTCCGGATAAAAAATGGATGAATAATATGGAAATGCCAGCATTATAATTGCAAATGCTGTTACTATTCCCAAAAAGGTTTTTGACTGTATAAATTTTGATTTCTCGTCCGTATCGCATTCACAATCGATTTCCTTTTGAGGTTTTAGTTTTTGATACCAAGCAAAGCCGAGCACTAAAATTGTCAACCCGATTAGATAAGGTCTAAAAGGTTCAATCCAAGAAAATGTTGAGGCAATTCCACTTGTTCCGGCGATTAAGGCCAAAACAGGTGTAATACAACATAATGAAGCCGTAATAGCAGCAAGTAAACCTGCACCAATTAATTTGTTCTCACGTTTCATATCGTTTCTAAAACTTTGTTTTTATCAAGTATTTCAAAAAACGGATTTAACAATGTTGAATATTCAGGGGTTAGTGAGTAAAAAATCGTTTGGGCATCTCTTTCGGTTTGCAATAAATTTCTGTCTTTCATTTTTCTCAAATGTTGAGAGATGGCAGAAATGTTCATTCCGAGAATGTCGCTTAAATCACAAACGCAGAGCTTTTTTTCCTCAAAAAGTAAATAGAGAATTTTCAGTCTCACGTTATTTCCAACCAATGAAAGTCCATTTGCTAAGTAATCAAATGTTTCGTTTAATTCTGAAACTGTTTCTTTACAACGGTTTATCTGTTCAATATCCGCCTGTTGTCTTATACAAGAATTATTTTCCATAAAGCAAAGTTACAATTATTTCTTATTTAAGCAAATGCTAAAATATAAATGTGAAATGATAGATAAATTTTAGCCATTATGTTTCTTTTGTTTTGATTTGTGTTTTTGTGAAAACTTAAACTGCTAAAATGTGCATCTGTTCTTTTAGCTTGTGGGTGAAGGTATTGCTGGCTTTACAGTTAATTGTCTTTTAAAACTACAAAACAGAAAATTCTGTATGGTGTTGAATGGTGTTGTGTGGTCCTCTGTTACACAGTGAATTTTGTCAAATCCTTTTTTTAATTCCGATGTTAATTCCTCTTCATTGTATTGTTTTATTTCAAGTCCGCTACATTTTTTTGGTCCATTTTGTGAAAAGGTTCCTATTATTAAATAACCACGTACAAATTTTGACGCTATCTTAATATATTTTTTAATCTGGTCATCCGTTGTAAGAAAATGAAAAGTTGCCCTGTCGTGCCAAACATCGAAAGATGTGTCAGGTTCAAATTCGATAATGTCGCTTACAATCCAATTTACTTTACTCGCCTTTTCTCCCAGTCTTTTTTTAGCTTTCGCAATTGCTTTTTCTGAAATATCAAGTACAGTAATGTTCTTATATTCTTCTTCAAGTAAATAGTCGACCAGTTTACTGTCGCCACCACCAATGTCTATAATTCTTGCATCTTTATTTAGTTTGAACGAACGTATAAACTCCAGTGAAGTTTTTGGTATTTCTTGCGTCCAACTTACCTGGTCTGGATTTTTAGTTTCGTAAACTGTTTCCCAATGTTTCTTTCTGTCTAATTTCATTTTGATATCTTAATTCAGTTTATTGGTAAATCATTATATTATCTATTGATTTAAAATGTCCCATTAAAAGTGGTAAAAAACCTTAAATCTCATCCAATGATTTTCGGTTTTTGTCCACAGATTTCTTAAACTGCGTAGGTGTCATCCCCGTTACTTTTTTGAATTGATTGCTTAAGTATGCAACGCTACTATAATGTAGTTGAAAAGCTATCTCACTCAAGGTTAATTCATCGTAAACTATAAGTTCTTTAACACGTTCAATCTTCTGGTTGATAATGTATTGCTCAAACGTGATACTTTCTACCGACGAGAATAGGGAACTTAAATATTTATAATCCAAGTTAAGTTCGCCTGTAACAATATCTGCCCATTTGAAATCGAGCTCCTCGGAAGAATGATGGATTTTATCTACAACCAATGTTTTCATTTGTTCAATAAGTTGACTTTTACGGTCGTCAATCAAACTAAAACCTGAATTTTGAAGCGCTTTGGAAAGACCATTTTTGGTCTGGACACTTAATGAAGAAACTAATTTAACCTCCCCCAATTTTATAGAAACATACAGTATTTCAAGTTGTTCCAAAATATTAGATACCGCCGAGATACATCTTGGGCAGACCATATTTTTAATATGGATAATCTCATTCATATAGTACTTGTTTCAAAATAATTTTAATCCAGATTTGTATAGAGAATAATAAACAGCAGCTATTGCAGCAACTACAAAAATCAATACTATCACAACTAAAGCGATAATTTTATCTTTTCTTGAAATATCACTTTTAGGCTGATGTTTCTTTCTGTCATTTTTTCTTCTATTTCTTCTACTTTCACTCATTATCGTTCGCCGTGATAAAACCAAAATTAATTTATGGTCTTATTCAGATTACTTGATTAATCCATAATTCGCTTTATTGTAAAGTTGCATTTACTTCGCCACAGGTTAACATAGCCTCTCCATAATATGGGTTTCGCACCTCTTTTTCCAAACTAATCCAATAAGCTCCCTTATTGTTATCGGCCATTGGACAAAACTGGATATATACATTTTCGTTAACACCAAAAAGTTGCACGCTACTTATCATATGCGCAGAAAGATGTTTAAAATGTGCTCTTTGTGTTGCTATATCTGAATTGTTCTCAATAGTATTAGCCGAGGTCTTTAGTTCTTTTTGAATGGTCATCCAATGGTTATGTGCTTTTTCATCAGATAATAATTTCATATCCACTTTTTTCAAAGATTGGTTTATTTGTTTTCCTGCCTGTTGAGCGCCCTTGGCATCATCATTTACCAAAGCATCTTTTAAAAGGATATAATCATCAAAAACCTGTTTTAACTGATTCTGAAATTTGTTTGAAACTTCAATCCTTTCTTTCATTTGAGAATGGTTGGCTTCATTTGTATTTTCTCCAGAATTATCTTCTTGCATTCCCAAATGCCCTTCGTGGCCTGTCATTGTTTTACCACCAGATGCATTCATCATACTTTTTTTTCCCTGTAATTGTGCAGCGGCATCTACGGTAAACGTTCCGTTAGTTACGACTTCATCTCCATTCTTTAAACCTTCAAGAATGGTATAACTATCGCCATTGGCATTGCCCAATAAAACTTCCCTCATTTCAAAAATAGCTTCATTAGGGTTTGTTTTGACATAGACTACAGAGCGTTCTCCCGTCCACATAACAGCGGTTGACGGTACGGAAACGGTATTCTCGGTGCTTGTTTGCGTACCCTCAATTATACCTTCCACAAACATTCCCGGTTTAAAGAGGTCTTTCTTATTTTGCAAGACCGCTCTTACAACCACCGTTCTAGTTGCAGAATTTAATAAGGGGTCGATGAATGAGACTTTTGCATCAAAAACCTCATTGCGATAAGCATTTGTGGTCACTTTAATAGTTTGCCCTTCTTTTAGGGATGCAATTTGATTTTCATAAGCATCAAATTCTGCCCATACTGTATTGAGATTCGCAATTTTATATAAGGGTTGTCCTTGCTTTAAATAATCCCCTTCTTCTACCATTTTCATTGTTACCGTTCCTGAAACGGTTGCAAAAACCGGAAAGTTTTCTTGCACTTTCCCAGCAGTTTCTATGGCGTTGATTTGCTTTTCTGAAAGTTTCCAAAGTTTAAGTTTGTTCCTAACAGCCTTATACAATTCTGGTTGCGATTCTTTTAATGATGAAGCGGTAAGCAGTTCTTGCTGTGCAGCAACCAATTCTGGCGAATAAATAGTTGCCAAGCGTTGTCCTGCTCCAACACGTTCTCCTGTAGAATTAACGTACAGTTTTTCTATTCTTCCTCCAAAATAGGTAACCTGTACGGCATTTGACTCTTCATTAGCTTTTATCTTACCAGATAATTTAAGGGAATTATTTCCCATTTGTCCTTTTCCTACAAGTGATGTTTGGATATTGGCCAGAGCCATTGCGTTATCGGTCATTTTTATTTCATTGGCATTGAGACCATCTGCACCAGATTCGGCTGGAATTAAATCCATTCCACAAATGGGACAATCCCCAGGTTCTGGTTGCATAATCTGTGGATGCATAGAACACGTCCACATTTGATTAGAAGCAATTTCTTCTGAATGGTCGTGGGTGTCTTTCGCATTATTTGTTGCCTTGTCCGCAGAACCTCCACCGAATAGTAGAAAGCCGCCTAACAGGCCAACAATCAAGGCAACACTTATATAAATGATGTTTTTATTCATTTTAATTTTATTTATTTGTTATTTTCCAATCGTTTTATCATTGCTTTCATTTCTGCAATTTCCTTTTCTTGTGCCTTGATAATATCTTCAGCTAACTTTTTAACTTCTGGATCTTGGATATCAGCACGCTCACTTGTTAAAATCGCAATAGAGTGGTGAGGTATCATTGCTTTCATCCACAATATGTCTCCTACCGTTGACTTCTGGTCGCGTACCAATCCTAATGCACCAACAAATAGCACAATGCTACCCAAAACAATGGCGATATTCTTCTTTTTGTTTTGGTACATATTACGCATCGCCACAAACATTATAATGGCCATAGCAGCAATACCCAAGCAACTCATATAAAAACGAGTAAGGCTAAAATAGACGTGATCTAATTGATAAGAGTTTAGGTACATTGTAATGTACATTGCCACAAATGATGCCGCCAGCATACCTACAAATTTTGTGTAATTGTTTTTTTTTGAATTTTGATTTAAATTTTCCATTATATATTGATTTTAGTGTTACTTATTTTCGTTTCTTTTTAATTATTTTTCTAATAGTTGGGGATGACGTGTACCAAAGTAAAAAACCACTTAATACAGTAATCAACCCTAATAGTGAAAACCCTCGCAATACTAATGTGTTAAAATTGTCTCTACCTTGATAATCCATAGTGTGTGTCATCCAAAGGAAATCGAACCAACGCCAATCCCTGTGTCTTACCGTTTGAAATGCGCCATTTTCAATGGCCACGTAGGCCTTTAAATTTTGAGGTGTTTCATACGAAATTTCATACGCCGGAAGTGGACGACCACGATATTCGTGATGCTGCCCTACCGTATCGACCCGTTGAATTTCAGCTATTTTTAAATCGGTTAGCATATACCTATTTGCAACTTCTTGCGCCTCTTCTTCAGAAACCCCATTTTTCTTATGTCCTGTTCTGGCATTAATCAGTTGTGTTTCATTAATCCAATAGTAAGGTTCGTTTGCAATTTCCAATAGTTCTAAAGTTTGGATTGGTTGCTCTGTATCGAGTTGAGATGTACCGAGTAAATCGTTAAAAGACTTCTGCTTAGGTGCTACTTTTTTAAACTGGTCGCCGTGAATTTCATCTATATCTGTCCAACTGAAATACATCCCGCTAATCGTCCACATCAAAAACTGGATACCTAAGAAGATACCCAAGTAACGGTGTGTTTTTCTAATCCATTTTGCTGTTTTTCTGTTGACCATTATTGTTTTTACTTTATTCTTTATCTATATTTTAATTCACGAAAAATTTTACAATCAGTCCACCTGCCAACCATATATAACAGATATAGGCTGCATATTTTAAAACACTCTCAAGCAATGGACTTTTCGGTGCCATTTCGCTCATTGAGTGCTCTACATCCTTTCTCTTGAAAAACCCTAAGTATATGAGATATCCTGAAATTGCGAGAAAAGCCATATTCAAATAGAAGGTATAGTCAATTTTGAAATGCTCTTTGTCCTGTATTTTAACTTGTGATGTGTCAGGCAACATACCCAACAAATCGAAAGAGTAATGCAGAGCCAAAGCTGTTCCTATTAATGCCGTAAACAGTAAGAATAAAATGAACAGCGACATTTTCCACCCATAATACTTGGCGTTAATACGAAGTACAGGAAAGACTACCAAATCACTAAAAATAAAAGCCATAACCCCTGCAAAACTCACGCCCTTTCCAAAAAGCAATGCCGCCAACGGAATATTACCCATTGAGCCAATAAAAGTCAAAAATGCGGCAATAGGTCCTACAACGATATGTTCCAATATTTCAAGAAAGGTAAAATCTGTATTGCCCTGACCACTATTGATAAATAGTGTCTGGAAGAAAGAATCGGGAACGAAGGCTGCGACGATACCTGCAATGGTAAAGCCAACGGTAACGTCCTTCCATACCATCTGCCATTCCATCTTATATTTTTTGGCAACCCTTGCCCAACTATCTTCTTTCTTGATTTGTTTTTTCCAATCTTTGGAATCATCCATTGAATCGTCATCTTCGTTCTCTAAATTCTTGCGCGCTTTTTCTATGAGCTTTTTAGGATTGATTATTCGTATCAAAATCCACGAAATAAGAATTAAAAGGATCCCACCTACATATTCGCCGACTACAAACTGCCATCCCAAAAATATGGAAATGATGATTCCAAGCTCAATGACTAGATTGGTCGATGCAAGAAGAAAGGCAATGGAAGACACAAAGCTTGCACCTTTTTTAAAGATAGATTTTGTGCCCGCTAAAGCCGAAAAACTACACGAGCTGCTTATAAAGCCGAAAAACGTGCCTAAGAGTACACTTTTACCTTCACTCTCGTTCATTGTTTTTTGCATCCTTTTTTCAGTCACAAAAATCTGTATCATACTACTGATGATATAGCCCAAAATGAAAGCCCAAAGTGCCATCCAGAAAAATCCAGTGGTCGTATAGGCTGCTTCGCCCCATTGTTTTAAGAATTCGCTCACAGTTTAAATTTTATTTTACATTTCTTGACGAAGAATGTGTTTTAATAATCTTCCATTTACCATCCATCTTTTTTAAGATTGACGTCGCTACTCCTTTTTTCTTTATTGTTCTACTTTCGCCTTTTTCATCTGGGTTGAGCACGATAGTGTAGATGTAGGTTTCAGTAGTAAATGCATAAGGCAAATCTACTTCCGCATCAATTTCATAATCTGAAAATTCAAATTTTTTGAAATGCCCCAACTCAGGTCCCAAATGGTGTTCTATATAGTGCGCATACGAGCCTTCTACACCACCAGATTCAAATACTTTGGAATTTTCGGTAAATAATTCAAAAGTACCTTCTGTCGTTAGGTTTTGAAGTGCATCCTTATATGTTTTCATTACTGTAAGCACAGCTTCTTTATCCGTATCTGCATCTTGACTGTACACTTGGCCTGTAGCCATTACAAGCAACATTAAGAGTGTTGTTAATTTTAGTTTTTTCATAATTTTTAGTTTTAAAGGTTATTTATTTACTCGAATTCTATTCACATTTGCAATACCAAAAACGAGTACAAAAAATCTAAGTGCCACCTCAAGTGCCACCAATGTCTTAGCTGTAACCGTTATTGGAACTATATCGCCGTAGCCCACAGATGAGAATGTAATTAGACTAAAATAGGACATATCGAAAAATGCCAACAGCCCATTACTTCCCGAACTATTATTTATCTTAAAATGAGCAGAATCAATAAAATGTAATGCTGTATAATCTATGGCAAATGAAAGTACAATCAGAACAATTAAAAATCCGAATAACACCAAAACGTGGCTCAGCAAATGGCTCTGTCCGATAATTTTCATCAGTTGATTAAAGGATAAGGCTATGATAAATCCTATTTTTATTAGCGTAAGGCTCAAGAGTATAATCACGGCGTAAGAAGCGTTAATATTAGGCAGGACATAAAGCCCAATAGCACTAGCAATAAGTACTACTAATAGTACGTACTTTGAACTATTGAAAAGTTGCCCATAAAAGGCAGCCGTAGTTTCTATGTCATTTTCTTCGCTCATTCGTTTGAGGGTTTTATAAAAATTTCGTCATAAGTCTTTGTCTCGGTTTCGTTTATTCGTCTAACAATGAACTTTCTAAGTATGCCCTTTCTATTTTCAATACCCATTGAACCTAATAATTCTTTTAGGGCTTTCATTGTGTTTTTATGGTAATTTGCCACTTTGGTTTTCTTGTCCTCTACAACGATGGAAGCAACCCGGGAAGGCACCATTGTGGTGATTCCCGTGGGGCAGGTGTCGAGGTTGCATTTTAAGGATTGTACACAGCCCAGGGCAAACATCATTCCTCTGGCACTATAACAGGTATCTGCGCCGAGTGCCAACATTCTGTAGATATCAAAAGCCGAAATGATTTTACCAGCTGCCATTACTTTTATCTCATCTCGCAACTCATACTTTTTAAGAATGCCGTTTGCGAAATGGACGGCTTCAATTATTGGCATACCTGCCCAATGTAGGGATTCCATATGGGCAGCACCAGAGCCACCTTCGGCACCGTCAATGGCAATGAAATCAGGATAATTTTTCTTTTCAGCAAAAGCACGAACCATTCTTTCAAATTCATCTTTTTGTCCGATACAAAGCTTTATTCCTATGGGTTTTCCACTGGAAAGTTTTCTCAATTTTTCAATGAACAAAATCATTTCCTTATCGTTCCCAAAGGCAGAATGGTGTGGTGGCGATAAAATTTCCGTTCCCTGCTCCACATCCCTGAATTCGGATATTTCCTTTGTGTTCTTCTTTGCCGGCAAAATTGCTCCAAAGCCAGGTTTGGCGCCTTGCGATATTTTTATTTCAATCATTTTCACTACATTTTTGGTTGCGATGTCGGCGAATTTTTTGGCGTCAAAATTTCCTTCTGCATCACGACATCCAAAATAGCCTGTTCCAAACTGAAAGATAATATCTGCACCGTATTCTTGATGGTAAGGCGTAAAGCCACCTTCGCCGGTGTTTTGAGCAAAACCTGCTATTTTCGCACCTCCGTTAAAAGCAAGGGTAGCATTTTTGCTTATGGAACCAAAACTCATTCCCGCAAGGTTGAGAATGCTGGCAGAGTAAGGTGTTGAGCAGTGGGAACTTCCTATAAGAACCCTGAAATCGTCATTGGTTTGTTTTGAGGGATAGGTGGAATGAGTAAACCGCTCACGACCTACTGTATCATACGGAATTTGTGTTCCAAAAGGCTGACTTTTATTGGCATCTGCCGCACGCTTATAGACGATTTCCTTTTGTATCCAGTTGAAGGGCAAACCTTCAGTGCGGTTGAGCAATAATGTTTCTTGGATAACGTGGCGCTGCTCCTCTAGAAGATTTGTGATTCTACCAAGCAAGGGATAGGTTCGCCTAATATTATTGGATTTTTGAAAATAATCCAAAAGTCCTAAAATTAGAAAAGGAAGTATTACCAAGGCGAGCCACCATAGTAATGGATACAAGACGATTATGGTAACTAATGCAACAACCAAGATGATGCTCGTTATGATAAATCCTTTTCTCATTGCTCTTGTTTATAGTTCTTGTTTAATGTGAATGTTCATCACTTTCTCCGTGACCTTCTTCGCTTTCGGTTCCGATATAATTTCCTTGTGGGCCAACTCCCTCTATATATACCAGCTGCGAACCATAATGTCCTGCTTCGGAAACGGAATAGGCCGAAAAAGCCATTACTACAAAAACTGCTATTTCGAAACCGCGCTTTAGTTTGACCCAAAACAGACTTGCTATTTTCAGAATAGCGGCAAGGGCACTGGACCATAGTGTCCAATTGGCATATTTATCGTGTTGTTCCAGTACACTTTTTGCCATTTCGGTAAGGCCTTCTGTGTGCGGGTGTACAAATGTTCCAGCAACGTATGCCCCGATAAACCCAGACCCTACCATTAAAAGAATGACCCAATCCATTGTCCGGTTCAAAATAAACAGCTGTATCAACTGCAAGACCACCGCTAACAACAATAAAACTATGGGAAAATGTACGACCATAGGATGCAAATTGGGGAATGCATCAAAGTCTGCTTTTACAGAATCTGATTGTGCGGGCGATGTTATGCTGACCGATAATTCAGTTTCATCAAGGCTATTTCGTTTTTCATTTAAGGCAAGGGCTTTGGTCAAACTACCTAAGAAGGCAATGACCAAAATGATTGAAAAAAAATGTTTTGTTTTCATATTTTACAGTTTTAATTAGTCCCCTATGAGTTGTAGTGCTAAAGCCCAAAAAACTATGAGGGCTATAATAGCATACATTATATAATTGAACCACTTCTTTAGCGGGTTTTTATTTTGCACTTTGCTATTACCTGAATTGCAACATTCTTTCATTGTTATATCTTCCTTTTTTATATGCAAAATCCTTTAAATAATACTTGAAATTGAGAGGCAACCTTTATTAACCAATAAACCAACCAAAATGTTTACCCCTCACAATCAAGTACTCTTCACTAAACTTCTCTTCACCATAAATTTTTAATCGCCTGACCTAGGAAGAGAGATGTTATTATTTTAGGGATTTAATCTCTCTCCCTTGTGCAGGCTGCTATTACCAAATCAACTTTTCTTTTTCAAAATTCGTTGTGCCTGACTAGGGAAGGAACTAACACTAACCATCAACATTGTTTTCCTTCCCAGGACAGGACTTAAAAACTATTCAGATATCTTTTTCATTTTACAACCTTCTGTTAACTAATAAACCAGAACATTGAAAATATTTTTATACAAAAAGGCTATCTATTGAATAGTTTTTTGAACTTTTCCGCATTTAAGCATTCTACTGCCGTAATATGGATTTTTCACTTCTTTACTTGTACTCAACCACGCACTACCCTTATCATACATTGGGCAAAATTGCTCGTATAACGTGCTTTTCGTACCCGTAATAGCTACCATATCAGTAATATCCTTACTTAACGTTTTAAAGTGCTCGCGTTGGTGGTCTATCGCACTTTCAGAAATATGTTCTGCGTGCTCGGTAGCATCTTCTATGATATCGGCCAGCTCTTTTTGTTGTTCTTTTGTATAACTACCCATATCAAATGCTTTAAGAGTGGCTACCAATTTTGTTCCTGCTTGTGCTGCCTTTTTTGTATCGTCCGCAACTAAAGCATCTTTTAAATTAAAGTAATCACTTAAAATAGCTTCTGCTTTTGCGTCACTATTTTTATTCATCATTTTGCTATGGTCCATTTTCATATCTCCGTGATCGTGGTTCATTTTTTCTTTTTCCTGTGCATTGGTAAAAGAAACTGCTAACAATAGCATTGCTGCAATACTCATTTGTAAATTTTTCATTTTAATTACTTTTAAATTATTGTTTATAAACTATCTTTTAATTGTGTGATAAAATTGATTAACTCTTCTGCTTCAGCTTCTGTAAATGTTGCCTCACTATGTATCAAAGTGTAAGAATCCAAAGGCATTTCGCCATTTTCAATCTGCTTGATAATAGACCTTAACTTACTTGCTTTTCTTCGGCTGGATAATGAATCCCATTCGTTGAAATTAAGTTCAGCTTTTCCTTCTTTAATATGGTCTTCCAAAAACCAAGCAACAGGTTGAATCTTATTATACCAAGGGTATTGAGTATTATTGCTGTGGCAATCATAGCAGGATACCTGTAACTTTTTTTGAATAGTTTCTGGTACATTATTGACCAGCATAAAATCAGTTGACGGTACAGTATCACTTTGATTGCGTGTAGTCGGAATAAATTGAATTCCCACGAACGCTACCAGTAGTACTATTGCTATAATCTTTACAATTTTCATTTAGTTAATTTCACGTTGTACTTTGCCGCATTTTAACATTTGACTACCATAGTATGGATTGCGCACTTCCTCTTTAGTACTTAGCCAAGCTGTACCGCCATCATACATAGGGCAAAACTGCTCGTAAAGCTTCATCTCTGCTCCTGTTATAGCAACCATATCTATAACATCTTTACTTAAAACTTTAAAATGTTCGCGCTGGTGTGCTATATCACTTTCTGAAATGTGTTCTGCGTGTTCAACTGCATCCTCAACAATATCCTTTAATTCCGATTGCTGGGTATCGTTATATTGTGAGGCGTCAAAATTTCCTAAGGATGTTGCGAGGGTTGCCCCAAGTTCTTTGGCTTTGCCATTATCATCTCCCACCAAGGCATTCTTTAAGTTGAAATAGTCATTTAATACCGCTTGTGTATTACTATCTCCACCCATTGCCATTTCCTTCTTTTCGCCGTCGTGATGACCATCACTGTTATCGTGGTTCATTTCTGAATGGTCTCCATCCGTGCTGTTTTGTTCTTTGCTGTTGTCTTTACAAGACATTACTGTTAAGGTTATGAATGCTATCGCAACTATACCTAATGTTGATTTTAATTTGCTCATTTTGTTTTAATTTAAGTTTGTGTTTATTAATTATTATTACTGCCTTTTTATAGTGTCTTATAATTTTTCAATGACGTTTTCCAACATTGCAGTTATTTCGCTGGCTACCTCATTCAATTTTTCATTTTTTACAGCTTGCATTGATGCCATTGGGTTTACGGCCGCAACTTCAATGATACCTGCTTCGATTTCCTGTACTATGACATTGCAGGGCAACATCGTTCCAATTTTATCTTCTGCTTGCAAAGCTTTATGTGCATAGGGCGGATTACAAGCTCCGAGTATCCTATACTTTTTAAAGTCTATATCCAGTTTTTTCTTTAGTGTTTCTGTTACATCAATTTCTGTAAGGATTCCAAAACCTTCTTCCTTTAATCCTTGTGTCACTTTCTCTATGACCTCTTCGAAGGTTCCATTGATTGTTTTATTAAAATAATAGTTCATCTTTTTAATTTTTAGTTGATTAAAATCTTGCTAATAGTCCACCACCCAATCCATATCGGTTATTGTAGTTAGCTTGGATTGAAAAATTGCGCGAAAGAATGTATGCAACCCCTACCAACCATTGTGTTTCGCTTTCAAATGATTTATTATTCTCTAAATCATTGACCCATCCAAAATCTGCTCTGTATTCGTATTCGCCTTCTAGAAAAATTCTTGGAAAAATCAATAATTCTCTGTCCAAACGTATTCTTGGGCGTAGCTGATGGTCCATACTCACATCTACATTAAATCTATAAGGCGTAAAATACTTTACACCAACCAATCCTACGGTATTAAATGTATCGTAAGAATCTGGTGTTGACGTTTCAGTATTTACTCCTGCATAAACACGTACCCAATCGTTCAGATACCTATTATAACTTATTTCGGCTTCAAGATTTTGGTCGTAATCGAACTCTGTTCTCAAACCAAATTCATTTCGGATATTGCTCGACGTTAAAAAGAGTTCATTAAAATTTGAACCTGCACGAGCCAATCCCCACGAATAATAATGGTCTGTCTCATCGATAAGTTTCTGAACTGGATAATCTTTCATTTTATCATCCCTTGGGGTATCGTAACTAAACACTCTTGCCATACCACCCATCATATGGTACAATACGTGACAATGAAAGAACCAATCGCCATACTCTTCGTTATAAAATTCAATAATAACTTTCTGCATTGGTGGTACGTTCACGGTATGCTTTAATGGGGAACGTTCTCCTTTTTCATTGATGACCCTGAAGTAATGACCGTGCAAGTGCATTGGATGGTGCATCATAGTCAGGTTATTTAATGTAATTCTGGTTACCTCGCCTCCTTTTATATTTATCTTATCGGTTTCTGATAATGGCACCCCATTCATACTCCATACATAGCGATTCATATTACCTGTTAGGTTAAGCAACACTTCATTTACTGGTAAATCTGCCTTAAATTCAGTTTTTTCTTTTGCCTCTAAAAAATCATAGTTGAAGTATGTCTTTCGCTCCTCATAATCAAAAGAAGTAGAATCCTTCTGCATCATTGGCATATTGTGCATATGACCTTCCATTTTATTTGATGCTCCATTATGGCTCATTGACATCGAGTCTTTTTTCATTCCCATTGTATCATCCATCTTCATATCCATTTGGTCATTCATTTTGCCATCTTTCATCGACATCTTATCGTTCATCCCCATTTTCATCTCGCCGTCCTTCATATTCATCTTCATTCCGTACTTCTGCATTAAAACTTCGGGTGTATTCTTCTTCTTGTTTCCCACCATTGCAGGTGCTCCCATTTTCATATCCATTTTAGCCATTTGCTTCATCATCGCTACCTTATCAGGTCTATCAATTCTTTTAGCTGGGTAAAGAGTGCCATTACCTAACTGTATAGAGGTATGACCTGAACCATCTTGAGCGGTTGCGGTAATTTCAATAGTTCCTTCTGGAATAGTTACAATTACATCATACGTTTCGGCTATGCCAAAGAGAAATCTGCTTTTGGAAACTGGTTGCACATCAACACCATCACTGGAAACCAACATTGGGTTACCTCCGCCAAAGTCCATCCAATAATAGGTAGAAGCCGATGCGTTGATAAAGCGAAGCCTTACTTTTTCGCCAGCTGTAAATTCTGGATACTCTGCCAGTTTTTTACCGTTGGACAAAAATGCGGGATAATAAATGTCTGCAATATCAGCTCCTTCCATACGGTCTCTCCAAAATTTAAGTTGAGCACCAAAGGCACCTTCTGAAATGACTCTACTTAATGGCACTGCTGTGCCTTTTTTAACTTGATACCACTCGTTACCTCTTTTAAGGTTTCGTAATACATTCATTGGTTTTTCATTGGTCCAATCTGATAATACCACAACTAAATCTTTATCATATTCCAAGGTTTTCTCTTTTGGATGAATGATAATAGACCCATAAACACCTTTTTGTTCTTGTAGCATTGTGTGGGAATGGTACCAATATGTTCCCGATTGGTTGATTGGAATCCTGTATTGGAAGGTTGTTCCTGGCTCAATCGGTGGGGTAGTTAAATATGGAACCCCGTCGTAAAAATTGGGAAGTATCAATCCGTGCCAATGCACTGAAGTTTCTTCATCCATTTTATTGGTTACGTTGATTATAGCAAGGTCTCCTTCATTAAATTCCAAAACAGGCCCAGGGATACCTCCATTGATGGTCATTGCATTGGCAGTAACACCTCCAAGTGTCATTTCGTTTTCTTCAATGGTAAGGTTATACTCCTTAACAGGTCGCCCATCTTCCTTTCTATCATTTCCGTTTGTGCCTACTTGGGCAAAAATTGAAGTTGTGAAAAGTAATAGCGTAATAATTTTTATTGTTTTCATTTTGTCAAATAATTTATGATGGCATATTCTGTATAATACCCTCTATTAGATTCGATTAAATTGATTTGAAACCTTAACTGCAATTCTTGTACATCGAGCACATCGTTAAAATCTATAGTTCCGGTTTCGTAATTCTTAATGAGAATTTCTTCGGCGTCATTCGCCTGCTTTAAATTGTCTGTTTGTACATTAAACTTAATTCTCATTGTATTTCTATTATAAATAGCTTGTGCAAGACGTGTTTCAAGGTTATTGAGCCTCTCTTCTTTCTGTGATTTTATTTCCAATTGTTTCAATTCATTTTGCTTTGTCACTGACTTATATTTATTATTGAAAATTGGGATTGAAATAGAAACCATAGGCATCACAATGTCTTTACCATTATCGGAAAAATTCATATCTGGACGTTCTGAAACCGGAACATAATCCAATCCAAAACCAATGTTTGGTGCACTCTCCTTTTGGTTTAATAATTCGGCTTCTTCGATAGATTCATATAATTTATCGTATTTAATAAGTTCTGGATTAAGCTGTAGATTGTCAGTCAAAATAAACACATCTTCTTCGGGAATTATCATCTGCTTTACGACCTCTACGGCAATATTTTCATCACGATTCAAAAGATTATTAAAGAGCGCTTGCTCCGCCAAATAATCTTGTTCCAGCACTTCTTTCTGCTGAATCAACTCGTTCTGTCTTATCTGAAGGCGAAGTACATCAACCGCAGATGCCTTTCCCACTTCTACAGAGGTTAATGCAAGGCGTTCATAGGTTTCCAGAAGTTCTATATTCTCATCCAGAATACCCTGTTTTGCACTTATGGCATAGAGTTTATAATAGGATTGGGATACTGATAACGAAAGTTTTCTTTTTGCAATCGCTATATCAACAAATTGGGCTTCGGCCATTGATGAAGCATAGTTTTCCCTTGCTGATATGGTTCCAAACCAAGGCAACATTTGTTTTACTGAAAAACGTGCACGTTGCGCCCCTGTTCGGGTTTCTGGTTCGCTCACAAAGTAGCCTACGCCAATCTCTGTATTTGGTAACCAATCAGCTTCATTTACCTTTTCTTCCGCTATGTTGTAGCGCAATTCAAAAGCTTGAATTTCTGGATTATTCTTTTCGGCTTCCTGAATATAGGATGCTAAATCTTGTGCATTTACTTCCGCGAAAGCGAAAAAAACAAGTACTATTAAAATTATATATCTCATTTTGTAGCTCGTTTTAATTGAAATTCTTGTTTCCAGCTGAATAAAACTGGCACAACAAATAGCGTTACAAGTGCTATAAGCATTCCGCCAAATGAAGGGATTGCCATCGGAATCATTATATCACTCCCACGACCTGTTGATGTCAATACAGGTAACAAAGCAAGAATAGTTGTTGCAGTTGTCATCAAACACGGACGGATACGCTTTTCTCCAGCTTCAACTACAGATGCCCTAATTTCCTGTTTTGTTTCTGGGGTATTTCTATCAAAGGTTTGGGTCAAATAAGTTGCCATAACCACACCATCATCAGTTGCAATACCGAATAGGGCAATAAAACCAACCCAAACGGCAACACTTAAATTAATGGTGTGCATTTGAAAAAGGTCTCGTAAATTCTCCCCAAAAAAGTTGAAGTTTAAGAACCAATCTTGCCCATAACCCCATATCATCAAAAACCCACCTGCAAAAGCAACGGCAATACCCGTGAATACCATTAATGATGTACCAACGGAACGGAACTGGAAATAAAGGATGAGAAAAATGATTGCTAGGGCTAAAGGCACAACAACGCTTAAAGTTTTTTCTGCACGTAATTGGTTTTCGTAGGTTCCTGTAAAGCGATAGTTAATCCCTTTTGGCACGATAAGTTCTCCACTATCAATTTTTGATTGGATAAGCGCTTGTGCATTTTCCACCACATCTACTTCGGCGAAGCCATCCAGTTTATCAAAAAGAACATAGCCCACTAAAAATGTATCTTCACTCTTTATTACTTGTGGTCCTTGTTCATATCTAATAGTGACAAGCTCACTTAATGGCACTGGACTCCCTTTTTCAACAGGAACATAGATGTCTTTTAAATCATTAGGGTTTGCCCTTAATTCTCTAGGATAGCGAACTCGAATGCCATATCTTTCTCTACCTTCAACAGTCTGCGTAAGCACCATTCCTCCAACAGATACTTGAATGACCTGTTGTACCTGTTCGATGGTAATTCCATATCGAGCCAATCGGTCTCTGTCAATATCCAATAATAGATAAGGTTTCCCGACAATACGGTCAGCAAATACGGCCTCATCCTTAACCCCATCTGCTTGCTTAAGAATATTTTCCAATTGTACTCCAAAGGCTTCAATTTCCTTTAAGTCTTGCCCTTTTACCTTTATTCCCATTGGTGCTCGCATACCGGTTTGTAACATTACCAAACGTGTTTCAATGGGTTGTAACTTGGGTGCAGAAGTAACTCCAGGAAGCTTTGTGACTCTCACAATTTCTTTCCAAATATCATCTGGCGATTCAATTTCAGGTCGCCAGTTTCTAAAGTATTCTCCGTCATCATCTGGTATCAGTTGTGATATGTTGACAGAAAATGGGTCTGCTATTGCCGAAGCATCGTATGTTGCATTTTCAGTTTCTACTTCATTATTTGGATTGGTAACCAACCTTCCGTCCTTTAGAATAAACAGTCCATCTTCATTTACCTTAAACCGCTGTCTTTTTCTTTTCTCATTTAATATATATTCAGACTTGTATTGAATGACATTCTCATACATTGATAATGGTGCTGGGTCTAATGCAGATTCTGTACGACCAGATTTACCAACTACGGTTTCAATTTCAGGAATACTGGCCACAGCCATATCCAATTGTTGCAATACCCGTTTGTTCTCTTCAACACCAGCGTGGGGCATTGAAGTGGGCATCAGCAAGAAAGAGCCTTCATTAAGAGATGGCATAAATTCCTTCCCTGTATTTTTCATAATCATTACCCCAAAAATTATAATGGCGGTGGGCAGGGAAAGAAACAATAGTTTATTCCGTAATGCCCAATTTAAAATACGCACATAATACTTTCTGAAAAGTGTGAATACACCTAGAAGGCCAAAACAGATAAGTCCAACAAAAATCAAATTTATAAATATGCTGCGATCGACGCCAAGTGGTCTCCAATATTCTGCCAATAAGAATATGATAGCAAAAGCAGACACAAATATGTTAATCACATTGGCACGTTTTGGGGTAATCTTCTCCTTTAGCGAGAGGATACCAACCACACCAAATGCAACTAATATTAATCCTAGCGGGTAACCAAAAATAAGTGCTACAACACCCAAAATAATCATTGCTCCATTTAGTATATAACTAAAAGAAGTCTTTATGCTACGCTTTTTAAATAAATATGCTGCGAACGGTGGGATTAAAAACAAGGCCACAATTAGGGATGCTGTTAGGGCAGCCGTTTTGGTAAAAGCCAATGGTCGAAACAATTTACCTTCAGCACCAATCATCGTGAATACAGGAATAAAGCTTATAATAGTGGTGAGTACCGCAGTCAATATTGCCCCAGAAACTTCGGCGGTTGCATTATATACTACCGTGTTCATTGGCAGGTTTTCCTCATTTTCATCAATATGCCGAAGCACATTTTCTGTAAGAATCACACCCACATCGACCATTGTTCCAATAGCAATAGCAATACCTGACAAGGCCACAATATTGGCGTCTACATTAAACAGCTTCATTGAAATAAAAACCATCAATACTGCAACAGGTAATAATCCTGAAATTAAAACCGAAGCCCTTAAATTAAATACCATTATAATAATTACGAAAATTGTAATTAAAATTTCTAATGTAAGTGCTTCGTCCAGCGTACCTAATGTTTCTTGAATAAGTTCTGTTCTATCATAAAAAGGAACAATGGTAAGTTGAGATGTTCTACCATCACTTAATGTTTTAGAGGGCAAACCTGAACTTAATTCATTGATTTTTTCCTTCACATTATTAATAACCGCCATAGGGTTAGCACCATATCGGGCTACCACGACACCACCTACAACTTCTGCTCCTTCTTTATCCAACAGCCCTCTTCTTGTTGCAGGTCCGTGGGAAACTTTTGCAATATCCTTTAAGCGTATTGAGGTAAAATTTTCTGATGTTACTACAGCGTTTTCCAAATCGGCAATGGATTTGACATATCCCAAGCCACGTATGAGATATTCCGCTTGGTTAATTTCCAAAGTCTGTGCTCCAACATCCTTATTACTCTGTTTTACAGCTTTTACAACTTCATTCAAACCAATTTTATACTGCTTCATCAACTCGGGGTTGACATCTACTTGATATTCCAAAACATAACCACCAATTGAGGCAACTTCAGAAACACCACTTGCTGATGAAAGCGCATATTTCACGTAAAAATCTTGAATGCTTCGTAATTCCTGCAAATCCCAACCGCCAGTAACGTTTCCGTTTTCATCACGACCTTCAAGAGTGTACCAATAAATTTGCCCAAGACCAGTTGCATCAGGTCCCAATGCAGGATTTACTCCATCAGGTAGCAGTCCTGCTGGTAATGAATTCAACTTCTCAAGTATTCGGCTACGACTCCAGTAAAATTCGATATCCTCTTCAAAAATGATGTAGATACTTGAAAAGCCAAACATAGATGAACTTCGTATGGTTTTGACACCTGGAATACCAAGAAGTGATGTGGTTAAAGGATAGGTAATTTGATCTTCAATATCCTGTGGGGATCGACCATCCCATTTAGTAAATACAATTTGTTGGTTTTCGCCAATATCGGGAATGGCATCTACAGCCACAGGATTACGTGGAAGTGAACCAGTATTCCATTCAAATGGGGCATTAACGACTCCCCAAGCCACAAATAAAACTAATAGCAAAACTGCTACGAGTTTATTTTCAATTAGAAATTTGATGCTTTTATTCAGCATAGAAATGATTATTAAGTAATTATAAATCTTGTTTAAAAAGTGGCAAACAAGCAGAAATGTCCAAAACAAATTAATGTAGGACTACAGTTCTAATTACTTAAAAATCAAATAAGGAAAGTCTGGTCTAAAACTTGAATATCCCTGACCAAGGGAGGAGGTGTATAATCTCTATATGAATTTAAATCTTCTTGAGATTCGAAAAATAAATTTATATAGGTATGGATAAAAGCAGCAACAAATAGTTGTTGCTCTTTACCTAATTTGTCGAACGATGTTTTTAAAGTATCTTGACCTTCAACAATCACTTGTTCATCACTACAGCAATCTTTTTTTGAAATATCACACTCTGATGACGGGGATTGTTGTTGAACTTCCATACCACAAGTTTCGACGTGGCCAAATAAAGAAGAATCCACTAAAGTATCGCCACAGTAATGACTATCAACAGTAAAAGAAACAGTTGACAACAACACAATAAGTGCTAAGCAAGCGGATGATATTTTATAAAAAACCTTCTTCATTAATTTTACAAAGCTATTAAATTTTTAGCAGAATTTCTTGATTTAACAAATAATTTAGATTCCACTTGAAGATTTGTACTGAATTTAATCCATTACAAATTATAAATTATTGAGTCTAAATTGCTTAAATTTTATTATTAAGAATTATTCTAAATAATATTTGTTTAATTGAAAAAGACTGCTACATTTGCCCTTTATTTATATTCATTCTAAATAATTTAAAGCAAATGCGAATTCTCTTTATTCTAATACTTATTTTGCAATTCCCAAATATATGGGCACAAACTAATCCCCAAAAAAAAGATACTATCCAACAAAAAACGGAACAGTTAAAAGAGGTTGTAGTCTCAGGAAATACTATACTAGGTAGTAGGTTTGAGGTTAAAAACAAAACGGGTTCTGCAAGCTATATTTCCGAAGAAGACTTAAAAAAATTCTCTTATACTAACATCAACAGGGTATTACAAACAGTTCCAGGAATTAACATTTATGAAGAAGATGGTTTCGGATTACGCCCAAATATAAGTTTGCGAGGCACATCGCCTGAGCGTAGTGCAAAAATCAATTTAATGGAAGATGGTGTGCTCATTGCCCCTGCACCTTATAGCGCACCTGCCGCCTATTATTTTCCTACCATTGGTCGTATGCAGGCCGTAGAGGTTTTAAAAGGAAGCAGCCAAATTCAGTACGGTCCCAATACCACTGGTGGCGCCATAAATATGATATCTTCCCGAATTCCAAACAAATTCTCTGGAAGGGCTTCCATTGCTGCAGGAAATTACGATTCAAGAAGTACTCAATTAACAATTGGTGATAGCTATAAAAATTTTGGATTTGTAACGGATTATTTTAATTATAATTCTGATGGTTTTAAAAATCTTGACGGTGGTGGCAATACAGGATTTGACAAATCTGATTATTTGGCCAAGTTTAGGGTTAACTCAAATTTAAACGCAAAAACGTATCAGTCATTAACGTTTAAAATTCAGTATTCCGAAGAAGAGGCAAACGAAACTTACTTAGGTTTGACAGATGAAGATTTTCAAGAAAATACCTTTAGAAGATACAGAGCTTCTTCAGAGGATGTAATGAATGCCGAGCATCAACAATACCAACTTACCCATTTTATCCGATTATCATCATCATTAGACATAAGCACTACCGGTTACTTGAATAAATTCAAACGTAATTGGTACAAATTGGATGATGTAAATTTAGGCGAAAGAGTGAGCATTAGCAATATCCTTTCATCGCCACAGAATTTCCCATTAGAATACCAAACCATTTTAGGAAATGAAAACACCCAAGAAGATGTTATGGGCGTAAAGGCAAATAACAGAGCATACACTTCAAATGGTGTTCAATCCATTGCCAAATTACGATGGGGTTCTGATTGGTTACAAACTTTAGAAGCCGGAATACGCTACCACGAGGATGATGAGGACAGATTTCAATGGGTGGACAGGTATGCATTCTTGAACAATGAATTAATACGTACCGAAGTAGGCGAAAAAGGGTCTGACGCTAACCGCATAAGTGGTGCAAAAGCTCTCGCTGCACACCTCTTATACACCCTAAAAGTTGAGAACTTGACCCTAACACCTGGCTTACGCTATGAGAATATAACTCTAACCCGAAGGGACTATGGTACCAATGACCCTTCGAGGACTGGTCAAGATTTATCCATTCGCGAAAACAAGGTAAACGTATGGATTCCTGGTTTAGGCGCAAACTACAGATTTAGTAACGATTTTTCAGTTTTTGGTGGTGTACACAAAGGGTTTTCCCCACCAAGCAATACACCAGGGCAAAATGCTGAAGAAAGTATTAATTACGAAGTAGGAACCCGATTTAGCGTTAAAGGGCTACAAGGGGAACTTGTTGGGTTTTACAATGACTATCAAAATCTACTGGGAAGTGATTTGGCTGCTACAGGTGGTACGGGAAGTCTTGACCAGTTTAATGCAGGTGAAGTTCGTGTAAGCGGAATTGAATTTTTACTGAATTACAACCTATTATATAATAAGTCAGAAAAATTTAAACTTCCTGTGTCGATTTCCTATACCCTCACGGATACCGAATTTCTGACCAGTTTCGATAGCAACGAGGATATTTATGGAGTGGTGACCAAAGGGGACGAAATACCATACATCGCAAAAAATCAATTAAATGCAACTTTTGGGCTAGAGCATAAGAAATTTGAAGTAAACCTAAATTCACGATATACTGGAGCATTTAGAACTAAAGCTGGTTCAGGATCTATTCCTGAAAATTTTAAAGTGGATTCTAACTTCATAGTTGACTTATCTGCTCGTTATTTTCTTAATGAAAATTTTACGCTATCAATAAACATCATAAACTTATTTAATACAAAATATGCTGTATCTCGTGTGCCAGCAGGTTTACGTCCTGGCCATCCTTTTGGGATAAATTTTTCTGTTGCGTATGGGTTTTAGGAAAATATACTAAAGATGACAAAAGACACAATTTTATTGAATAGACCTTACCTTTGGGATTGTTAAATTAATAATAATCAAAGTTTTATTAAAATGATCTGGAAGAATAACATAAGTGAAAATTTTAACTGGGGGCAAGAAATATCAAATATGGACCAAAAAAAGATAGTTGCAAAGAAAATCTCAAAATTGGTTCAAGACAGTCAAACCATAGGTATAGGCTCGGGCTCTACAGCATTTTTAGCCTTGAAGCATATTGCTCAAAAAGCAAAAGAAGAGCAATTGACAATAAAAGTTATTCCCACTTCTTATGAGATAGAATTAGCGTGCACATCTTTGGGTCTCACACTAGCAACACTTCAGCAAGAGAGACCAGATTGGTACTTTGATGGTGCTGATGAAGTGGATGTAGACAACAATTTAATAAAGGGACGTGGTGGTGCTATGTTTAGGGAAAAATTGTTATTAATGTCGAGCAATAAAAATTATATTATTGTAGACAAATCAAAGATGGTCACTCATTTAGGAGAAAAGTTTAAAGTGCCAATAGAAGTAATCCCTGAGGCTATAAACTATGTACGCCATTCACTAGTTAAAATGGATATAGTAACAATGGATTTAAGAATGGCCACAAAAAAAGATGGCCCTGTAATAACAGAAAATGGAAATTTTATTCTTGACGTAAAATTTAAAAAAATAGAAAGGACATTTGAAAAAAATATAAAGAATATCGTTGGAGTTATTGCGTCTGGATTATTTCAAAATTATGACATCTCAATTATTACACCTTAATCAAATTTTAGTCCTATTAAAAATACTTTAAAATCGAAAACATTTTATTATCATATTACACCAATCCTAAATTTATTTTAGAGACAACAAGGTTTGGAATGAGTTCAGTAAAAATTAAATTTTCTGTAGCAATCAAGTAATCTATAAAAGATGACAAATATCATATTCCTGTTGAACCTTTAAAATTATCTTCGCATTAATTAATTATGCTTCTAATTGATAATAAGCTTATTAAGCAGCATCATTTAATCTATGAAAAACCTTTAATGTTGGACAAAATTTATTAATTTTATAGAGTGAAATCTTTTTTTACCAAAATACTGTCCTTTTTTTTAGCAGTTTTTATACTGTTTTCTACTTCTTCTTTCACGGTGGATATGCACTTTTGCTGTAATAAATTGGTGGATATGGCTTTTTTTAGTAAGGCAGAATCTTGTATGGAGACAGCGCAAAAAAAAGATACAAATTCCAAGCAATGTACTTCCATACAAGAGAAGGATTGTTGCGATAATCAGACCATTGTAAAAGAAGGAGATGACACCTTTAAGAAGTCCAATACAATTTTAGAGATTGAGACTTTAGTTTTCTTAAATACTTTTTTTAATACTTATATTAATCTGTTCGAGGGGCTAGAAGAAAACGTCATTTCTTTTAAAACCTATAGGCCGCCTTTATTATCTACAGATATTATAATTCTCAACGAGACCTTCTTAATTTGATTTTCTACATCGCAGATTGACTTTAATCTGCATTACCTCTATAGCCAAAGTTTCACTTCTGGCTAACATTTGTTGTACTCTATTCCCAACAATACCTACACCATTAACCCTGTCAGGTCTTAACCTTTCAAACCATTGAGTTAAAACTCAGTGACAATACATTATATACTATGAGCAAACCAAAAGAATTTTGGATTAAGAATATGGTCTGTAATCGCTGCTTAAAAGTAATTATGCAGGAGTTACAGGAACTTGAAGTAACCGTACTTTCATTGGAATTGGGAAGGTTGTTGGTAAAAGCACCAAATAAAACAGACAATGAAATTATCAATGCAGTAACAACCGTGCTTCACGCCAATGATTTTGAAATAGTGCAGAACGAAGAAGAAATGCTCGTAGAAAGAATCAAGATTATTCTAATTGAACAATTACAAGAGCTACCATTACATATCAAAGTAAAAACATCTGAACTATTGGCATCAAGCCTTCATAGGGAATACAAGACATTGAGTAAATTATTTTCAGCAAATCAACAGACAACCATTGAAAAGTACTTTATCAAATTAAAGATAGAGAAAGTTAAAGAGCTCATTCAACTCAAACAACATTCCTTTTCAGATATAGGGTACTTATTGGACTACAGCAGCGTCAACCATCTGTCTAGACAGTTCAAAGAAGTAATTGGAGTGAGTATGACCGATTATAAAAATACTGAAAACTGGAAAAGAAATTTTTACGATGAAATTATGTAGATAACAACGAAAGTTATGCAGATAAACGCTTAAGGCAATAATTAATTTTATCAAAATAAATCAAACTAAAATGAAAAAACTACTCATCACATTAGTATTAATTCCCTTTCTAGGGATTGCACAAACTATAGAAAATTTAGAGTACATCTCGCCTTTTAACAATGAAGTAGCTGCCATTAAAAAAGGGAACGAATGGGGATTTATTGACCAAGCCGGCAAAGTAATCATTGATTTTCGAAATGATTTGGTGCTAACCAAAACAGGAAATGCAACCTACCCCATATTCAGTAACGAAAAATGCTTGATTGCCCATCAAAAAGATGGCATACTGTATTATGGCTATATCGATAAAACTGGAAAAACTGTCATTACACCTCAATTCTTGAATGCGACCAATTTCGAATATGATAAGGCATTGGTACTAAAAGTTGAAAAAGAGACCATAGGCTATAATGACATTTTCAACAAAGACGTCGTTAGCTACCATTATTTTGAAGTAGTTATAAATAAACAAGGAAAAGCCATTGACCATCTAACTCAATTGGCCATTCACATATCGCCTAAAGATAAGGAGGATAAAAATCCACCTATCATAACCTCTAAATTGATTTCGGAAAATTTAGTGGCCATTAAAGACAGCAACAAGAAATGGCGTTTAAAAAAAATTGAATAACAATGAAAAAGTTCCCGACAGAAATGAAATTAAAGAAGATTGAAAACCTTTTTAAATCTGACAGTTAATAGCTGATAACCCATTCCCTAAACTACGGTTTGTGGATTGTTGGGAATGGGTTTATATAAAATAAATGTTTAACTCAATAAAATAGAAAATTATGAAAACATTACTAATTGTTTTATCAACAATCGGGCTTTTAAGCTTAAGCAGTTGCAACCAAGGAGCAGATCCTCAAGCACTATTGGAAAATCCTGAAACTCGTACGGAGGTGTTTAATGCCGTTACCGAGAACCACGATTATATGACCGAGTTTATGGAAAGTATGCACGGCAGTCAACACACAATGGCAATGATGCAGGGCAACAAAAAAATGATGGGCTCTATGATGCAAGGAGAAGGAATGCAAATGATGATGAAGGACAGTACAATGATGAATATGATGATGAACCAAATGATGAATGACGGAAAAATGATGGGAACAATGATGAAAATGATGCACAAAAAAGGAATGATGAGCGAGGACTGTATGGAATCTTGCTCAAAGATGATGGGCGAAAAAGGAATGGATATGCAGAATATGAATAGTCCAAACAAACAGGATCATACCGAGCATCATTAATTTTTAACTTCTAAATACAAAAACAATGAAAAAAAATCACTGGATTTGGATGGTCATAGGTTGTGGACTACCACTATTGTTCATCTTTTTAGCGCCCTCATTTGGTATAGGAGGTGGTTCATCACTATTTATTTTCATCCTTTTTTTGTTCGGCATCCATCTGTTTATGCCCCACGGTTCACACGGACACGGAAGGCACAATAATCATAAGCATCAGGATAGCGACCACAATCATTCTGAACAGGAAACAAAAGAAGAACACAAAGGACATCAACATCACTAAAAACTATATACAATGAAACAAAAATTTCAAATAAACGGAATTAGTTGTGGTGGATGTGTAGCAAGGGTCAAGAAGACTTTGGAAGAACATCCCAATGTCGAAAAGGCAGAAATTTTTCTGGCACCAAAAGGAGCTACACGTATCACGATGAATGAAGCACTTTCGGTTGCCGACTTGCAAAAGCAACTCGATGAGCTCAATGGATATACAATCACAGAACTTAATCAATAACAATTAAAACCTAAAAACTATGCATTTATACGACGGACACTTTGGAGGAATGCACCTAATATGGTGGATTATATGGGTCATCTTACTTGCTTGGATATTCTTTATTCCAGCAGATATACCCTATCAAAAAACAATAAAGGACAGCCCACTGGATATTCTTAAAAAACGCTATGCAAAAGGCGAAATATCCAAGGAAGACTATGAAGAATCTAAAAGAATTTTAAACTCGGACAACTAATCTTAAACTATAAAACTATGCATCGCTTAAACGTAAAAAAACTCGGATTTGCCTTCGGTCTTACAGGAACCATAATTTATTTGGGCTGTATGATAGTAATGGCTACAGCAGGGCGGGAAGGTTCAATCATCTTTTTCAATAGCTTATTGCACGGCTTGGACACCACCAATGTCATTAGAATGGATGTTCCCCTATTAGAAGTGTTAATGGGTATCGTACAAACTTTTATCCTTTGGTGGCTTATAGGCGCTTCTATTGGCGCTTTTTATAATGCGCAAATAAAAATAAAAAAGTAAAAAAACCTTTTAGGATTTATGCAGTATGTCTGGTTCATATGGTCGCTTATCATTCTTGCTCTTTGGGTAGTTATATATTTATCCAAAAAAGGAGTTAGGAAAGAAATGCTCAAAATGAGCCTGATTACGATGCCCTTTGGTTTAACAGAACCGTTGTTTGTACCAGAATATTGGTTTCCACCTTCGCTTTTTGATTTGGCCGAAAAAACAGGCTTCGATATCGAAAGTTTGATTTTCTCTTTCGCAATAGGTGGAATTGGCACTGTACTCTACAACCTTATTTTTAAAAGAGGACTTGCCGAAATACCACATAGCGAACGAAGTCATAGTAGACACCGATTGCATATTTATATACTTTTTATACCAGCAGCTGTATTCATCATTCTGGCGCTTTTAACGTCGCTCAATCACATTTATTGCGGCATTATAGCTTTGTTCATAGGTGGATTGGCGACTCTTTATTGTCGCCCAGATTTAAAAGGAAAGATTTGGGTTGGGGGAATTCTGTTTACGGTATTGTACTTCATTTATTTCGGAAGCATCCTTCCGTTCTATCCTCAATATGTGGAGTTGTACTGGAATCTAGACAACCTGACCCATATTCTTGTTTTGGGCATTCCTATTGAAGAATTAATGTTCGCCTTCACTTTTGGGATGTATTGGTCTGGATTGTATGAACATATCTATTGGCGAAAACTCATTCAAACTGAAATAATTATTCCACTTAAAGATTAACACTATGAAACGAATACACTCAAATCAAAAAAACAATGCTATCCAAGTTGTAGCCATTAAGAACCCAGTAAGAAAGATATACCAGGTATCCATCGCTATATTGTTCCTTCTACTGCTTTCAGCAGTACTTCTATCCTGTTCTGGCAAGAAAAAAGATGTTGCAGAAAGCGTAACACAGCCAACTGTTGAAACATCCCAAACAGCAAATGAGGCCATTGCTTCAGCCCAAAATTATGTAATCGTTCCTAACGAAAAAGTCTGTATGGTCAATGACCGATTTATGGGTGTGTCACAAATACCTATTGACGTCAATGGAACTACCTACTATGGTTGTTGTGAAAATTGTGTTGAAAAGTTGCAGAAAAATCTAGATGATGTTCGCTTTGGGAGTAATCCACTAAATGATACAAAAGTTGATAAAGCTTCAGCAATTATTGTTCAAGATAAAAGTAGCGGAAGTGTTTTTTATTTCGCTTCCATAGTAGATGCCCAATCATTTATAAATAAGAATAAAGGATAGGAAATCTTTATTCATAAAAATTCAAGTTATGAAAATAGTGTTAGCCATAGATGGTTCTGATTTTAGTAAACTAGCAGTAAAAGAACTTGCAAAATTACCCTTACAAAATGAAAGTGAGGTCTGCATTATAAACGTGTATGAACATCCTGCGATATCAACACCATCATTAATTACATCAACAAGTTCTATTAATTCCTACTACAAAGAGTTTTTATCAAACGCTGAAAAAATAGGGAAAAAGATTGTTTCCGAAGCTGGTAAAGTATTGAAAGAAAAAAATAGCTCACTTCGTATAACAACAAATGTTGTCAGCGGTCTTCCTAAAAAAGAAATTTTGGAAAAAGCGGAATCTTTTGATGCCGATTTGATTGTAGTGGGTTCGCAAGGGCAAGGCGCATTTTCACGTCTTTTATTAGGTTCCGTTTCACAGTATTTAGCAATACACGCCAAATGTTCAGTAATGATTGTAAAAGACAAGGACGCAAAGTAAACTATTGCTAATACCAATGATATAAAAATTAAATATGAACGCTAACCACTCAAATAATAATACAAAAGAATCTGCTTGCAAAGTAACAGATGAAATCTGCCTTCCAGACTCTAATTTACCTCGTGTTATTATTATAGGTGGTGGGTTTGCAGGTTTAGCGTTGGTTGAAAAACTGAAACACAAAGAGGTGCAGGTGGTACTGTTCGATAAAAACAACTTCCACCAGTTTCAGCCCTTATTTTATCAAGTGGCAACGAGTGCTTTGGAACCTGATAGTATTGTATTCCCTTTCAGAAAACAAATTAGTGGTTATAAAAATGTATTGTTTCGTTTAGCTGAAGTCGAGGAAATCCAACCTTCTACAAACACAATTATAACCAATAAAGGAAGAGTTCACTTCGACTATCTCGTATTGGCAACGGGTACAACAACTAATTTTTTTGGTATGGACAATGTCGAGTCCCATAGTCTTGGGATGAAAAACATTCGCGATTCTTTAAATATTCGCCATATGATGCTGCAAAATCTGGAACAAGCTGCAATCACTTGTGATGATAAAGAACGTGATGCCTTAACAAATTTCGTCATCGTTGGCGGTGGTCCCGCTGGTGTGGAAATGGCAGGAGCTTTGGCAGAATTCCGCAAATATATTCTTCCCAAAGATTATCCAGAATACCCTTCTTCCATAATGAACATCTATTTAATTGAAGCCATTGATGAGCTTTTAAGTACGATGTCAGACAAGGCATCATCAAAAACGCTAGAATATTTGAAGGATTTGGAGGTAAAGGTATTACTCAATGAATCGGTAAGCAATTACGATGGTTCACAGGTTGTCACAAATTGTGATAAGATTATTTTAACAAAAAACCTAATCTGGACAGCTGGTGTGAAAGGACAGTTTCCAAAAGGTATTGATAAAAAACACGTGGTAAAGGGTAACCGCTTAAAAACAGACTCATTTTTAATGGTAGAAGGCTACAAAAACATTTTTGCCATAGGCGATATAGCGGCTGTAATTACAGAAGAAACGCCAAAAGGACATCCGCAAGTAGCACAAACAGCTATTCAGCAAGGTAAATATTTAGGTAATGTATTATTGAAAATTATTAAGGATGAGGGTGTGAACCCTTTCGAATATAAAGACAAAGGTTCATTAGCTACAGTAGGGAAACGTAGGGCAGTAGCTGATTTGGGCAAATTCAAATTTGCAGGTTATTTCGCTTGGCTATTATGGTCAGTTGTACACTTATTATCCATAAGCGGATTTAGAAATAGATTGATGGTTGGTTTTAATTGGGCGGTAAGCTATTTCACTTATGAAAAGAGCAACCGCCTAATTATTAGAAATTTTAAACCAAAACCGTCGGTTAATAACACAAAGAAATAATTTACGAATGAAAGACACAACAGATAAAAACAATAAGCTTTCCTTAATAGGGTCTATATCTCTAGGAACTGGTGTAATGATTGGTGCTGGCATATTTGTTCTTATGGGACAAATAGCGGAGTTAGTAGGAGATCTGTTCCCGATTGCCTTTATTGCGGGAGCTGTCGTGGTGGGTTTCAGCTCTTATTCCTACGTAAAGTTCTCAAATGCTTTTCCATCCTCTGGAGGTGTGGTTAAGTTTTTCAATAAATCCTATGGACCTGGAACGACAACCGGTGTCTATTCTTTACTAATGTATGTTTCAATGGTCGTTGCACAAAGTTTAGTTGCAGGAACCTTTGGCGCTTATACCCTTCGATTATTCCCAGAAAGTTATGCTGGTTATGCATCCATACTTGGTATTCTACTTTTGGTAACAGCTTATATAATAAATATTCTAGGAAATAAAGTAATTGGAGCAACGGCCACTTTTACAGCAATTATCAAAGTAGGTGGTATTGCACTACTTGCGATTGCAGGTCTGGTAGCTTCTGGATTTGCGGATATTACAGGAGACTATATCCCACAAAATACCGAAACGTTACCACAAGGGTTCGGCTTTGTAGCGGCATTGGCATTATCAATCCTTGCCTATAAAGGGTTCACAACAATAACGAATCAAGGTGGAGACATCAAAAATCCACACAAAAACCTTGGAAGATCCATTGTGATTTCTATTCTTATCTGCACACTTATTTATGTAGCCTTGGCACTTGCTGTTGCAGGCGGTTTAAGCATTCCTGAAATAATAAAGGCAAAAGATTATGCTTTGGCAGCAGCAGCCGAACCTGTTTTTGGGGAATGGGGCTTATGGTTTACTATAGCAATCGCTATTGTAGCAACCTTTTCAGGAGTTATCGCCAGTGTATTTTCGGCATCGCGCTTATTGGGGATGTTGAGTAATATGAAACAAGTACCCTCTTTAAAAAGGATAGGTAATTTTAAAAATCCAGCGCTCATATTCACGGTTTCCCTTGCCATTTTACTCACTGCCCTTTTCGATTTAACAAGAATCGCTTCTATAGGAGCTATTTTCTACCTTATTATGGATATAGCTATCCATTGGGGGCTTTTTCGCTACCTAAAAAACGAGGTGAAATTTAAACCCATCATTCCGTTAATAGCTATTGTAATGGACACTGTAGTACTGGCAGCCTTTCTATATATAAAATATCTGAATGATCCAATGGTGCTCATCGTAGCAGCAATTGGAATTATCCTGATTCTCATTGCGGAACGTTTTTTTATGATTTCGCATACAGACGATGATGGCAATATGCCTATGGGAATGGAGAATACAAATAATAAAAACAACAAATCATAATTAATTAAAACAATTTATATGAAAAATATAGCAGTTATAGGATACGGAGTCATCGGAAAAAGGGTGGCCGATGCCATCAATCTACAGGACGATATGAAGCTTTCGGGCGTGTGTGATATCATAAGCGATTGGCGCATTCAAAATGCCGTGAGAAAAAAGTACGATATCTACGCAGCAACTCAAGAAGCAGAAGACAGAATGAAATCCGAAGGTATTTCAGTAAAAGGCGATATGCACGACCTGTTGAAAAAATCAGATCTCGTTGTGGACTGTACCCCTAAAAAGATTGCGGCTCAAAATGTAGCAATTTATAAAGAGCAAAACATCAAATTTATTTTACACGGAGGCGAAAAACACGAAACAACAGGCCATTCCTTTAGTGCTGAAAATAATTATCAGTCTGCTCTAAATCTAGATGCTACACGTGTAGTTTCCTGCAACACCACTTCTATTTTAAGGACGTTGACCACTTTAAAAAGAGCCAATTTATTGGATTATGCTAGAGGTACACTTTTAAGAAGAGCAACAGATCCTTGGGAAAGCCATTTAGGTGGTATTATGAATACGATGGTTCCTGAAAAAGACATCCCGAGCCACCAAGGTCCTGATGCTAAAAGCGTTGACCCAGATTTGGATGTCATCACTGCCGCAGTAAAAGTTCCAGAAACTTTAAGCCATATGCACTATTGGAATGTGAAGTTAAAAAAACAAGCCTCGAAAGAAGAAGTGCTGAATGCTTTTAAGACATCTAGTCGTATCAAGCTAATTCAATATGACAAAGGCCTAGTTTCTAACAACACTATCAAGGAAATGTTTTTGGATATGGGAAGACCTTGGGGCGATATGTATGAAGTAGCCCTATGGGAAGATATGCTGAAGGTAGTGGGGGATGAACTTTTCTACGCCTATGTGGTAGACAACCAAGCAATTGTTATACCCGAAACTATTGATGCCATTAGAGCACTTACAGGAATTGAAACAGATGGTGCCAAATCTATCGCTAAAACAAATGAAAGTTTAGGAATTCATTAATCATTAATACAATGAAAATAGACATAAATATTACACAACTGTTAGGGGAAAAAGCAGACTTCTATTTGAATCACGTTTGTGAAAAAATAACCAAGGATGAATTGCAAACCCCAAGTAGAACAAGCCTAGATAAGGTATTTACCCAAAGCAACAGAAATCCGCAGGTACTGCGAAGCCTTTCGCAATTGTATAACCACGGAAATCTTGGTGGTACAGGCTACTTGAGTATCCTTCCAGTAGACCAAGGTATCGAGCATAGTGCAGCTTTTTCTTTCTATAAAAATCCGGATTATTTTGACCCAGAGAATATCATAAAACTCGCCATTGAGGCCGGTTGTAATGGTGTGGCTTCCACCTTCGGTGCTTTGGGATTGAACGCTAGGAAATACGCCCATAAAATCCCGTTTATCGTAAAGATTAATCACAATGAACTGCTCACATTTCCTAATAAATATAACCAAACTTTATTTGGTAAAGTAAAAGCTGCGTGGGATATGGGAGCAGTTGCTGTCGGTGCTACTATATATTTTGGTTCCGAAGAAAGCAATAGACAGCTTAAAGAAATAGCTGAAGCTTTTGAAGAAGCCCACAATTTAGGTATGGCTACCATTTTATGGTGCTATACCCGAAATGAAGCTTTCAAAACTGGAAAAGAAGATTATCACGCTGCTGCCGATGTAACAGGGCAAGCAAATCATATTGGGGTAACCATTCAGGCAGATATCATTAAGCAAAAATTACCTACAAATAACTTTGGTTTCAAAGAAATCGGTTTTGGAAAATATGATGATGAAATGTATGAGACGCTGACAACAGAACATCCCATCGACCTATGCAGGTTGCAGGTGGCTAATTGCTTTATGGGAAAAATCGGATTGATTAATTCCGGTGGTGGCTCTAAAGGTAAGTCTGATTTGGTGGAGGCAATAACAACTGCCGTTATCAATAAAAGAGCTGGTGGCTCTGGATTGATAATGGGAAGAAAAGCGTTTCAAAAGCCCTTCGGCGAAGGCGTGGAAGTATTACAATCCGTTCAGAAAGTTTATTTGGATACTAAAATTAGCATTGCATAACAATAAAAAAGAATGTTCGACACAGAAGTAAAATCACTTAAATCATTCAATCACTACCTCTCAAAATTGGTAGAAAGTCGTCTATGGCTAAAGGTTATCATTGCCTTATTTTTGGGTGTTGGTTTTGGATTGCTGTTAAGTCCTCAAAACGGGTGGATTACTAAAGAAACAGCAGACATCGCAGGGAATTGGCTGGCATTGCCTGGCGTACTTTTTCTAAAACTGGTTCAAATGATTATGATTCCTTTGATTGTGGCTTCTATCATCACAGGAATCGCAAGTAATGATAAGGACAGTTTAAAAAAATTAGGTGGTGGCGTTTTATTATATTTTCTAGGCACTACCATAGTTTCGGTAAGTTTGGGTGTCATACTATCTCAAATTTTTAGACCTGGTCGCTTTTTACATCAACAGGCTCTAGCTGAACATAATGAAATTACTGCTGTTCCAACGGAAAATCCCGAGCTTTCCTTCGGTCTTGAAACTATTCCAGATGCCATATCAAACTTACTTCCAGAGAACCCTTTAGCATCTATGGTTAGTGGTGAAATGTTAAGTATTGTGATTTTCACAATCATTATTGGTGTAGCTGTGCTATCACTTGAAAATGCCTTACTGCGCCCAGTAAAGCTTCTTTTAAGTGCCATTCAGGAAGTCTGTATGACAGTAGTAAAATGGTCAATGCTTCTAGTACCTATTGCTGTTTTCGGACTAATGGCGCAGCTTACCTCTAGTGTTGGTTTAAGTTCTTTATCAGGTTTAACGTACTATGTTGGGGTAGTACTTCTCGGTCTTCTTTTATTGGTAATTTTCTATTTGGGACTCATCGTACTTCTCGGAAAGAAAAACCCATTGCATTTCCTAAAAAAAATAAGGGATGTTCAATTATTGGCTTTTTCAACCACAAGTTCTGCCGCTGTGATGCCCTTATCTCTAAAAACCGCCGAAGAAGAACTAAAAGTGGACAAGACTATTAGCAATTTTATCATACCTATAGGGGCGACCGTCAATATGGATGGTACTGCACTATATCAAACTATTACAACTCTTTTTATTGCCCAAGCTTACGGACTGGAAATGAGTTTACTCAATATTATAGTGGTCATTGTAACTATTGTCGCTGCATCCATTGGTACACCTGCCATTCCAGGAGGTGGTGTGGTTATACTCGCTTCTGTTTTGGGAAGTGTCGGCATACCTGCTGAAGGCATCATCATTATCATTGGTGTAGAAAGACTCTTGGGAATGTTTAGGACTGCTGTAAATGTAACTGGTGATTTAACTGCCTGTATGGTCTTCAATAGATTCTATGGTAAAACCCCAATCTTGGTTAGTGAGAAAACGAATAATAAATCAATTTCAAAACAATGACATTACTACTCATATCCATAGTGTTCATTCTTCCTGTTGTGGCTATTGCCAGCTATCAGCATTATAAGATTGGTAAGCAACCAGCTTATGATGCCAAAGAAACACTGTTGAATTATGAAATAATAGGCTCTGGAGAAAACAAACTTGTTTTGTTACACGGTTTAACAGGCTCATTGCATTATTGGAAACGCAATTTAGAAAGTATTACAACTACGCATAAGCTACTTTTAGTCGACCTGCTAGGTTTTGGTGATTCGCCAAAACCACAAAGTGATTATTCCCTTTCAATACAATTGCAGGCCCTTGAATTGATTCTTAACAAAGAAGGATTCAATGATGGAAATATCATTATTGCAGGACATTCTATGGGAGCTATGATTTCATTAGCAATATTGGAAAAGCAACCAACTTGGTTCAAGGCAGGAATTTTTATAAGCATACCTGTTTACAAGAACGCTGATGAGTTTAAAGAAATTATGTCTTCTCATTCCTTTGTAGATAGGATTTCAACAAGCAAATTCTCAAAATACATTTGTATGATTCATCCCATATTTATGTCACGTGCATTCAAGCCTGATAACCTCACGGATGATGTCTATGAAGATGCAAAAAAGCATCATTGGATGAGTTATTATTATTCTCTTACAAAGGTCATCCTAAAAACAGATTTATATGCAATTGTAAAGAAAATTAAGGATAAAGATGTGCTTTTTATTCACGGAGAAAAAGACACTACTGCACCTTTAGAAAATGCCTTAAAATTATCGAGGGAATTTAAAAACGCACAAATAATTACTTCATCTGAAGGAGACCATCAGTTCTTTCTGAAAGAAGCAGAATTTGTTTGGAACACAATTCAAGATTTTACTATTTCTGAAAAAAAGTTAAAAAAAACCATACCCAATGAGCACGAATAAAATTAAACATATAGGCGTATTCACATCTGGAGGCGATAGCCCTGGGATGAATGCTGCACTATACGCCATTGCCAAATCCGCTGAAGCAAAAGGCATAAAAATAAGTGGTTTTCGAAAAGGGTATGAAGGGTTGATAGATGGTGATTTGATACCATTAAAATCTTACGAACTAAAAAAAATAACCCAAAAAGGTGGCACTATTCTAAAAACAGCACGAAGCAAACGATTTCTGGAATTAGAGGGTCGTAAAAAAGCATTGCAAACTTTAAAAGCAAATAACATAGATGCTTTAATTGCTATTGGTGGTGATGGTACTTTTAAAGGTCTATTAGCTTTTTCAGAAATATGCGGCATTCCGTTTATAGGCATTCCTGGCACTATAGACAACGATATTTTTGGTGCAGATTACACCCTTGGTTTTGATTCGGCTGTAAACACTGCCATTGAAAATATTGATAAAATAAAAGATACTGCCGAATCTCATAACCGTGTATTTATTGTTGAAGTAATGGGAAGGGATTCAGGCTACATTGCTATTCATTCCGGGTTAATGGTAGGTGCCGATTCCATCCTTATTCCCGAGAGTGGAAAGGACTTTATTTATCTATTGGACAAGGTTAAGAATTACGATAGCGAAGATGCTTTCCTTGTCGTGGTTTCAGAAGGCGATGAATTAGGTGCCGAGCTTGTTTCATCAAAAATAAAGGAAGTCAATCCCAATGTAGATTTACGAATTACGAAACTCGGCCACGTCCAGCGAGGTGGAAATCCGTCAGCTTTAGATAGAATGTTAGGCATTAGACTTGGAGTGGCGGCTGTGAAAACACTTTTACAAGGTAAAAAAAATGTAATGGTAGGAATCTTAAATAATCAATTGCATCTAACCCCTTTTGAAGAGGTGGTCAAGCAACATCAAGTAGATAATGAATTGTATGAACTTTTAGAATTATTTGGAAAGTAAGAAATGATAGAAGCCTTTAAAAATATCAACCCTTTCATCCTTGGACTGCTCATCAGTCTGGGCATTGGCCTTATTCTTGGGCTGGAACGTGAATACGATAAATTGAAGGAAGAACAAGGCTTTGCAGGTATAAGAACCTTCCCAATTGTTGCCATTATTGGTTTTATATTGGGAAATCTTTCCACAACCTATACACCTTGGTTGGTCATTATAATTGCAGCAGCATTTCTTTTGTTTCTGTCTTTGAGTCATCTTTCCATAGTACAAAAGCATATTATGACTGGTATTACCACCAATATGGCATTATTCGCTACTTTGATTTTGGGTGTTATGGTTGCTAATCATTTGCATAAGGAAGCAGTTGCTACTGCGGTTATCATAGTTACTCTGTTATCATTGAAAACGACATTTAATACCTTCATTAAAAATATTACTTCCGAAGAGCTTTTCGCCTTTATTAAGTTTTCAATTATTGCGCTTCTTATTTTGCCTTTCTTACCAAATCAAGATTATGGTCCAGAGGGATTGCTTAACCCTTTTGAGATTGGAGCGATAATAGTGATAGTGTCATTTCTGAATTTCATTGGTTACTTTCTTGTAAAATATGTAGGTTCTAAACGTGGTATTCTGCTCACTGCTATTTTAGGCGGATTGATTTCAAGTACCGCAGTAGCTTGGATATATGCTTCGCGAAGTAAGGAATCGCCAGAACTTTCAAAAGAATATGCTGCGGGTATCATTATAGCTTCCGCAATTATGTTTCCCAGACTTGCGATTCTGGCCTATATTTTCAATAGTGCCATACTTTTAAATTTAGTCATTCCATTTACTATTCTTACCCTTATCTGCTTGATAAGCGCACTCTTATTCATCAAAAAGAATACAGATGTCACAAAAACAGCTATCAATCTGGGTAATCCGCTCAATATTTGGAACGCCCTTGGGTTTGGTGGTATTTATGTGGTCATCCTGTTTGCAGTTTTTTATGGAAATCAATTTTTTGGCGAAAGCGGTTTATACTATTCAGCCCTAATTGCAGGATTGGCAGATACGGATGCGATAACTATTAGTATGGCAAAATTTGGGTCATTGGAAGAAAAACTCACGCTGGCCACCAATGTCATTATAACAGCAACCATAAGCAATATGATTGTAAAACTTGGTATTACCTATTTCAAAGGTTCTAAAAAGACCGGGAAACTCGTGATGCTAATTTTTGGAACTGTTGTCATCGTAGGGTTAGTATATATTTTAATGCAGTTAGGAAATTAAAAAAAGTGAAATGAAAACAACAGTATTCAGCACGCATAAGTTTGAAGAGCCGTATCTCGTAAAAGCGAATGATGGCAAGCATCAATTAAAGCTGCTTGAGAGTCGTTTAACTCAAGAAACTGCTATTCTCGCAACGGGTTCTAAAGCAGTAAGTCTATTTACGGGCGATGATGCCTCGGCACACATTCTTGAAAAATTCAATGCTTTTGGCATAAAATATATTGCTCTGCGTTCAGCAGGATTCAATCACGTGGATTTAGCAAAAGCAGCTGAACTGGATATGAAGGTGGCACGTGTTCCAGCCTATTCCCCTTATGCCATTGCAGAGCATACAATGGCGCTCATACTTGCATTAAACCGAAAATTGATTAAAGCACACAACAGGGTTCGTGACCAGAATTTCTCATTGAACGGTCTTACCGGTTTCGACCTCAATGGAAAAACCGTCGGCGTTATCGGGACTGGAAAAATTGGGTCTGTATTGGTAAAAATACTACACGGTTTTGGTTGTAAAATACTTGTTCAGGATGTCATTGAGGATGAAAATTTAATCAAGTTCTACAATGTAATCTATACCAATTGTGAAACTATTTGTAAGCAGTCCGATATCATAAGCTTACACGTACCACTAACGTCTTCAACGAAACACTTGATTGATGCAAAACATATTTCATTAATGAAGCAAGGCGTAATGCTTATCAATACAAGTCGTGGTGGATTGGTCGATACCAAAGCTGTTATCGAAGGATTGAAAACTAAAAAAATTGGGTATTTCGGAATAGATGTGTATGAGGAAGAAGAAGGATTGTTCTTTGAAGACCATTCCGATGACATTTTGCAAGACGATGTCATTGCACGCTTAATGACTTTTAATAATGTTTTAATTACCAGTCATCAGGCCTTTTTAACCGAAACTGCATTGACAAATATTGCTGAAACCACAATATATAATCTGGATTGTTTTGAAAAAGGCAAAGTTTCAGGAAACGAAGTTTCTTGATTAAGAAGCAAAAAATAGTATTAATACTTAAATCTTAAAATTATGAATCGAGTAAAAAATAAAGTAGCCATCGTCACAGGAGGTGCCTCTGGACTAGGGAAATCAAGTGCTATCTTATTAGCACGTGAAGGAGCAAAAATCGTTGTTACAGATATAGATGAAGAAGATGGAAAAAAGGTAGTCCAACAAATCAAAGCTAACGGTGGGGAGGCTATATTCATTAAACAAGATGTATCCAAAGAAGATGAATGGAAAAATGTCATTGAGACCACGCTCAAAACTTTCGGAAAATTACACATATTAGCTAATTCTGCCGGAATAGGATTAGGTGGAACTGTAGAAGAAGTTACCCTTGAAGATTGGAAAAACCTCATAGATGTAAACCTAAATGGCACTTTTTTAGGTACTCAATATGGTATAAAGGGTATGAAGGAAACTGGAGAAGGTGGTTCCATCATCAACTTCTCTTCCATTGAAGGACTTATCGGTGACCCTAACCTACCTGCTTATAACGCAAGCAAAGGCGGTGTTACCATATTCACGAAATCTGCTGCCCTGCATTGTGCAAGACAAGGCTACGGAATCCGTATCAATTCTATACATCCTGCTTATATCTGGACACCAATGGTAGAAAATTTTCTGAAAGCTCAAGGTAATGTAGAAGAAGGCAAAAAGCAATTAGAAAGTTTGCATCCTGTTGGCCATTTGGGAGAGCCTGATGATATAGGCTATGGAGTCGTCTATTTAGCTTCGGATGAATCCAAGTTTATGACGGGTTCTGAATTGGTAATCGATGGTGGCTATACCGCACAATAACAAACTACCCTAAAACAAAAAATTATGAAAAACATACTTGTACCTACCGATTTCTCTGAAAACTGTACTAAAGCTGCACATCTCGGGATTAAAATGGCAAAAACATACAATGCAGAAATACACTTTCTACATCAAATGACAACACCTGTGGATTGGGTAAAATTAGACAAACTTAAAGAAAAGCGTTATCCAGAAACCTTAAAGCAGATAGGTGCTGCAAAGGCTAATTTACGTGAACTCGAAAAAATAGCGGAACACGAAGGTCTTAAATGCCGAACCTTTCTTCAGTTCGATTCAGGACAAAAAGATATTCTGGAACATTCTGGCCATTTTCATCACGATTTTATTATAACTGGCAGTAGTGGAACAAAGGGTCGAGTGAGGGAAATAACTGGCAGCAATGTTGAGAAAATTGTCCGAAAGGCCAATGCCCCGATTATTGTGGTCAAAGAAGAGGAAGTAACATTTCCCTTTAAGGACATTCTATTCGTATCAGATTTTGAAGAAGATGTGAGTCATCCGTTTCAAGAAGTACTTTCGATAGCTGAAAAATGTGATGCAAAAATTCATTTGTTACGCATAAATACAGAAACAGACTTTAACAGTATAGAAGTTGGATTAAACCCTGTTAAGGAATTCCTTGAAAAGTTTCCCGACCTAAAAAAGTTTTCTATGAGTGTTCATAACGAATCTTCAGTAGAGGCAGGTATTAATACATTTTTAAAACATCAGCCATCAGATTTAATTGCGATGAGTACCCACGGAAAGACAGGATTTTTGAGCCTATTTTCAAAAAGTATTGCCGAAGGTGTAACCAATCATTCAGAACTTCCTGTAATGACCATACATATTAAAAAATGAAACATCCAATAAACATAGTAAAATATTCGGGCGACGTGGTAGCCTTTGATGTGGATAAACTTATCAATTCATTAAGACGTTCGCAAGCAAGTGAAGAATTGATTCAGCAAATAGTAGGGCAAGTTGAAGACCAATTATATGAAGGCATTACCACCAAAAAAATCTATCAAATGGCATTTAAAATGCTAAAAGGTAAGTCGAGAGTAAGTGCTTCAAAATACAAACTCAAAAAAGCCCTGATGGAATTAGGTCCTTCTGGCTTCCCATTTGAGAAGTTAGTAGGCAAACTACTGGCACACGAAGGATTTTCAACACAGGTTGGTGTAATAGTTCAAGGCAATTGCGTTCAGCACGAAGTGGATGTAATAGCCCAAAAAGACAATACCCATTATATGATTGAATGTAAATACCACAGTGACCAAGGTCGCTTTTGCAACGTTAAAATTCCCTTATATATCCACTCAAGATTTTTAGATGTTGAAAAACAATGGGAACGTCAAAAAGGTCACGAAGCCAAGCTTCATAAAGGAGGCGTTTACACCAATACACGATTTACAAGTGATGCGGTGAAATATGGTAAATGCGTGGGGCTACTATTGACAAGTTGGGATTATCCAATTGGTGACGGTTTAAAAGACAGAATAGATAAATCGGGGCTGCATCCATTAACAGCATTAACAACACTTACCAAAGCTGAAAAAACAAAACTATTGGATGAAGGTATCGTACTCTGTAAAGAGCTTCACGAAACCCCAAAAATTTTAGAACAAGTAGGAGTGCCAAAATCAAGACACAAAAAGGTTCTCGAAGATTCAAGAGAATTATGTGGAATTCATTAGAGCACTAATTTTTAATCTAAATAAATAGGACAAATGAAAACAGAAGAACTGAAAGAACAGAACCGTATAGATTTAGAGCCATTTTACCAAGCATTGGAAGATGATTCTAAACTACTTGAAGAAGCCCTCGAAATATTATTGGGTATGGTACACTTCGAGCCTAAATCCGTAAAGAAGTTGGCACTCGTAATAAAAGAGGATTCCCGCAATCTATTTAACGAAATAGCGGAATTGAGCAAATCGAACCAAGACAAAGGAAATACGCCTTCCTGTTGTGGTGGACATTAATAAATACTATAACGATGAAAAACAAAAAAATAAACATCCACTTTTTGGGAGCGGCAGGCACCGTGACTGGCTCAAAATATTTGGTGGATACAGGAGATAGAAAGATACTTATAGACTGTGGCCTCTTCCAAGGGTTAAAGGAATTACGCCTTAAAAACTGGGAGTACCCACCTGTTAATGTAGGTGATATTGATGCTGTTTTGCTTACCCACGGTCATATGGACCATACAGGCTATTTACCCAGATTGGTAAAACAAGGCTTCAATGGTCCCATTTATGGTACGAATCCTACTTTGGACATTGCAAAAATCATTTTGAATGATAGTGCAAAAATACAGGAGCAAGAAGCCGAACGTGCCAATAAGGAAGGCTATTCCAAACATAGTCCCGCAGAACCATTATACGATTTAAAGGATGTAGAAAAAACTATCCCACACTTTAAAGGAATTCCACAATCACAATGGATTCCGTTATTTGATGGTATTAGGGTTCGCTTCCAATACAACGGACATATTCTGGGTGCAACCTATATTGAGTTGGATGTGCACGGAAAACGTTTTGTCTTTTCAGGAGACATTGGTAGAACCAATGATTTATTGCTCTATCCACCCCTTAAACCAAAAAAAGCGGATGTGCTTTTCATTGAATCCACTTATGGTGGAAGGTTTCATCCCGATGAAGTAGAAGCACTTCCACATATTGAAAAATTAGTAAATGATACCATCAACAGAGGTGGTAGCTTATTTGTCCCAAGCTTTTCGGTAGAACGTGCCCAGCTAATGATGCTCATCTTTTGGAAATTATTGAAAGAAAAGAAAATCCCCAGAGTACAAATGATTATGGACAGCCCGATGGGTGCCAATGTATTGGAACTGTTTCATAGAACTCGCGATTGGCACAGATTGGAGGACAACGAATGTGACGAAATGTGTTCTCACTTTACGGTCGTAAGCAGTTATCGGGAAACAATGGAATTAAGAACAGACAACAAGCCAAAAATCGTGATTGCAGGAAGCGGAATGCTCACAGGCGGAAGAATGCTCAACTATCTCGAAACCCAAGCGCAAAATCCAAATAACACCTTACTTTTTGTAGGCTATCAAGCCGAAGGCACACGTGGTAGAAAATTATTGGAGGGTGAGAAAGAACTAAAAGTCTATGGAAAATGGGTGCCGTTTCATATGGAAGTTGCTGAAATCGAAGGGCTTTCGGCACACGCAGACCACGCTGAACTTATGGATTGGATGCGCAAAATAAAAAATAAGCCAGAGCGGGTTTTCATTGTACACGGTGAAAAAGAAAGTGCAGAAGCATTACAAAAGGGCATCAAGGAAACCTATGGGTGGGATGCAGAAATTCCGCAATTATACACCATCGAAGAAATAGAATAAATCGAAAAATCAATAAAATATGGACACACACTCAAACATATTAAAATATAAACATCTCGGCATCTATACCCAAAACGAAAATGTAGTGTATATGCGCGAAGATTGCCACGTCTGTATTTCAGAAGGGTTTGAGGCACTTACCCGAATAAGAATATCCAATGCAAATAAATCAATCGTAGCAAGTCTTAATGTCCTGAATTCTGATATTCTGTTGCCCAATGAAATCGGACTATCAGATGCTGCTGCGAAAAAACTGAATGTTTCCCCAAATGATACATTATATGTTTCCCATTTAGAACCAATTGAATCTTTAAGCCACGTCAGGGCGAAAATTTATAATCAAAAACTGGATTATTCAGCATTTAATGAAATCATAACCGATATAGTTGAAGGCGATTATTCCAACATCCACCTTTCGGCATTTATTACGGCCTGTGCAGGTGACCGACTGGATATTGACGAAATATCTGACCTTACCAAAGCAATGATTGCTTCTGGTAAGCAAATGAATTGGGACAAAGAAATTGTGGTCGATAAACATTGCATTGGCGGATTGCCTGGAAATAGAACCACCCCATTAGTGGTTGCTATTGTCGCTGCGTATGGACTTACAATGCCTAAAACATCCTCACGCGCCATCACTTCGCCAGCAGGCACAGCGGATACTATGGAAGTACTGACTAATGTGACGCTTTCTTTAGAAGAAATAAAGACCGTGGTAGAAAAAGAAGGCGGTTGTTTTGTTTGGGGCGGAACAGCCCAATTAAGTCCTGCGGATGATGTGCTCATCAAAATTGAAAAAGCCTTGGATATTGATAGTGAAGGGCAGCTAATTGCTTCGGTACTCTCTAAAAAAGCAGCAGCTGGTTCCACTCACGTGGTCATTGATATTCCCGTGGGTGAAACCGCCAAGGTTCGCAGTACCGAAATGGCTCAAAAACTAAAAAATCATATGGAAACCGTTGGGACATCTGTTGGCTTGAATGTAAAAGTTGTAATCACAGATGGCTCACAACCTGTCGGAAGGGGTATCGGCCCCACTTTAGAAGCCATTGATATTTTAAAAGTTTTGAAAAATGAAGCAGATGCACCAAAAGACCTAACAGAAAGAGCATTGCTTTTAGCCGCTGAACTAATAGAGCTTTCTGGCAAAGTAGAAAAAGGGAAAGGGTTAGAAACCGCACATCAAATTCTCACATCTGGTCAGGCTTATAAAAAATTCCTTGCTATTTGTAATGCGCAAGGTCGCTTTTCAAAACCTGTTTTAGCACCCTATAAAACCGAAATTAGAGCAGAAAACTCTGGGGTTTTAAAGCGCATAGATAATAGAAAGATAGCAAAACTCGCCAAGCTTTCCGGCGCACCGCAGTCTAAATCGGCTGGGATTCTTTTGAATGTCCATTTAAATGAAAAAATTGAAATAGACCAATTATTATATACCATATATGCTGAATCCAAAGGCGAACTCAACTATGCTCTGGAATATAAAAACAACCATAATGACATCATAACTATAATTTAAAAAACTATGAAAACAATATTATTCAGTCTTCCCGGAAACGAAAAACTCACAGAACTAATGGCTACAAAAATGGATGCCGAAGTTGGCAAAGCCACTTTGCGCAACTTCCCTGATGGAGAATCCTATACACGTATCTTATCTGATGTTAAAGACAAATGTGTTGTACTGGTATGCACCTTGCACGAACCAGACGAAAAACTATTGCCCCTTTATTTTTTAAGTCATACTGCCAAATCATTAGGGGCAATGTGCACCTGTTTGGTAGCGCCCTATTTGGCATATATGAGGCAGGACAAAGTATTTAATGAAGGCGAAGGGGTAACTTCTGGTTTCTTCGGAAAATTGATTTCAGGTTTTGCCGATAGCATTACCACGGTTGACCCTCACTTGCACAGAATTAGTTCATTAGGAGAAGTGTATCAAATTCCAAATAAAGTAATTCACGCTGCCGATGCTATTTCAGATTGGATAAAGGAAAACATCGAAAACCCAGTACTTATCGGTCCCGATTCTGAAAGTGAACAATGGGTTTCTGAAGTTGCTAAAAATGCAGGAGCACCATTTATAGTATTACAAAAGGTGCGTCACGGTGACCGTGATGTAGAAGTCTCTGTTCCTGATGTGGACAAATACAAAGATGCCACACCTATTTTGGTAGATGATATTATTTCTACGGCGCGAACGATGATTGAAACCGTGGTGCATTTGAAAAAAGCAGGGATGAGACCACCTATATGTGTTGGTATTCACGCCGTTTTTTCAGGTAATGCCTATCAAGATTTGTTGGATTCCGGAGTAGAAAAGATAGTGACCTGCAATACCATTCCGCATCCGTCCAATGGCATAGATTTAAGCGATATACTGGCAAAAGAGGTAAAGAAATTAATGCACCATATATGAGAAGTCGAATCTTCATAGTACTGATTATTTTATTCAGCATCACAATGACTGGACAAACTGAAATGCTTATTGGGCAGATTTCAGGCAGATTGGTCATTCGTGAGAATTTTGATGAAAAAGGTGCTTTTCTCAATAAACAAACTTTTGAAGCTGGTAAAACAATAGAGAAAAATGGATACTATGAAATTAAGGTGGTTACGGAATTATTTGATAAAGACAAAATAGCGACCGATAAATACACCACAACCTATCGCTGTAAGCCTGATGAAGCCAGTATAATGGTAATGGCATTTCCATTTTCAAACCCAAAATCAAAAGAAACCGAAATTAATACCACTTCTAAAAAATTTAAAGAACTCTACGACTTGAAAAATCTTGAAAATATAGAACTGGAAATGAGTTTTGATTCGGGCTTGTTGAATTTTTTTGGCTCAAAAAGTACCATAAAAATTTACGACCGAAAATTTAATAATAGCGAAAATAATATTAATTCAAAAATTAACATTAAGGCCTATGCCTTGGGAATTCGCATTAAGCAACTCAATTATACTGTTAACGAGAAATTAAATGCACAAGGTCTATTGACCTTTCAAAAATTTACCGAAGAAGACAACAGTTATTTTACAATGACTTATAAATAAAAATAAATGAAAAATTATGACACCCTTTCAGAAGCTATTAACGATTTGCAGACAAACGAATACCCTTATGATTTCAACTTAAAACCTGAATGTCTGGAATGTGCTTCCCTGAAAATTGAGATTCGACCAGAAGATTTTAAAGTGGATAAAATATATCGCTTTGAAGGAATGAGCAGTACCGATGATAACAGCATTTTATATGCAATATCTTCCAAAAAAGGGCTTAAAGGTCTTTTAGTAGATGCTTATGGCGTCTATGCCGAAAACATATCGGAAGCAATGAGAAAAAAATTACGATAACACTTAAACAATACTATAATGGAAAATCACGAGCAGCACAAAAACAACGAAATGGACCATTCGAAAATGGATCATTCTAAAATGAACCACGAAAAAGAAGATCATTCCAAAATGGATCATTCCAAGATGAGAAATGGAGGTAGAGACCATTCGGGTCATAATCCGGGTCACGGACAAATGGGTCACGACCATCATAAAATGATGATTGCAGACTTTAGAAAACGGTTTTGGGTAACACTCGTGCTTACCATCCCCATATTGTTCTTCTCACCAATGATTCAAGAATTTTTTGGTTATGAATTTTTACTTCCAGGAAATCCATACATCCTTTTTGCACTTTCCACTGTTGTATATTTTTATGGTGGTTGGCCTTTTCTTAAAGGATTTGTTTCCGAAATAAAGAATGGTGCACCTGGTATGATGACACTTATATCTATGGCAATAAGTGTCGCCTATTTCTACAGTTCTGCAACTGTCTTTGGTTTACGAGGAGTTGACTTTTTCTGGGAGCTTTCAACACTAATTGCTATTATGCTTGTTGGTCATTGGATAGAAATGAAAAGTGTATTAGGCGCTTCAAAAGCATTACAGCTTTTAGTTAGTATGATGCCTGCCGAAGCTCACAGGGTAAAAGGCGACACTATTGAAGATATACCACTTGAAGATTTGTTGAAAAATGACGTGATTTTGGTAAAGCCAGGAGAGAAAGTTCCAGCTGATGGTATCATAGTAGAAGGTTCAAGTTATTTAAACGAATCAATGCTTACAGGGGAGTCCAAGCCTGTAAAAAAAGAAGAAAAGGATAAGGTAATAGGTGGTTCAGTAAATGGCAATAGCACTTTAAAGGTAAAGGTGGAACATACAGGAAAAGACAGCTATCTCAATAAGGTTATTACGATGGTTGAGGAAGCACAAAAGACCAAATCTAAAATGCAAAACCTTTCCGATAGGGCAGCAAAATGGTTGACTTATATAGCTTTGGCTATTGGTTTTGGTACGTTGGCAGTTTGGCTGATTTTAGGCTTTCCGTTTGTGTATGCATTAGAAAGAATGGTTACCGTTATGGTCATCGCTTGTCCACACGCATTGGGTCTTGCAATTCCTCTTGTAGTTGCCATTTCTACTGCTGTATCTGCACAAAATGGATTATTAATCCGTAATAGAACTGCCTTTGAAGAATCACGTAAGATATCCGCCTTACTATTTGACAAAACAGGGACTTTGACCAAAGGGGACTTTGGCGTTACTCGAATCAAATCTGTAAATGCGTCCTATTCAAACGATGAAATCTTAAGACTGTCAAGTGCGTTGGAACAAAGTTCAGAACATCCAATTGCTGTTGGGATTATTAAAAAAGTTAAAGAAGACAATATTACAATCCCAAAGCCTGAAAACTTTAATGCGATCACTGGTAAAGGTGTAGAGGCAAATGTAGAAGGAAAGCAAGTAAAAGTGGTTAGTCCTGGTTATTTAAGGGATGAAAAAATAACTATTCCTGAAGATGCTTATAGTGACGCTGCTGAAACTGTTGTATTTGTATTAATTGAAGGACAACTAGCAGGATACATTGCACTTGCTGACGAAATAAGACCTGAATCTGCGGAAGCTATAAAAATATTCAAAAAGAACAATATCAAAGTTTTGATGGCAACTGGGGATAATGAAAAAACAGCCAAAGCTGTGAGTGAAAAATTAGGGTTGGATGGCTACTATGCCGAAGTGCTACCGCACCAAAAAGTAGAAATTGTAGAAGAGTTGCAAAACAAAGGAGAGTTTGTGGCTATGACTGGAGATGGCGTAAACGATGCGCCCGCACTTGCCAAAGCTGATGTAGGAATCGCTGTTGGTTCTGGTACTGATGTAGCCGCCGAAACAGCCGATATTATATTGGTAAATAGCAATCCACAAGATATTGCAAACCTAATTTTGTTCGGAAAGGCTACGTACAATAAAATGATTCAGAACCTAATATGGGCAACTGGGTATAATGTGGTGGCCATTCCATTAGCTGCAGGTGTTCTATACTCTTCTGGCTTTGTTTTAGGACCAGCTGTAGGAGCGGTATTTATGAGTTTGAGTACAATTATAGTGGCTATTAATGCGCAATTATTGAAGCGAAAAATCGGTAAAAAATAAATGGATAGAAAAGAAAAACTCAACAGGATATTTTTAATTCTATTGAGTTTGTTTGTAGTGATGTTGGGCTATGGTATATTATTGCCAACCCTTCCTTACTATACCGAAAGATTAGCTTTAAAAGACAATCTTGACACCGACCTTATCAATTTCCATATTGGATTGCTCACAAGCATTTATCCATTTTTTCAGTTACTATTCGTAGTGGTTTGGGGAAAACTATCGGACAGATACGGCAGGAAACCTATTATCATTTGTGGACTAATCGGTTTTGTAATTATGCAATTACTTACTGGCCTAGCCACATCCTTGACAATGCTATATATTGCTCGAATTTTTGGTGGAATTTTTACGTCATCAGTTATTCCAGTTAGCAATGCATATTTAAGTGATATTACATCTGAAAAACGTAGAACAAAAATAATGGCCTGGTCTGGTGTTGCCATTAGCTCTGGTGTTATTTTCGGCCCTGTCATTGGCGGCTTTCTGTCCCAAACTGATATTCATATAAAATATACAATAGGCCTGCTACATTTAGACCGATTTTCAGTGCCCTTTTTTTTCGTTGCACTACTAGGATTGATTGTCCTTTTGGTTGTGATGAAATGGTTAAAAAACACCGCTCGCGTACATAAGTTCACAACACGAAAAGTGAGTTTGCGGTTCACATTTACTAAATATTTTATCGTATTACTAGTGCTATCGTTTGTTATCCAATTTGTGGTGACGCTATTTGAAACTGTCTTTTCAATCTACGGAAAAGATGAATTAGGATTTAATAGTAATCAAGTTGGTATTGGTTTTATGCTATGTGGTTCAATAATGGCTGTTTTACAACCTGTGTTCGCTACTTATGGAGAGAAGTTTTTATCAACAAAGAAACAAATTGCTTTAGGGTTACTAATATCTGGTTTATCCTTGATTGCCTTTCCATTTTTTAACAATGAATTTTTAGTCTATGGATTAATCGTTGTTTTTGCTGCTGGAGGCGCTATGGTAACACCAAATTTGCTCTCTGCGGTTTCATTGATATCAAAGAAAAATACTGGTAGGAATATTTCTATTCAGAGTTCGACCAATAGTATTGGTCAGATTCTAGGCCCCGTTTTAGGAACTTGGCTGATTGCAGGCGGTTTTTACTATCCTTTCATAATTGCTGGTAGCATTGTTTTGCTCGCTATTGGTTGTCTGTTCTTTTTTAAAAATCCCCCATAAAAAGATATAACATACAAACATTACTTATTGATAATTAACCCAAATCTAAAGCCCCAAAAATATTTTGCATAAGTTAATTCATATAATACTAGACAATTACAAAGAGGAAATAAAAGTAGTTGAGGAATCTAATCTAAACGATTTCAACAATGTTGAACAAGGTATTTCTATTTCAAGACAATACTTGCAGAAATTACGCATCTGTGTAAGGGAAAATGAATTCGTAGATAAACAGAATGAAATAATATTCTTTAAAAAGCATAAACCCTACATTTATAGCAGACTGAAATTTTATGCCAAACTCTACAATTTCTTGATAAATAGACCTGCGGGAACAATAAAATCTCAACAGGAATTTATTGATTCAGAAATAAATAGGCTACAAGAAAGTAATCGACGAAATATAGATTTCATTAAATATTATAGAGAGGATTCTGAACTTCTGGATGAATTCTATTTTCTGCGAGGAAATGATAAAATTAGCTTGGTATCAAACACTTCTCATTTTTATACAGATGCTGAATTTTCCACAAGCCACGATAATGCAATTGCCAAAATTATGGCCTATGACCTATTAATAAGCCATTACGTTGAAGAGTTAAGTAATTTAAGGGATTTGTCATACGGCATACCGAATAAGCTGAATACTCTATTAAACGGTGAGCGACTTGGTTGGACTGCTTCAAAAACAGACCTAATTGAGTTAATTTATGCATTACAGGCATCTGGCGCAATAAAAAGTGGTACAGCTGGTATTAAAGAAATGGCATCAGCTTGTGAAGATATTTTTGAACTTAATCTTGGTAACGTTTATAGAACTTTTCTCGAAATAAGAGAACGGAAAATCGACCAAACCAAGTTTATTGATAGACTAAAAGCAACACTTTTAAGGCGAATGGAAGAAACGGACGGTTGATATTTTCATTTTTAAAAATGTTAAATTTCTTCCCAAGTTGGGTCTTACTTGGGAAAAAATAAAATTAATTTTATCTATTATCATTTGGCATAGATGATTTTAAGTGACACCTCTAAATCAAACCAATTTAAACCATTGAAAATGAGTAAATAAAAACACCCTACTTGGGTACAACTTGGGATTAAAATCCAATAAACCATCCCAAATTTGTAGAACGAAAGTCAAATCAGGTCAGGGACTATCAAATTAGTTGAAATCGATACGATAGTCCCTTTCTTTAAAACCGTTCTATTATGCCAGCAAATATTATTACCACCGACGACCTTCGAGAATTTAAAATGGAATTGCTCGATGACATCAAGAATCTTCTATCTAAACAAGCAACTGGAAAACTCAAGAAATATTTAAAATCTTCCGAGGTAATGGACTTGCTTCAAGTCAGTCCAGGTACATTACAGAATCTTCGCATCAATGGAACGTTGCCATATACAAAAGTTGGGGGCATTATCTACTATGATGCAGAGGAAATTCAAGGTGTAATGAACTCAAATCGAGTGCAGCACAAGCAAAATTCTTAAAAGATGAACTATATAAAGCTACTAAATGCGGCTTTTGAAAAGTTCTTTTTTGATGACCGCCTCAATCCAACGCACATAAGCCTATATATGGCGCTGTTTCAAGAATGGAACAGTAGTCGGTTTGCAGATGAGTTCTATGTAAACCGTCGCGAATTAATGCGCGTTGCCAAGATTGGTTCAAAATCCACTTATCATAGATGTGTGACAGACCTCGATTCTTGGAACTATCTATCCTACTTCCCTTCTAACAATCCCTACAAAGGCAGTAAAATCAAGATGTCCATTATTGGGACAAGTGATGAACCTGTTACGGGACAGTACAATCCCATATTAGAACAGCTTGCGGAACAGTACCGTCCCATACGTGAACCAGTAGTGTACCAACACCATCCCAATAATGGACAAGCTGTGGACTCGCACCGTCCCACCAGTGGACAAGCATTGGTATCTACTATAAACAATACCAAACAAGTAAACAATATAAAACAACCAAAGGGCTGGCAGACCGTTATTAATTTTTTTATTGAAAAAGGTTTAAATGCTGATGAAGGAAAAAAATTCTTTGAGCATTATGAAACCCGGAACTGGCAAACGAGTGATGGAAATGAAATTAGAGATTGGCGTGCCTTGGCCACAAACTGGATGGACAGAACAGAATTATATGCCGAGGAAAACAAACCAAACAAAAAACAAGCGTCCCAAATCAAGGACAACCTGCGAACCAGTAAAAACAAAGACTATGGACAACCCCTCTAAAATAACCGAAGGTGGCGTGGAATACTCGCTCGGAAACTTTGATGGTAAAAGCGTTCTCTACGACTTCCCAAAAATTCTAATTTACTTGAATGCCAAGGGCAAGCTGCTATTTGGGAAGAAGTTTAGGATATACGATGAGGATAAGGTGATACTGCTAAAGCTCTGTTCCTACTTCATCAAGGATAAAGAGAACTGCTCAACTTACGGAATTGACATCGATAAAGGTATCCTGCTTTCTGGACCCGTAGGCTGCGGTAAGACCAGCTTAATGAAATTGCTACGTCATTTGGTGCCGTTGCAACGTCCTTACGAAATGATTCCTTGCCGGAATGTAACCTTCAGTTTTAACCATTTAGGTTTTAAAACGGTCGAGGAATATGGAAATACCAAATTTTATTGCTTTGATGATTTAGGAGTTGAACCCGCTGGTCGTTTTTACGGTAAAGACCTAAACGTTATGGGCGAGGTTTTACTATCACGCTATGAATTATTTATACAGACCAAAGGCAATATAAAAACCCACGCCACAACCAATCTCAATGCTGAAGAACTGGAAGAACGCTATGGCAATCGTGTTCGTAGCAGGATGCGTGAACTGTTTAACTTGATTGCTTTCGATACAAAAGCTGGCGATAAGAGGAAGTGAATTATGCAATAATAATAAAGCTTAAAAATCACTAAACTATTTAGAAATAATTGAAAACTATTTTTACGAGCATTCGATTTCGCTATATTAGAAGCTTAAAATTTTTAATTTAATATGACCGACCTATTTGACCAACCTTCAAAAAAAATTAATCATCAAGAACTTTTCTTTAAACTATATCAAGCAAAAGACGAGAATGATTTAATAAGTATTATCAAATCATACCCTTCAATATTTGATGACTCAAACTGGAAACCACTGGGTGGAAATTTTAGTAATTATGGTGTGGTAAAAAACCAACAGTCAAGCCCCATTGCTGCTTTGATAGAGAAAGTAACCAACGCCATTGATGCTATACTAACTAAAGAATGTATTCTTTCAGGAACTGACCCAAAATCTGATGTTGCACCAAGAACTATGGACGAGGCTATTCAAAGATTTTATCCAGAAAATAATTGGGATTTACCTTCATTTCGCAAAAAACAAGCTGAGAATATTCAAATTATTGCTGACGGGAAGGGACCACGGAACCAGCGGAATCAACATCCAACATCGGTAATTGTTTATGATAACGGTGAAGGTCAACATCCAGAAAAGTTTGAGGACACCTTTCTATCACTACTTCGAGGTAATAAAAATGATATTCACTTCGTACAGGGTAAATATAATATGGGTGGAAGCGGTGCCATTGTATTCTGTGGAAAGAAAAGATATCAGCTCATTGCTTCAAAGCGTTACACGAATGATGGTGGTTTTGGATTTACCTTGGTACGTGAGCATCCTAAAAAAGAATCTGACCAAGCAAAAGAAACCTGGTACGAATACTTGCTCATTGATGAAAAAATCCCATCTTTTACAATAACGAAATTAGACCTTGGCCTCAACAATCGTCAATTTGAAACTGGCACCATATTAAAACTCTATTCGTATCAATTTCCTAAAGGCTATTCTGGTTTTGCCCAAGACCTAAACCAAAGTGTAAATGAGTTTTTATTTCAACCTGCACTACCAATTTTAACGGTCGACACCGCAGAACGTTATCCAAACAATAAAGTTCTCGAAAATGATTTGTTCGGATTAAAAAGACGGTTGGCAGCTGAAGAATCTGAATATCTGGACGAGAGTTTTTCAGAAAATTTTTCAGATGATGTATTCGGAAAGATGAAGGTGTCTTGCTATGTGTTTAAAACTAAGGTAAAGGACTACGACCTTAAGAGAACCAAAAAAATTATACAGGACAGGTATTTTAAAAATTCAATGTCAGTTATGTTCTCACTCAATGGTCAAACTCACGGACATTATACTGCTGAGTTTATAACACGCTCATTGAAGCTCAACCTTCTAAAGAGTCACTTACTTATTCACGTGGATTGCACCGAAATGAAATATAACTTTCGGAAGGAATTATTTATGGCCTCTCGCGACAGACTTAAAGATGGTGACGAAACCCAATTTCTAAGAAGTTATCTGGCTAAAAAACTAAGCGCGAAAGATGGAAGGTTGGCAGAAATAGAAAAGCGTCGAAAACAAGCAGTGGATATTGACACGTCCTCAAACACGAGTGATTTACTAAAAAGCTTTACAAAGAATCTACCCCTTGATTCAGAGTTGGCAAAATTGCTAAACCAAACGTTTAAGCTCGACATTAAAAAGGATAGAAAAACTGAAGGACAAAAGAAACGTACTTCTACTGAAAAAGAACCCACACCTTTTGAACCTAAAAGGTTTCCATCATTTTTTCAAATTGATACTAAAAATAATAATGAAAAAGAGGTCGCCACGATACCACTAAATGGTGAAAAGTCCATTCGCTTTTCCACAGATGTAGCAAATGATTATTTTGATAGGATTGAAGAACCTGGGGATTTAAGGGTTAGTGTGCTCAATATAAAACCAAACGATTCTAATGGCGGAAATAGACCTGGTGAGCCAAAAGAAATAGATGAAGTTTTTAACGTGATAAAAAGTAGCCCGAACAAAGGAAAAATAAGAATCTCTCTTAATCCTAAAGATGAATTGAAAGTTGGCGATAGCGTTCAAATCAAAGCAAGTCTATCATCACCCAATGGTAATATAGAGGAAATGTTTTGGGTTAAAATTGCCGACAATAGTAAACCAAAAGACGAGACGCCTAAAAAAGAAAGCGATAATGATTTGTTGGGATTACCAAAATTAGTTTTTATGTACAAGAACGTAGATGAGAATTCTGATACAGATGTAACTTGGGAAGCGGTAGAAGAAGCTACAAGCCTTGATGTAGATTATTCGACGGTTATGATTCCAGATGCTGAGGGTGATTTACTCAATCGCATTTTTATCAATATGGACAGTACTGTATTGAAGAACTTCAAATCGAAAGAGAGGAATATCAACCAAGATCAATTAGAACTTGCCAACCGAAAATATTACACCTCGGTATATTTTCATACCCTGTTTCTCTACACTATCAGTAAAAACAGAGGTTATGAGATTAGGCAAAAAGTAGAGGGAAAAGATGATTTAGAACACGTTGATTTGGGTCAATACCTCAAGGATCTGTTTGACCATTACTACTCAACCTTTATTTTAAATTTTGGTGGAATGGAAACTATGATGCAGGGAATTGGCGACTAAAATTAAGTGTTTTCCTGATCAATAATCACAGAGCAGAAATAAAGTCATTATATCTCATCTCAATAGTTGTTAATGGCCTAAATAATCCTATTTTTGTAAGGACAATATTTGTCTTTAAAATAAAATTCAACGGCGATGGAAACATTGGGTGAATATCTCAGAACACTGAGGGAATTGAAAAATCTACCTATAAGAAAAGTTGCGGCTGCGGTAGACATAGACCAATCCACACTTGGTAAATACGAGAGAAATGAGAGGCTTCCTAAAAGAGGGCTTCTTTCTAATTTTGCTTCATTTTTTGATGTTTCCGTATCTGAGTTGGAAAAAAGATATTTAACCGATAAAGTGGTGTTTTCCCTTTTAGAAGAAGAAAACCCAGAGAGTATCTTGGTTGAATGTAAAGACAAATTGATTTATTTAAAAAATAAAAACGGCGAATCGAAAATAAATGAATAAACTAACATTCACAGGACACGAAACATTTCACTGTCGCCATTTTTGGTTGAAGAAGGGCTACGATTATCTTTCTACCGGTCAGTCTTTCAAAAATCCGGATGCCGTAACAGCTTTAGGTGTTGGGAAAAATATGGTAATGTCCATAAATTTCTGGCTGAAGGCTTTCGGTATAAAAAATCAGGAAGGCCAAACAACTGTTTTTGCCAATAAAATCTTTGATAGTAATACAGGATATGACCCACTTTTAGAGTATGAAGGAACCTTATGGTTGTTGCATTATAAATTGTTAGATACCAATTTAGCATCTATTTTTCCTTTAGTTTTCAAAGAATTCAGAAAAAGTAGGGTTAATTCACAATTTACCACTCAACAATTACTTCGTTATTTACTTAGGGCAGCGAGTAACCATCAAACTTCGATAGCTGAAAACTCTTTAAAAAACGACATTAAGGTATTTATAAAAACATATTATTTAGCTGATAAGAACATAAAGGATATGGAAGATGATTTATCATCCATTTTTATTGACCTTAATTTAATCACTAAAGTTACCGATACCGAGGAAGGTTCTGTTTTTCAATTAAAAGTGAGCGAAAGACCAGAGATAGCCAAAGAAATATTTTACTTCTTAATCTTAGATAAATTCCCAAAACATACGTCTATAAGCTTTGATGAAATACATAACAAAATTGGCGATGTATTCGCTTGTTCTTCTGAAGGCACGGAACTCAAGATACAGGAAATCTCAGAAACTTTTAAGGACGTTGTTTATAAAAAGGATGCGGGAAGAAAAGAATTACAAATTAAAAATATCCCTAATAAGTGGGACATATTAGAGCAATATTACGATGCATAAATTTACAACATCCACAAACATTGAACGTGATGTCGTAAATGACATTAATTACGTTGTTACACCCAATGCAAAAAATGTTTTTGAAAGAATAGTGACTGGGTTTCAGCAAGGACATCACTCATTTAATATAATTGGCTCATATGGTACAGGAAAGTCCAGCTTCCTTTGGGCTTTAGAAAAAAATCTTAACGACAAGAAGCCCTACTTTGCTAATCTTAACGGGCAATTTAAAGGATTTGAAAATTTTTCGTTTTTAAAAATTATTGGTGAAGCTTCGCCTTTAACAGACGTATTAAAAAAATCTTTTAAGCTTAAGGAAAACACATCCAATTCGGATCTTATCGATACTATAAGCAAAAGAGCTACATCGCTTAGAAAGAAAGATGAAATATTAGTTGTGTTGATTGATGAGTTTGGTAAATTTCTTGAATATGCAGCCAAGCATAATCCGGATAGCGAATTGTACTTTATACAACAGTTAGCTGAGTTGGCAAATGATTCCAATAGAAATATCATTTTAATTACAACGCTGCATCAAAATTTTGGTTCCTATGCCAATAATTTATCTCAAAACCAAAAGAATGAATGGGATAAGGTAAAAGGAAGACTAATTGATATCTCGTTCGATGAACCTATTGAACAGTTACTTTATTTGGCATCAGCCAGAATAGAAGACCTTGAAATTGAAAGACCAAAAGACAATGGGTTCGAGGATTTATTCAATAAAATAAACGAGAGCAAGCTCGTAAGTAATTCAGAAACGCTGAACTACGATTTAGCCAATAAGCTTTATCCATTCGATATTTTATCGGCAAATATCTTAGCTCAGACTTTGCAAAAGTATGGCCAGAACGAAAGGTCTCTATTCTCTTTCTTGGCAAATAGTCAAGTTTTCTTTGATAAAATAGATAAGGACAACCACACCTTTTTTAGTGTAGCCGATGTGTTTGATTATCTAACGCTTCATTTAACAAGCGAATTAGAAGACAGATATTCAAACCCTCATAAGCCTCAATGGAACACAATTGTTAAGGCATTGGATAAAGCTGAAGCTATTAATGATTTTGGATATGAGAACTTAGCAAAAATCATAAAAACCATAGGTCTGGTAAATTTATTCGCAAAGTCTTTTGGTAAGCTCGATAAAACTTTCTTAGAATATTATGGAAAATATGCATTGAATATTCCTGACTCTGAGCAATACATTGAAAAATTAATAAGCCAAAAAATAATTAAGTTCTATAATTATCGTAATAAGTTTTTCTTCATTGACGGAACTGACGTGGATATAGAGCAGGAATTGATAGATGCTAATTCCCATATCGACACTGCTATCAATATTGCTTCAAAAACCAAACATTACTTTAAAGAAAAATATCACTTTGCAAAGGAAGCCTATTTTGAAATAGGTACACCAAGATTTTTTAAAGTAAACATATCTAATCATATTGAAAATATTAATCCAGAAGGGGAAATTGACGGTTATGTGCATATAATCCTTAATAAGGATATAAAGCTAAAAGATTTAAAAAATAACGATACGCAAGAACCAGCACAACTATATGTAGTTCTCAAAAACTTCGAGTTTGTAAAATCACGTATATACGAGATTGAAAAGATGGACTTTGTATTGCGAAAGTACTCAGAAGATAATGTGGTCAAGAAAATACTAACCGAAGAAAAGGCTTACGAAGTACAAAAATTACAAAAACTATTAGAGCACGGCATCTATGAAAAATCTAACGCAGACTGGTTCTACAATGGTAAAAAACTCAAGATTGACTCAAAAGTTTCCTTAAACAGGAATCTCTCTCAAATATCAAAAAAAGAGTACCCTTCGACACCTCGATATTTGAATGAAATGGTCAACAAGGAATACTTAAGCACCCCTGTTTTAACCGCAAGAAAAAATTTATTGAAGGATTTGCTTGAGCATAGTGAAAAGGAAAACTTAAATTATGATGACCGCAAGTTTCCACCACAGAAGTCTATTTATTTAGGGCTTTTAAAAGAGACCGGAATTCACAGAGCTCATAACAACGCGTATATCCTAACCGAACCTACAGATCCTACATTTAATCCTCTTTGGTTACATTGTGAAAATTTCTTAGAGGATTCAAAACATATTAAAAAGAACTTGTCAGAACTATACGAATCACTATCCAAAAAACCATTTAAACTTAAAAAAGGGTTTATAGACTTTTGGATTCCTATATTTCTCATAATCAAAAATCAAGACTATGCACTATTTCATAAAGCTTCTGGGTACGTACCTTACCTAACAAGTGAGGTTCTTGACCTTGTACACAAAAAACCTTCTGATTATGAATTGAAATCATATAAAATTGAAGGTGTCCGGCTGAACCTTTTCAATAAATATAAAGAAATTACTGGTGTTGATGCGTCAAGCAATAAACCAGAAAGTTCGCTAATTTCTATTTTCAGTAGTTTCATAGCATTTTATAATGCACTTCCCGAATACGTTAAAAAAACCAATCGATTAAGCCCATCGTCTAAAGGTTTAAGGGATGCTATTGCTTCCGCTAAAGACCCAGAGAATGCACTACTATCAGAAATACCAAAAGGATTAGGCTACAAAAACATTAACCTCGAAGAAAATGATGCTGAAATTCTAAACGGTTTTATTGAGCGCTTAAACGATTCCATTAATGAAATACGAATTGCCTACGAAGGGTTGTTAAACAGATTTGAAGAGAATATTTGCGACACTTTAAACTTCAATAGTAATAATTTCACTACCTACAAAAGCAAAATTCAAGCGCGTTATAAGTCTTTGAAACCGCATTTGTTGATTCAAAAGGAAAAGGTCTTCCTTAACCGCATAATGTCTAAACTTGACGAACGTGATTCTTGGTTAAAATCGATTGCCGATGTGATTCTTGGCAAGTCAGTTGAAAAAATGAATGATGAGGACGAAGCGCTATTAATGGATAACACAAGAAAGGTTTTTTCAAATTTAGACAACCTATTAGAGCTACATTCTTTGGCGGATGATGTAGATAATGAAGTGGTACAGTTTCAATTCACGGATGTTTCTGGTAAAACGGTAAAGCAAAATATTGTTTTAAGTCCTTCAGACGAAAAGTACGTTTCAAAACTACAGGAAGATTTGGCCAAGGTGTTGTCCAAAAATGAAAAATTGAGCGCAGCTGCTATTATTAGATATTTAAAAAATTTGCACGATGAAAGTTAAACACGTACTTGGTATCTCAGGCGGAAAAGATAGTGCTGCCTTAGCGCTTTATCTCAAAAACCTATATCCAGATTTGGATGTAGAATATTATTCTTGTGACACAGGGAAAGAGTTAAAAGAGACCTATGAGCTTGTTGAAGCTCTAAACAGTAAATTGGGCAAGGACATCAAAACAATTTTTGCTGTCGAACCAGAAAAAGAGACCCCTTATAAAACCACATTTGACCATTTCTTGGCCGAATACGGCGGATATCTTCCCTCATCAACTGCAAGATGGTGCACAAAAAAGCTAAAATTAGAACCGTTTGAAAAATATATTGGGGATGAACCCACAATATCATATGTAGGGATTCGAGGGGATGAAAACAGAGAGGGTTACATATCTAAAAAAACCAACGTTCAATCTATTTTTCCATTTAGAAAAAATATCTGGAGTGAAGATGTTATAAAAGAAGTTCTGGCTAATAATAATATTCCAAAAGTAGCAAGGATTTATGACAATCTTAGTCCAAGTCATTTAAAAGAAGATATACTCAAGAGAGTCAACCAGCCTATTTCACCAAACTTTCGGCAAGGACAGAAATTAGAATTCCTTTTAAACAGCGATATCAAATTATTCAATAGAGTTGTTTTTCATTATCTAAAAGAAAATACTGATTATCCCATAGCGCTTTTAGACGATTTCCCTTTAATAGAGAATGATGAAGTTTTAGTATTGGATGATATTTTTAAAATACTCGATGATAGTGGTGTTGGGATACCTGCATACTACATAAAAAAATCATACCAAGTAGAAATTGACGGTAAATTAGAAACCGGCACTTACTCACGTAGCAGGTCTGGTTGCTTTTTTTGTTTTTACCAGCAGAAAATAGAATGGGTCTGGCTACTTGAAAACCACCCTGCCCTATTCGATAAAGCCAAAGAATATGAAAAGGATGGTTACAATTGGATGGATACTGAAACATTAGAGGAACTATCCCAACCCGAACGTGTTCAAGCAATCAAAAAAGAACATTTCACTAGAATGAAAAGACAGCTAAGTAAAAGGAACACTAACAGCTGGAAAGATGAAATTATTGAAGCAGAAGGCCTTGGTTGTGCCAGTTGTTTCATTTAAAATATAAATATTATGAGTGATAAAATTGATTTATCCATAGATGCCGGTAGGCTTCTATTTGGATTGAGCAGAATTGGCTATACAACCTCTGCTGCCATTTGCGACATCATAGATAACTCTGTAAGGGCTAATGCAAATAATATAAACCTCTTAATCAAAAAAGAACGCGAAGACTTTTCCGACTATAAAAGGAACAATGTCAAGGAATATATCATCATAGATGATGGTGATGGTATGGATGAAGGTGCAATTGAAGAGGCATTAAAACTCGGTTCAACAGATGACCATTATGATGACAAATCGCTATCGAAATTTGGATTAGGCCTAAAATCCGCTTCTTTTTCGCAAGGTGATGTACTTAAAGTTATTTCTTCAAATGGAACGGGATTTAACAAGTATGAAGTCTCTCTACCAAAAGTAATGGAAGCAAAAGAATATTTTGCTGAAAAGACTGAAATTGAAGAGAATGAATCTGAACTGATTGAAACCTATCTAAAAGAAGGTAAGGGTACCATCATTATCATTTCTGAAATTAGACTAAACAACCATCCAAGTGTCAGAAACACCATTAAAGAACTTAAGACAAAAGTTGGTGTAATCTATTTCTATTTCCTTTCTGAAAGCGGTGTGAATATTACCATTGGTGATAAAAAAATTGATGCAATTGACCCATTGTTTATATCTGAAGCCAACGAAAATGGAAATTTGAACGAAAATGAATGGGATGGAACTGAGGTACGATGGATAGAAAAACCAAAAGAGCTTACTCTTGATGATGAACTTGAAATAAATGTAACTATTGAAATTACCCAACTTCCCTATCCACCTATCTATAGAATTAAAAATATAGGCGAATCAAGAGACAAAGAAGTTCGCGAAAGATATTTAATTGAGGCTGGTAATTACGGTTTCTATGTTTACAGAAATAAAAGACTCATATCCTGGGCTTCAAACCTACAAGGCATAATCCCATACGACCAAGATTTTTATGCCTTTAGGGGAAGAATACTCATCAATGACGAGGCAGACGATTTCTTTAATATTGATGTAAAAAAATCTTCGCTGACTCTTTCTGAAGAAGCATATAGGAACATAAGCGATTTTACCAAAGAAGCCAAAAGCAAAAGCAAAGCAGCTTGGAAAAATGCCGGAAAGATTAGTCGTGACATTATAAATAAAGCACCTAATGAAATCGCAAATAAGCTATTAGATGAATTTGAACAGATAGAGATTCTGCCAGGTGATGACCTACCTGATGAGGAAATAGCCTTAGAACGATTAAAGGCGATAACCAATGATATGACCTCAAAAATCAAGTGGATAATTAAAATGATGAAAGAGGATAAGGGTGAAGAAGTGGACGATACTGTTGACGATGACTATACAGAAGACGAAAAGGAAGAGGCCATTAAAGGCGAAAAGAACGCTAACCTAACTAAAATATTCAGGGTATCATCTGTTGAAGACAATCTGCTTTGGGAACCTTACTATGATACCGATTTAGGTAATTGTGTAAGGATTAATAAAATTCATCGGTTTGCAAGATTAATCTATGAGGATAATGCAGAGAACAGAGATTTACAGATTCTCTTTGATTTAATGATGCTTCAGTTTGCCGATTCCGAATTATACGCCTATAAAAATATTGGAAAATATGAGTACGACGACCTTAAAGTTGTTTTGCGAGAGTCCAGAAGAATAGTATCAGAATTTCTAGCTAATATGTGCAGAAAACTAGAAAATGACTTACCGCCAAATTATAGCGACGAGAAGTATGCTTGAAACTAGTATCCTCGGCGCATTCAATGGTGCCGACCAAGCCTATATCTATATTTGGCTTTCGAAAAAACACAAAATAGTGTACGTGGGAATGACCAATAGTTATACAGGAACAATTGGAAGAGCAGGTGCTCATTTTAACAGAACAGGGACTCTCAGAAAGCGATTTAATGAAGCTAAGGGCTACGAAGTCAATGATGTTGATGACATCCTTCTTTTATCTTTTCCACTACCAAAATCAAGAGAATTCACCTCTGTAGAAAAATCCTATAGAGAGGCTGTAGAATACCTTGTACAGAAAGAACTTATATTATTGCGAGGAAAACTCAACCCTACTTTTGATGTTATTTCTTGGGTAAGGTTGAGTCCTAGAACTGGGAATTCGAGAATCAAGAAATTAGCTGCTTCAATAGTAGAATCTTTTGAAACTAATTATTCCCGCTTTTAATAGCATTGAGCAAAACATCTAATTGTGATTGAGTTGTGGGACTTCCAAAACTTATCCTGATGCTACTATCTGCTTTTTCCTTACTCAATCCCATACTTTTAAGAACGTGAGATTGTTCTATTAATCTAGAGTTGCAGGCAGAACCCATCGACACCGAAACTGAATTTTTGTTCTTTAAGATAAATGACTCAGCGTCCTGATTTATAAGTTGTATATTGAGAATGTAAGGACTTCTACTAGCTGATAATCCGTTAACAGCTGCTCGTTTAGATTGATACAGTTCTACTTGCAAATAACTATTCAAATGGTAAATCCTATTATAATTGCTTTCTAATTCTGTCATCGCAAGTTCACTTGCTTTTCCTAAACCAACAATTCCTGGTACATTTAGAGTTCCTAAATTAATAGATTCAATACGTTGTTTAACCAATGTACCCGATTTTGTTGTAGCGGTTGTTTTTACCAATAAGCCACCAATGCCTTTAGGTCCATAAATTTTATGGGCATTGAAACATAATAAGTCTATGTTTTCCTCTTGGAAATTCAACGGAAGTTTTCCGTAAGATTGAGTTGCATCCGTAAAAAAGAGAACATTCTTCTTCTTACAGATGGCGCCAATGTTCTTGACATCGGCAATCACACCGGTTTCATTGTTAACGTGCATCAAGGCCACAAGTATTGTATCTTCCTTAATATTATGTTCCAGTAAGCTTATATCTATTTTTCCATTTTCATCAACCTCAAGATAAGTTACCTGAGCACCGACTTTTTCCAAATCTTTACAGGTATCCAAAACTGCCTTATGTTCTGCGTTGGATGTGATTATATGGTTTCCTTTATCCAAATTGTTATAGAAAACTTGACTAATGGCCAATTTGATGGATTCAGTTGAACCACTTGTAAAAAACACCTCACTCTCTTTACAGTTTACAAGCTTGGAAATTTGATTTTTGGCATTTTTAACCGCCTTAGAAGCTATTACACCTTGCTTATGTGTACTGCTAGATGCATTTCCATAATGATTAAGGAAGTATGGGGACATTGCCTCGTAAACTTCTTGTTTTACGGGTGTAGTTGATGCAAAATCAAAATAAATTGGTTCTTTGTTCACTCTCTTCAAATAACAACTGCAAAGTTAAAAATATAATTGCCAATAAATGCTTTAAACAAAAACCTATGTGGACACAATTTTTTAGAACCAATTATAAGTAGCTAAAATTAGGGTTAATTGGTATTTTTTACTAAATCAAGATAAACTAATTGAATAATCCTCGGTAGTTGATTTATAGGACTGCCTACCAACAATTGGAAAAGCCTTACCCGAAATGCATTCTAAGAAACAGACTGCGAGTGACCATCCTTCGAGTCGGGCAAAAAGTAATTTCTAATAATTATTTATTTTTTACGTTGGCTGTATAGAGGTATTATATATGTGTTGTGATTGACCGACAAAGCAACAATTTTTTTTACCTTGCCAAATGTTAAATTATAATGCTTAAGACTCTTCAAATTATAGCGCTCTTACAGGGTCTTTTTGTACTTTCAGTTTTGTTTATCAACCGTAAAGATTACAAGAAGACTACTTTTTGGTTGCTGTTTGGTAGTCTGCTTTCAGTTTTGCTTTACATTTCTGGCGATGACGAAAACAATCTTTTCGTTCAAGATGCAGACTGGTTTTTATTTGACAGTTCACTTTTCGTAACGTTCCTATTTTTATTTTTTCGCTATTACAAAAACGGAAAAGAAAAATTCGCTAAAACCGACTACCTTTTCTTCCTACCCAACATTATCTATTTTATAATTGAAGGACTGGAAATATGGATGGTAGAAGAAAACATAATCGTAGAAGTTTTTGAGGTTATTGTCGAATTTACTTTTGTTGTCTATTTATTGACAATTATCTATTCCATCCTTACTGCAAAAAAGAAGCATTGGATTCTGTATTTTGCTATTCCTATCGCAATATTATTTGCGCTTTCATCCACGAGCGATATTTTTAAGACTTTTGGGATTGCTGAACTACCTTATTTAAATGGCCAAAACTTCAACACTTATCTTTTATTGGTCATCGCATTTTTGTTTTACTTTATTGCCTTTAAACTATTAGCTAAGAACAAAGACATATTACCAATAGCTGAAACCACCAAATACAAAAACTCGAATCTCAATCAGAAACTTATTGAGCAGTACAAATCTGATTTAATCAGCTCAATGGAAATTGAAAAGATGTATTTGAACGGTAAACTGTCTATTGTTGACGTATCAGAAAAACTCAACATTCCACGACAATACATTTCTGAAGTTTTGAATGAGCATATGGACATAAGTTTTCAGGACTTTGTAAATCAATATCGCGTCGAGGAATTCATTTTAAGGCTGAAAAACGACCAAAATGACCATTTTACACTATTGGGAATAGCAACAGATGTGGGTTTCAATTCTAAGTCTTCTTTCAACGCTACTTTCAAGAAATACAAGGGTTTAACGCCTACTCAATTTAAAAAAACGCTTTCTTAAAGCGTCCAATTTGTGCAGGAAAATTAGTCTGCACCTATCTGTTAAAATTTGTATTAAAACACCTGCGTTATTTGAACTAATAATTCAAACAAACGTAAATGAAATACATTTTTTTGTTCCGAACACTCACGATAACGAGCTGTTTATTTTTAAGTTTTTTTACACTTCAATTACAAGCGCAAGACACAAGTGAAACGCCACCCGATGTAGGAACTACTCAAAAGGTTGGCGATGTCATTTTGTACGCACTTCCTGCGGCAACTTTAGGAACTTCTTTCATTATTGGCGACAATCAAGGTGCGTGGCAATTCACAAAAGGTTTGTTGCTCACGGTGGGCGTCACTTACGGTTTAAAACTGGGCGTTAATAAGCAGCGACCAGATATGAGCAACGACAACTCATTCCCATCAGGTCACACTTCAACAGTTTTCCATAGCGCAGGTTACGTCCACAGACGCTACGGCTTTAAATATGCCATCCCATCTTATGCATTGGCTGGATTTACAGCAGCGAGTCGTATTGACAGTAATAAGCACGATATACTCGACGTGGTAGCTGGGGCAGCTATTGGCTTAGGAAGCAATCTTCTATTCACGACCGAATATCAACAAGAGCATATGGAACTTACTTATTCCAATTTTGAGGGTAATCACTTAATAGGTTTCACATTTAAATTTTAACAATATGGCACTACAAGAAGAATTAAAAACACAAGGCGATTTTCTGTTTAAAAACAGAAGTTTTTTGCCGTTGATTATTTTAGGGATTGGACTATCGGTTTACATTCATACCGAATATTTTGAAATTGAAACACCCGAAACGTGGTTTTCCGAAAGTTTTGAATACATCTGTCTTGGTGTAAGCTTACTCGGCCTTTTAATACGGATTATTACTGTTGGGCATACGCCGAAAAACACCTCGGGAAGAAACACAAAAGGTGGTCAACTTGCGGACGAACTCAATACCACGGGAATTTATTCAATCGTTAGGCATCCATTGTATCTCGGAAACTTTTTTATGTGGCTGGGTGTGGCAATGCTTACTGAAAATGCTTGGTTTTCTATTGCATTTATATTTTTTTACGCCTTTTATTATGAGCGAATTATGTATGCTGAAGAAAACTTTCTGCGGAATAAATTCGGGCAAACCTATTTAGATTGGGCAGAAAATGTTCCAGCCTTTATACCATCATTTAAAAACTATCAAAAACCGAAATATTCGTTCAGTATAAAAAAAGTACTGAAAAAGGAAAAGAATGGATTGTGCGCCATATTTCTGCTCTTTTGGATTTTTGATTTGGTGGGCGATTTGGTTGAAAAAGAACCATTTGAGTTTGAAATGGAATTCTGGTTCTATGGTGCAATTATAACCACCGCTATCTATCTTATTTTAAAAGTGATGAAAAAACGAAAATTATTGGACGAAACTAATCGTTAAAATGGAAAAGCCACTCATACTTTCAGACAACTTGAACAAAGTAGCAAAAATCACATTGCTTTTTTGGATAATGAAAATCATCGCCACCACATTAGGCGAAACTTTAGGCGATTTACTGGCGCATACCTTGCAATTGGGCTATGTAGTAGGACTGGCAATTACGGGTGTTTTTTTCATCATCGCTTTGCTATTGCAGTTAAATGCTAAAAAGTATATACCACTTTTATATTGGTTGGTCATTGTGGGCACAACAACGGTAGGCACAGAGATTTCAGATTTTATGGATAGGACCTTGAATTTGGGCTATCTCGCTGGCTCATTGATTTTGATAACCTTGTTGCTAAACACCCTTTGGATATGGAATAGTGTAAGAGGAAAAATAGAAGTGTATCCTATTTTCAATAAAAAAGTAGAACTTTTCTATTGGGTGGCAATATTAATTTCAAATAGTCTGGGAACTGCTTTTGGCGATTTTTTGAGCGACAATGCCGGCTTGAGTTATTTGCAAGGTGCTATGGTAACCGCTGGTGTAATTCTGATTGTTATACTGTTACATTACACAACCAAAATAAATCACGTTATTCTATTTTGGATTGCATTTATTTTCACACGTCCATTTGGTGCAACTTTTGGTGACTTGCTTACTAAAACAACAGCTCAAGGCGGTTTAGATTTGGGTACAGTCCCAGCAACCTTAGTGAGTGTTACTATTTTGGGTGCATTGGTTTTTTACATTCATAAAAAGAAATTGGTTTAAATTGAATACAGATTTGGTTTTAAAAGCAGAAAAATACTGCAAGAAATTACTAAAAAATGGAAGATGTAATTTGTTGCAGTTCCATAATTATGAGCACACTTCAGAAGTTGCACATAATGCCAAATTTCTTGCCAATAGGTTAAACCTTTCAAGCAAAGAAAAGGAAATGGTTGTTATTGCAGCTTATTTTCACGATGTTGGAAACATAAAAACAACACAAGGTCACGAGAAATTGAGTTGCGCCTATGCTCGTGAATTTCTGCAAAAGGAAAACTATCCAGAAAATCAGATACAGATTGTAGAGAATATTATCCAAGCTACTGAAATTAGTGTTCGACCAAAGACTATTTTAGAAGAAATAATATGCGATGCAGATTTGAGCCATTTGGGGATGACCACATTTTTCGAGAGAAACAGATTGTTGCGAAAAGAATGGGAAACTTTTTTAGATATGAAATTCACAGATGATGAATGGGTCAAATTAAATGTAAAGTTTTTAAATGAACATCGTTTTTATACAAAAGCTGCTATTGCCGCTTTTGAAAATCAAAAGAAAAACAACCTTGCCCTATTTCTGGAAACTTTTCATTCATAGCGTTCAAAGCGAACCATTAATTTAATATAAAACTGCTATTTGTCTCTTTTAAGGAAACTACTAACTGTGGTCTTAAGTTCCATAAACAAAATTTTAAATATTTCTTTAAGTGAATTAAAAACCTCTACAAACATATCTTTCATAATTCTATTGATTTTTGAATGGATAATAATATTGATAATGCAATGCTTTCAATATTGTTCTTATCTGAAATGTAGCTGCCTTCATCTTTATTGCTCAAAAAACCCAATTCCAATAGTATTGAGGCGCAACACTCAACAGTTTCCCGAAGTACCTGAAAGTTCGCAAACTTTACACCTCGACTTTCATACCCTATTGCTTCACAAAGTGCGCTTTCAATTTGATAGCCCATAAAAACCGATGCCTTCGAGAATTTTCTTTGTTTTCTTGAAACATAAACTTCCACACCTCTCGCATCTGGATTATCGGAATGATTGCAATGTAAAGAGACAAATAAATTCGCTTTTAATGCTTTGGCCAGCTTAGTTCTTTGCGATAAAGAAATTAGTGTATCACTATACCTGGTTAAATAAATATCGAGTGGTTTTTCCAAGTCGTTATTTGACCTTAAAATGGCATTTGAAATCGACATAACCACATCCTTTTCTTGGATGCCATTTATGCCAATTGCACCAGCATCTTTTCCACCGTGCCCAACGTCAATTATTATTCGTTTTTGAGCACTCGTTTCTTGTCCAAAAATGACACACATTTTTAGAACCAAAATCACAAAACTGACGTTTTTGAGCACTTTTTTCATTTTCAATTTTCGGGTTATCAACAACTTCACTTCAAAAATCCATAGAATTTGATGCCAAATAATAACAACGGAATTCAATCAATATCAAATAATATTTTATTCACAAATATTTGATTTTCAGATATTTATAAGCAAATATATGTAAATTTCCAATAACGAAAATGAACTAAAAATTTAAAATTTTCCGTTATGAAAAAATCACACTATTTAGCATCCATTCTTTCGCTCTTATCCACCTCACTTTTTGCTCAAATTGGTGGGATTGAAGACTCAGTTAACGATGTTGGCGACACTATCCGAACTATTTTTCCAATACTACTCGGTGTAATCTTCCTTGTAGGTTTCCTGTTCAACGCAGGACATTTTTTTGGGGAAAATGCAGATTTAAAAAAGGGGATTACCCGAGTTTTAGTATTTGTATTGATTGCAGGTGCAGTAGTCGGAATCTTTACTTACCTAATAGGAATCGTTGTATAAATGAAACGGTTCGAGGTCTATAAAAATATCAGGAAACGGGCGGTCATTTTTGGGCTGCCCATTTCCCTGTTTGCCTTAATGATGGTTTCCGTTTTGGCTTCGTTGCTCATCATCATCTTCTCTTTCAGCTTTGGGATAATAATAGGCGTGTTGGTTTTCAATGCTTCCCTTTATGTGGCGCTGACACGGATAGCCCACAATCCACAGCTATTCCAAATGGCAAAAGCATTTCCGCAAATCATTAGTAACAAAAGAAACTCTGGCTTCGATTATGAATAAGATTAACCTTTCGGCATATCAACCTATTGTAGATATTCAGGACAATATCGTATTTGCCAATAATGGCAACGTAGTCTTGTGCTATAAAGGTAATCTACCGGAAATCTATTCGCTTTCTGAAAAGGATTTTGAAGATATGCACGGTGCTTGGTTTCAGGCATTAAAATCATTGCCTGTTGGTACTGTGGTTCATAAACAGGATATCTATCTCAAGAAATCATATACTTCAGAACAACTTCCGAATACCACCTTTTTGGAAAAGGCTACACACGAGCATTTCAAAGGTCGTGGGCATATCGAACACAGCTGCTATTTGTTCTTCATCTTGACCAAAAATAAGGCACTCAACAATCCTAAATATGTCAATCCCTTCAGGAAAGTTTCAAAGGGAATCGTACAGGAACTGAATGACAATATCAAGAGTTTCGCCAACTCGGTTAGTGATTCGGTTTCCTTCATTAACAATAGCCGAAAGATGGATTTTATTTCGCTTAAAGCGGAAGAAATACAACAACTAACAAATGCCTATTTCAATGGCTTTAATGAAGGTTATGATACTGACATTTTACTGGACAAAAAAAGCGTCAATATTGGCGAAAACCATTTTGATGCCCTGGCCATCAATAGCGAACTGTGCTTTGGCGAAAGTGTACAGAGTAGCAAGACCAATGAGAAATTCACTTCTGACGATTTTGTATTTCATCAAGGGTTTATTGATGGCTTAGGGCTTACGCTTAATGAGAACCACATTGTCAATCAAATCCTTTATTTGGATGACAAACAGAAGTGGCGTAAACTCTTGGATAAGAAAATTGAGGAACTCAATAAGAGTTCAAATTTCGGTTCACAGAATAAAGTAGTACTTGGCAAAATTCAGCACATCCTTGACCAAATCAATGCCGATGACAATGCACGAATCATTCGTGGACATCTCAATATTGTCTATTGGGCAAAAGAAGCCAAAGAGCTCGACAAAATAACTTCCAAAATAAAGACTGAATTTAAGGAATTGGATATTATCCCATACTATCCAAGAGGCGAAGAACGCAAGAATTACATCCTAAATAGTTACTGCTGCTTCTCATCTAATTTCTCAAACAATGATTTGTATGTGACAGATTTAAAACACGCGCTTTGCCTGTTTATCAACAATACCAATTACAAAAGCGATAATACCGGAATTATCTTCAATGACCGTGAGCATAACATTCCTGTTCTGAAGGATGTTTGGGATGAAAAGAAGAAACGCATCAAGGCACGAAACTTTGCCATTTTTGCACCAACGGGCGAAGGGAAATCCTTTTTGGCCAATAACATCCTGCGCCAATATTTTGAAAGTGGCGTTCGCTTGGTTATCATAGACTTGGGTGGTTCTTATACCAAATTTGCCAAACTCTATCCTGAAAAATACACCGTTTTGCGCTACGAAAGTGGAAAGAATTTAGGCATCAATCCATTTTATATAAGTGATACAAATGACCTTACACCGGAACGTTTGGAAGACTTATCCGTTTTCCTATTTGAACTCTTCGCTTCAGACTTAAAGGTTACGAAAGCACAATCGGTATCAGTTAAAAAGATACTTCGCCATTACTATGACAGCATTTCTGAAAATCATTCTTTAGATGGTTTTTACAGCTTTATAGAAAGGAATCAGAACGACCTTCTGGACACCTTAAAAATCCATCCCGACTATTTCAATGTCACGAGCTTTTTGCACGTAATGTCCGAATATGTCGGCGATGGTCTATATAGCTTCCTTTTTGAAGTAAGCGAAGACCAGACTTATAAAATCGAAGACAAACGCTTGATTGTTTTTGAACTGGATGAAGTCAAGGACAATAAGGAAATCCTGTCCGTGATGTTGAAACTGATTAAGTCAGCTATCCAAAGAACCATTTGGAAAAACCGAGCTGAAAAAGGAATCATCCTTTTTGATGAGTTTGCCAAGCAATTGAAGTTTGAAAATGTACTGGAAAGTGTAGAATTCTACTATCAAGCCATTCGTAAACAAAACGGTGCAATTGGGATTATTCTTCAGTCCATAAATCAGTTACCTAACAATTCAACTTCAGCAAGTATTCTCGAAAACACACAGGTTATTTATAGCCTCAATAATGAAAAAGGCTATGACGAATTGGTCAAAAGGCTCAACCTATCCAGCCACGACCTGAACCAATTAAAATCCATTAAAAACAATCTTTCCGGTCCACGGAAGTACACCGAAATGTTTATCAAAATTGGACGGGAAAGCAACATTTTCCGGCTCGAAGTTCCGAAGGAAGTATATGCCGCTTACTTGACCGATGGACAGGAAAATGAGGAAATAATGAAGCTCTACAATGAGCATAACGATATGCAAAAAGCAATAATTCAATTCACATCTAAAACATAATATTATGAAAACAAAAATTTTAATTCTCGCAACAGCTTTCATCTTCTTATTGCCTGCACGCGCTGCGTGCCAGGGAATGCCAACTTATGACAATACCAATTTTATCAGCTTGGTTAAACAGCTCATAGAATCAGGTAAACAGACAGCTCAGATGATTAAGTCTGTAAAATTCCTGAAAGATGCAAAAGAGGCCATAGAGAAAGTATCAAGTGTTGTCCAACAACTTAGGGCAGTTGAAGAAATTGGACAAAACAATCAGCGCCTTATCAATATAATGCAAAACGATGTACAGGACATTCTTAACTCGCCCTATATAAAACCCGATGAAGTTTCAAGGGTTGTGGAATCTTTTGATGCCATAGTTCAAAACTCATTGGACACGGTTGATTTTATCGATGAAGTCCTATCGAGCGACTATCTCAAAATGAGCGATGCTGAACGTGCTGAAGTTTTGAAGCAGAAAGAACAGGAATCAAATGAAATGGTTTCCAATATAAAGACAAAAACGAAACGCTATCGTGATATTATTTCCTTCAGAAAAATGCAGGATAAAGTAAATAATCGAGAAACGAACTATTAAAAATGACAGCAACTATAATTTTAGGGATTGGGTTGGAATATATAGATACGGTGTTCCAGACTATACAAAGCAGCAGCTTTTCGCAATATACAATTGCCGGAATGAAAACGCTTGCTGTCCTATTTTTTCTGGTCAACATACTTAAAAGATACAATGAAGGCATTGCCGATAAGGACGGATATACTTGGGGATTAAGTCCAGGTGAACTTGCCAAGAATTTTGCAATAGTTATTGCAGTCATATTTTCAACGCAAATATTGGGATTTTTTGATGGTATTTTAGTGGCTATTGAAGGGCAATATAGAGGGACTGCACCTGCGTTATTGCCCCTACAAATGCAGGACATCCCGATTGAAGAAGATGTAAGTATCATCGAAGTAGCCAAGGCAGCTATGACGCTATTATATGAAGCATTGGTAACACCACTTTATGGATTCAAAATATTTGCCTTTATCATTAGCCTTTTCCTCTGGATTTTAGATTTGTTCATCTATCCGCTGTTTTTGGCAGAACGCTTTTTCCTTTTAGGGATAATGCAGGCTTTTTTTCCATTGGTCATTAGTTTGGCAGTATTTGAAAAGTTCCGTTCACTTGCCTATACGTTTTTCAAATTGTACGCTGCGGTTTATATGCTCGTACCAGCCTTCTTTTTGGTCAACGTTTTTATCAATGCGCTCTATACAGAAATCAACACCAATTTTTGGACGAATTTATTCGGCACCGATGTTGGAAGTGGATTTTTTGCACCTGTGGTTCAATTAGGCTCAGTAGGCTTTATTGTTTTCCTAAAATTCAAATTGTACAAACGTGCCACGTCCTTCACACTCAGATTATTTACTACCTAAATCAGATTAAATATGAAAACACCATATAAGAATATTTACAATGTCCTAAAACTGAATCGATTTATCGTTTTGGCGGTTGTTGTGTGTGCCTTGCTTTCCAGTACTTTTTCAGTATGGATGGTATTCAACACCAATCAAAAAGCACTCAATAGTGCCTTTGCCATCAATACCGATGGCAGTATCATTCCGCTGAAGCTCGTGACCCAAAAAGAGAATTTCAGAGTAGAAGCTATGGCACATTTAGATCTGTTCCACAACTACTTCTATAACATCGATGCCAGTAATTACGAGCGCAACTTGGAAAAGGCATTGTGGTTGGGTAATAGTTCCGTGGACAATCTCTACCGCCAGAAAAAAGCCGATGGTGTTTACAATAGATTACTTCAGTATTCATTGGTTCAAAAAGTGCTGAGTATCGATTCAAGGATAACTGAAAATAATGGTTCGTATAGTTTTACCACGACGACCATTTTTGAAATCAATAGAGGTTCAATCATCGACACCTACGAATTGGTTTCCACCGGAAACTTAATTATGGTTGACCGAAACTTCCCGAACAATCCACACGGCTTATTGATTACCAATTACTTCGAAAATACCTTAAAGAAAATATCAGATGAAAATTGAAAAAAATAAAATAGTATTTGTAGCGGTGTTGGCCGTGATTTTCATATTCCTCATTTCCTATTCTGTAATGGTTATGGGCGATGATGAAAGTGAAACCGAAAACCTTAAACAGACCTTAGTACCAGATTTGGAAGAAGACCAGAAAGAATATGATTCCAAACTTGATGCAATCAACGACTTAAAAAAAGTACGTGAAAACAATGCACCCAGCATCTACGATGAAAAGCTGATTGATTCCTTGGGATTTTACGACCCAGACCTTCCAGAACGCGAAAAAGAGCGTATCGTAGATAGTATATATGAAGCTGGTAAGATTAAGTATTCAGAAAAGCGATACCAGAATTTGGGACAGAGAAGAACTGTTCGCAAAATGGTATCAAAAATTGATTCTGCTGAAGTAAAAAGGGAAGAAAAAATTGAAGCCAAAGAATTAGGCTTAGAACATCAATTGTTCTTTGCTGCTTCGCCAAAACCCAATGAAGTTTCAATCATAGGTAATACAGATGAAACTATATACGTAGTAGTAGATGGCGACCAAGTCGTAAAAGCGAATACCAGATTGCGGATGCGCCTGACCAAAACTGCTACAATCAATGGTAAAGAAATGCCTGAGAACACACCTATTTTCGGTTTCATCAGTTTTCAGCCCAATCGTGCGCTCATTGAAATTGAAAACATAAAGCATCATCCTACAAAACTTAAAGCCTTCGATTTGTCTGATGGTAGTGAAGGCATCTACGTACAGAACAATTTTAGGGCACAAGCCACCACCGAAGTTCTCGACGATATTATTGGCGACATCAACATACCTACCGTTCCACAAGTAGGTGGTGTTACAAAAGTGCTTAGGCGAAGCAATCGTAACGTAAAAGTAACAGTTCTGAACAATTACAAACTTATTTTAAAACCAAAGTTATGAGCCCATAATGGGCATTTAAAAACGCACTCTTATGAAAAATTCAATTGTAATAATAATACTTGTGTTTACTTCAGCTTTCACAAAAGTAAACGCACAAAACACTCAATTACTCGATACCATTTATGCAAACGACACCAAAAACGTTGCGCTATTCTTTCCAGAACCTATACGGCAAGGTATTACTGGTTCAGATAATTTTGTATTTACATACAATCGTGAAAAAGAACAGTATTTTGGGCTTCTTCAAGCAAAGCCAGGAAAGGAAAGTAATCTTCTGGTAGTCAATAGAAATGGTTCAATTTTTTCGTATATTATAAGATATAAAAAACAGCTCTCTAAGCTCAATTATTTCATTCCGCTATCAAATAGTATCGGTAATGAAAAACCGATTGTAACTGATTCGACGCTTGTTGAATCTTCTGAAGAACTTGTAGATAATAAAACCTATTATTACCAAAAATTCTGCTCGTATCTTCTTGAAAGAGGTCTACGATTTGGTTACTTCACAAAACGAAAAAGTGGTGTGATTTTGAGCATTGAGAATATTGTTTTTGATAAAGAAGAACTCTACTTCGTTATTCAAATTAAGAATAATTCTACATTGGATTACGATTTGAATTTCTTGAACCTTTCGATTGAAACTCGGCAAAAAGGTAAAAGAAAATCGTTGCAACGTCTCTATCAAGAACCGATGTACAAACATAATCTGCCGTCTAAAATTAAGGAAAATGAAATGGCTCGCTTTGTATATGTGATGCCCAAATTTTCATTATCCAATGACCGTAGGGCAATTTTGGAACTGAACGAGAAAAATGGCGAACGCAATATAGAACTGAAAATATCACATAGATATATTAATAATCCAAATTAGAATATTATGAAAAAAATAGTCATTTGCTCGTTAATACTACTATTCATTTCCTGTTCAGGAAATAAAAATTTGTCGCCCGCAGAAACTGCAACAATCGTAGCGGAAAGTTTCTTTTCAAAAGATAAATCTACCCTAAAAAAGCATACCACATCAGAAGGATATGCCAGTTTGAATACGTTATTAGATATGATACCAGACACCGAAAAGGAAATCGAGGTTGACATCTTAGATGAAGCTGTCGATGGTGAAGCGACTTGGGTAAAATATAGTACATCTTATGATGGCAAACCTGGTGTTTTTAAGTTGGTTCAAGAGGATGACCAATGGAAGGTCACGCATAATGGTCCGAGGGAAAAAGGGCCTTTTTAAATAGATTAATTTCTCTGTATTTATTAAAGTGATGTCAGCCTTTTATTGGTGCTGAATAGCTATAACTATGCTCTAATTGTAACGAAACCAATCTGTGTAACAGATGCAAAAAATACTAAATATAGACTGGAATATCGGTATTAAGTCCGTTGCTAATGGTAGCGTAGACTTGGTACTGACCGACCCACCTTATGGCATCAAATACAGAAGTAATAAGCGAGGTAAGAAGCATAAAAAAATGCCAAACGACGATAACTTAGATTGGTTAGATTATTGGGTAAAAGAATTGAAGCGCGTGTGTAAAAATAATGCGCATCTTTATGTATTCTGCTCTTGGCATAACGTGGAAGTCTTCAAGTTTTTTCTTGATAAAGAATTTAGAATAAAAAACATCCTAATATGGGAAAAGGAAAATCACGGAACTGGTGACCTAAAAGGCGACTATGCACCAAAGTATGAAATGATTATTTTTTGCAGTAACGGAAGTAAAAAATTGAATGGTAAACGCGATTGTAATATTTTAAAATCTGCTAAAACCAAAAACAATAACCATCCTACAGAAAAACCGGTAGAGCTAATTAGTTACTTAATTGAAAAAAGTACAACACCTGGGGATTTAGTCTTAGATACCTTTGGCGGAAGTTGCTCAACAGCCATTGCCAGTAAACAGACCAATAGGAATTGTATTGTTTTTGAGATTGAAGCTGACTATTGTAACAATGGCCGAAAAAACTTGGCAAGTGCTTCACCAAGATTATTTGGGATGGATAATTACTTATAATAGCGCGTTTTAGTTTGAAATTTTATTCAATCGAATCAATTAAATCACTTTTTTCACCACCTATTACACCACCTATTACACCACCTATTTGACCACCTATTTGACCACCTATTTGACCACCTATTTGACCACCTATTTGACCACCTATTTGACCACCTAAGATTAAAAATTCTAAACAAAGACTGTCCTTAAGATTGTGAGGAAAGTTATGTTATAAAACTAATCTTCTTTGTCTACAAATTTTATTTTGTCCCTGGATGTTATAACTTTTGGAAAATTGGGAATTAAATCTTGGTTTTTAGAAAGGCGCATCTCAATATCATCCCTATTCCACCAAGAGACCCATAAGCCTTTTGACTTTAGTGATTCAAGTTTTTCGGTTAATGGTGCAGAAACTTGAGTATTAACTGCCAAAAAAAATCCTTGAGAATCGTGAGTCTCTACCGTATCTCTAATGTCCAGAACCTTGCCTTTTCCAATTGTAGATGTTCCAGATTTGCACTGCCCTACAACTTTAATCAATATTCTTGGCGGTGCGGTATCGGACATATATTCATTTATTACATTCCACTCAATAATTAAATCTCTACCCTTATCACCTTGATTTATGGGTGCCGGTCTTCTTACACTTTTTACATTTGGTTCACGTTCCAATAGTGCTTTAACTAATAATTCAAATTGGTCTGGACAGACCTTTTCTTTCCATTTGAACTGTGGAATCGGGAATAGAAGTTCTGACTCTCTATTATGCCGCTTTCTGATGATTTCCCTTTCTTTTTTATATTCTTCAAATCCACATATTCTACCTAAGGCAATGATGTAATCATCCATAACGGTTACAATCATATTTTCCATTGGAATAACTGGATATCCTTTTAATTTACCGTTTGTATTTACTTTTTTAAAGTACTCATCCATTTCAGAGTTGGTATCATCGTGAACAAAATTTTTTATATTGTCGCTTAGAACGAATGTCCCATTCTGTCCTTTCAACTGTTCAGTTTTATCTGTACACAACTGCAATGTTGCCTTGAGAAATTTTGCTAGGCTACTTGATTTTATCATAGTAACTTCCTCTTCTATGTCATAGAAATACACCCATTCAGGTCGTTCACGGTCCCCATAATTATTACGGCTGGATATGCTATGCAAATCTGAGAACAAATCTTCGATATCCTCAAGTGAATACTTGTAATTTGAATTATCAATATTCTCATTTTTCATACATTTATCACAAGGGCAGCCAGTAAAATACCATAAGCTTTCTCGCCAAAATGCAACCATTTCTATAATTTCCGTGACAACTTCAATAAGTTGTTTAGCAGTCGATATTCCGTGTAAAATTGGGACTTGAATAGGCACCAAATACCTTCCCCATATTTCATCTTGAACGGCAGGATGGGCAATATCAAATTGCTCACAAGAAATTCCTGACTTGTAGAACCTCAAGAAAGCTGTAAACATCAAACTTAGAACTACGTGCGCATCAGACCTATCACCAGTATAAAACACATCGTATGTTCTCTGAAGAAAGTAAAATGATAAATTTTGGTTCTCATCTAACTGAAGAAAAAGTGTAATACCAGAGGATTGGTCCGTAAATATCTTAAAATAATTATCCTCGGCGATTTGTATGATTAAATGATGTTTTTTACATAATTTTTCAACAATTGCTTTTAGTTCTTGTATTTCTTCAGCGTTCTCTATTTTCATTTAAAGCATTAAAATAAGTACAATTTAAAACTTATTTTACCAGTCATAAATATACTGTTATCCTGTCAAAAATAGCGAAATCATAATTTTTAAATATAGCATCACTCTTTAAATTAGTTAAATATAGATTTTACATCTCTATAAATTTTTTCAAAATTAGCCGCTAAATCTGCCTGAGAATATTGTCTGGATTCTTCTGGAAGCTGTCGTTGAATGTTAGACAATCTAAACTGCACCTTTTTATCTTTGCCGTCCGCATAAGTGATAAACTCGCCTTGTTTCAATCGGAAAAAGACATCTGCTCTAATCTTCGGAATTTCCTTTTCGCCAGTAGTAATTCTTGTATCGAAATCCAAATTGTGACCTCGACTTATGCTTTTCGTGGGATCTTTGATAATTTCAAAAAAGCGCTCGTAATATTTTGCAGTATCTGGGTCGTTGACCTTGCCGAAAAATTGGTAGGATAGATTGCTCAAAATCGCTTTGCTTGCCTTATCGCCATACATCATATCATTCTGTATCTTATCCTGCATCACATATATGGTGGCAATATCGTAACTTCTAAGTGTTGCCGGAATACGGTGCATATTCAATAAACGAATCGTAGGTGCTTCTTCCATCAACAAAAATGAAGGTTTGGAATTTCGCACACTCATTTGCTTGGTAATGGTGTGAATAATGGTAGCAATTACAGGCGAATAAGAGGTTTCGTATTTCGGATTGTTTACTACCGAAATGATTGCAGGGTTTTCCTCGCTGTTGATATTCAATGGCACGTCGTCTGCGGATAATACCATAAAAATGCGCTGTGTACTAATTCGTTTGAGGGCATTGGCCAGGGTACTTTTTACGCCAGCGGTTTGCCTATCCGAATCCTTCCCACTTATAAAAGCATCTGCCATCGCTCTTGACGTGGTGTTGGTTTCCAAAAATTGGATAAGGCTATCGGTATCGAGCATTTGATAGATGGCAATCAAATGTGGTAGCGTACAATATTTGGGATAATCGGTTTTCAATTTCCAAATCAATCCACCAATCAACCCTTCCGCAGCATCGTTAAAGAATTTTGTCGTGCCAGTTGTTCCGCTTTCTCTTTGCTCTAATAGATTCTCAATCAATACCCGTGAAACCTCGTTTACGCTTTCCTCGTTCTCTAAATAACGTGGCGCAATAGGATTTACCCTATGGATGATTTTATCAAAGGAAATGACCTTAAAAGGGATATCACTATCCTTGAAAAGTGGGTATGCCATTTCAGTCAATTCAAAATCTTTATAGTCGTGAATGATTCCGCAAAAGCGCTCTTTTCGGAAATGTTTGAGAAATCCATAAACGACACTTTCGGTCTTTCCACTTCCTGCAGAACCGATGATAGATGCGCCACGTTTAATATTATCTAACTTGAAATTTCCTTTAGTCGTAGCAAAATTGACTTGATACTTTCTATCGCTATTTTGTGCATTTTCAGTCTTATGCAAAAAAACATATAGTCCTATATTAATTAACATTAGAGGACATACCAGATAAAGTAAAATCGATACTAATTCGTTCTGTTCCGTTAAATAGAAAACCAAGCAGGAAAGCATTATGAAATTCAAGAAAAGTGCAAACTTGCTCACTCTAAATATCGTATAGAAAACAGTACTGGCCACACCAATAATTGAAAGTATTGTTATGAGATTGTCTATTTCCATACGCTAAATTCCTATTGAACTTGATTTGATGGCCACTTCTGCACCACGTCTTAACCTTTTGAAAATCCGAAGTGCGATTTGTGTTTGACTTACTGGAATACTTGGTACTATTGGCAGACCTGTTTTTGTTATCATTTTAAAAGCCAATGCCTTTTCATTTGCAGGTAATTTCATCAAGGCGGCGAAATATAGATTTGGGCTTTTTACAAAATCCTTTCGTGCTTTGTAGGTCTCTGCAAAGTTGCGTTTGTACCAAAAAGTCTTATCAAACGTCTTTTCAGCTTTCTCAAAAAACTTATCTCTGTCAAAACCACGTTTTACGGTTTCCCCATTCAACTTCACATCGGAAGCTTTGTATTTGCTTCCGGGTGACAAACTAAATCTGTTTGACGCATCCTTTCGGCTCACAATGATATGGATATGACTTTGGTTTCCATCTTTCGCCATTCCCTGGACAATCCGTTTTCCATTTTGTTGATGTGGCGCTTGTAGTTCCAGTTTGGCAATTTCTTTTTTCATCTTTTTGATATTCCCTTCAGCTCGTCCTTCTTGAATATTTCGGATTTCAGTTTTTAGCTGAAGTATTTTTGTGGCAAAGGGTTGGTTCTCTTTAATCTGAAAATCCGTCCCCTTGAATGTGCGTTGGTGTTCGACTTTAGCATAATATTTTATGTCGTCAATACTGACAGGTCGCCCTTTAATTTCTCTATTAAATGAAGCCACATAATCCTTCATCAGCTCGCGAGTATATCTTTTTAAATCTTCGCAACTGTTCTGAAGTTTTCGCAGTTCATATTTTGAAGGACTCACGGTAATTGAATAGAATCTTGGTTCGTGTTTTTCCAATTTTGCGGTATTTCCATCTATTTCTTTGACTACTTCTTCAGCGGAAATCTCATCGTCATATTGATTGAAAAAATGTTCCATTTCGTGTTGTTCCAACCCTTGGTTTTCCTTCTCTAAATAGCCAACAAAATCTGCTGAACTTTTGGAAAAGTTACCGCCCATTTTTTGAGGTGTGATCGTAATGTACATAAGCTAAATTTTTAAAGTTCATTGTTGGTGTTTCGCTTTTCGCGAAAGCGTACTTCTTTCTTTTCCTCAGCATATTTTTTTTCCAAAATGAGCGGTTTCTTTTTAGGTTCTTCCATTACAAAAAGGGATTGCAACATTGCGACCGTAGGTTTGGTTTGGGTCTTTTCCACGTCTCGCATTATGGCGATAACTGCATTTATTCTTTTGAGTAACTTAGCTTCTATTGTACGTCCAGTTGGTCCCAATTTTTCCTTTGGTGATATCTCGTTGTAGAGGAAAAAATCAAGGATGTTTTCCATTGCTTCCGTGTGCGTTTTGAAGTGCTTCTTGGAAAATTCCTGAAACCTTTTGGCAGTTTTCCGTTTGAACCTGACAGTGATGAATGAATCCATTTCCTTTCGCTTTTTTAAAGATTTGACGTAAATCCATCCCTGTTTACTGGTGTTTCAAGACCATTTGACGCAAATCGATGGATTTTTTATATCTACTTTATTTTAAGTACTTAAAAATCAATAGATTAAAATGAAAATAGAATATGTAACGCGGCGCAGCCCGTTACCCTCTTGCTATTCCTTTTCGTCACGCGCAAGCGTGACAAAAATCCATACAATCCGGCTAAAAAGCCGATTGCCATTTTCAGGGAAAATGATTTTCCGATATGTTGTTTTTCGATGTGTACGGTTATCGGCGAAAGTCGAAAAGTGGATAACCCTACTTAAATTTGAATGCTGAATTTCAGCGCAATAAAGATACGTTTTTTTCTTGACTTGGTATTCATTACATACAAAAACACCTCTAATATTTCAGAGGTGTTCGATTTAAAAATTGGTAAAATTATATATTGAAAACGTACGTATAGGAATATAAATTCCGAAGAGCTTCTTCCTCAATCATCGTTTCAAAACAAGTATAATTTTCTTTTACGTATTTGCGAATATCATCGCCAAATTTTCGTTCCACATCTTTTTTAGAATTTTCTAAAAGTCGGTTTTGAGCCTCTTCGCTCAAGTCTGTAAAATTGAGATAAATCATAGCTTTCCATTTTATAAAATTCCGTTATCAGAAAAACTATAATAATCCCCATTGGGAATAAGTATCAAATGGTCAAGAAGTTTTATATCGAACAATCTCGATGCCTTCTTTATCTTATTTGTCAAACGCTTATCTGCATCACTTGGCAACAACTTGCCACTTGGATGGTTATGGGTTAAAATAATTCCCACGGATAAGGATTTTAGAATGACTGCAAACAAAATCCTTACATCTACTAAAGTACCTGTAATTCCGCCTTGCGATATTTGATACACCCCTTTTACTTTGTTGCTATTGTTTAATAGTACCACTTTAAAAGTTTCTTGCAGGGCAATTGTGTCTTTATCCCAATCCTCAAAAAGTAATTCAGCCGCATCTTGTGAATTGCTTATTTTCTGCCACATAGAGGATTTTAAACCCCCTTTGTAACTAATTTTTATTTCGTTAACTTGTGCTTTCATTGTTATCTAATTTTAATTAATGGATAATGAAAAAGAGGGCGCATCTTTAGACGGTTACGCCCTCTTTAATTTTAGTACTCACTTGGCAACATCAGCGTATCATTTACAAAAAATAACCGCAGTTCATCGAGTGGAAAATCGGTTGCCCTGTAACCGTGTTTTTCCAAAATATTGTCGTTGCCATCGCTGTAAATTATCTCGGCTTCATAACCTGAATAATCCTGTTTTTCTTTGGGCAATCTTTTGAAATCGATGGTTACAAACTCGCTTCGGTTCATCAGACTTTTTGCAATTACAGAAGTGTCCGTAATGAGCCAAAAACATTCTGCTACTTCCGACAAATATTTCAATCCGTCCGTAAAACGGGTTCGCAATAATGGGATTTGATAGAACATTTCTGTTCCCGTAAAATATTGCAATCGCTCTTTTATTTCGTTAACTTGTGCTTTCATTGTACATATATTTAATGTGTGAATAATGAATAAGAGGGCACAACTTTCGAGAGGAACGCCCTCTTTCTTTTTTAAGATTACTTGTCGCTTTTGCTTCCAAGTAAAAGGATTTCATCGGCTACAACTTCCGTTACATAGCGTTGTTCGTTATCATCAGTTGTATAGCTTCGGGTTTTAAGTTTTCCCGTTATGCCAACTTCTTTGCCCTTAGCAACATACTTTTCTACGATTTCAGCAGTTTTGCCCCAAGCTACTACAGTATGCCAGTTGGTGTCCGTTTGCTTTTCGCCTTTGCTGTCTTTGTAATACTCGTTTGTAGCGAGTGAGAAGCGGGCTACTTTCTTACCGCTTTCAAGGTTCGTAATGGTTGGCTCTTGTCCAACGTTTCCAATTAACTGTACGTGATTTCTAATAGTACTCATAATAAAAAGATTTGTGTCTGCTTTGTTACAGACTGGTTTATATTTCCCCTATTTGTTTTAAACTGAATTAAATTTTAAGGGGTGTTTGTTCTTTTCTTCTGTGCACCGCACAATGGATAGAGTGGGTTTTGTCCAGACTTTTAGGGAATAAATCAGGTGTGTTTGCGACGTAGTAAATCCGCTTTTTTCGGGGGATTTCAAGGAAGTAGAAACCTTATTTTTCACTAAAACTTGTACAGTCTTGACAAGTTCCATAAGGGCATTAGCAATTCTTTTAAACGCAGTTGCGTTTGAGCGTACCGACAGTAAAGCGAAATAAGCAGCTGTGTTTACATTAGAATTGGTTATGTCGTGCCTGTTTTTCGCTGTACCGAAAAACAATAAAGGCTTTATCCATTATAAACCCCTTAAAATGTGTAAGGCAGCGGTTCGGTTTTTAAGGATTTTCGAGTGAGGGCTCAAGAAGACCGCACCGAAAATCCTGTTAAGAAAACCGAAGTGATGACTTTCCGATGAAAAGCGGACTTAATTCACAATTTTGGCAAAGGAATGAAGTGTTCCTTCCCAAAGCATTGGGAAGGGTTAACGGAATGGAAAGCTAAAATTGGGGATTGTGTCCAAGACTTGTGTAGTGAAGCTTTTTTCACGGAATGTAGCTTTTTGTGGAATGACGGGGAATGTGCTGAGTGGGATTAGATGGAATCGTTTGTTATATATTTAGCCATCCAGTTTGAGGTACCGGATGAACCAATATTAATGCTATGCCATCGCATAGACTTCATCAAACAGCATTTTGTCCAACCGTTCTTGTTGTCCAAAACCTTTCTTTAATGTTTCGTGTATTGTTGAATTAAATGCATTATAACCCAACCACAAATTAGGCACTTCATCAAGCAACAGAGCTTCATAGTTTAACACTCCGATGACTTCACGGGATAACTTGGAAGGGTCATCATTCTTATTGCTACTTTCATATCTGAACAGCTTTGTTTTTTCCAGAATAGCTTTTACGAATTCCTTAGTGTCTATGATTTTAAAATCCTTCATCTTTTTGAACTTATTAGAAATCCTGTAAAATTCATTTTCCAGAAACTTATTGAATAAGTCGTTCAGCCTTGGCATTACCACCTCGCTGTAGTTGTAGTTTCTATCGTGCTTGATGGAAAATTCGACTTGCACTTCTGAAACGTGCAAACCGTTAGAGCATACCTCTCTGTAATAGCCAAAGTGGCCAGAAGTTTTTTCACTTCCGTCATACGAGTTTTTGAACCGAAGCATCGGCAACATCAAATCATTTTCATTCTTGACTGTAAACCGATTTTTATTGATGATAATGAATTCGGCTATGAAGGACCTATCATTTTTATTAACGGTGCGCGTGTAATAGTCCAATTGTGCTTCGACCAGCATTGCTTCAGCTTTCTTAAAGAACAACTGATTAGGAACGTGGCAGTAACTGTTAGACACTACATTCACAATTTTTCCATTTGAGATGATGGCATTTTCAAACCCCTTAAGGGATTCCACCGGGGTCAGACTTTTTAAGGATTTCATTTCTGATGGAACAAAAATGTTATCCTGTTGTAAATTTTGTAAACACATAACTTTTAAATTTAGACCTGTCTGCAGACAGGTAGGTTAAACATTATTTAATAGTACTTGGTAGTAAAGTGGATACTTTTCTCTATAGTACGGTAAATGACTTTCAGCACTATCATTCTTGTAATTTTCACGACTTGATTCATAATGTTCTTTTGCTTCTCGTAATGAAATAATAGGTTTTTCAGATATTAGTTTCATAATCCTAATTTTTAGTTATACAATATTTGAGCAGCACCCAAACGGAAGCTAAAATCACAGCTCAAAAGGAAACGGAATAAATTAGTATTGACTTAGGTGGTGGCTTTATGCCGTAGTCTTTTGATGGGTGTATTTTACGAGTTTAAATTGCTGATTTATTGTATGAATATTATTTACTTTTTGGCGGACTTAATTCACAATTTTGGCGCGGGAATGGAGCCCTTCAACATCGTTCAGGATAAATGTTCCTTCCCAGCATAGCAGGAAGGTTTAGCGTAATGGAAAGCTGAAATTGGGGATTGTGTCCAAGGCGATTTGTAGGGAAGCTTTTTGCCCGAAGTGAAGTAGTTGCCTGCTTTTTCAGCAGGCGAGTGTGGAATGTAGGGGAATGTGCTGAGTGGATTATTAATACTTTGGTTTCCATTTCCAATTGCATTTTGGGGCAAATAACTCTGGGTTGAAATAAATGTCACTAATTAGGTCAAGAAATTTGTTGCTTTTTAAAAGCCCACCGCAATGTTCTGGTTCTGTTGCGATAGTAAACCCTTTAATCCGCTCAAAAATCCAACTGATTAACGGATGGTCTTTATCTAACATTGCGCGTATTTCTTGTTCTTGCAGATAAGTGAATTCAAACGATCCATCACTTAGACCGTTCTTTACAGAAAAGAAATCCAAATCAATATCAAAAAACACGGACATCTCTGACGACTTCAACAGTGCTTCTTGTAATGCTTCATAAGTTTTGAATTTTTTGATGGTGTGCTTGTTGCCATAGGTATCTGTCAATTCTTCATCTTGCCAAGTATTTCGACCCATTTCTTGTCTACAATGCACATAAATATCGCCAATCAAGTTAAGATATGCCGCACATAATATATGGCCATCATTATTGCCCGCAAGTTTTGCCCAAGAAAATAAAGACACTTCTGCATCACTCGTTAAATCTAATTTATCTAACCATTCTCTTTCTGTTTCACACGGATAGCATAAATCCTGATGCCAATCCAATGAAACCAAACAAGGTGGATTCTTAGGTTTATTGTCTTGCATCCATTTGTTCCAATAGAAAAATGCGTAACGATGTTCTTGAAAAACTGCAAGTTCAATAACTTCTGTGTCATTTGCGGGATGAGATAGAATTTGTCTCAAAACGCCTGGTGGTTCTATGTGATATGGGTTTCTGAATTCAATCATTTTCAATGGTCTTGAAAGGAACAATATCGCTTAAATCATTTTTGATACCTTGTTCACGTAGTGGCGAAGTGATATTCAACTGAACGACATCTCTATTTTGTCTCCAAATAATCTCTGCGATAAATGCAATTGTTAATTGTACAGATTCCGCTGGATTTTGATTTTCATTTGTGTTCCAGCGTTGTCTCAACTCACTATTCTCATCAAGATTCAAGTCGATTACAGAGGCATATACGTTTCTTTCTGGTATAATTGGTTCAAGACGCAGTTCTTTAATCTCATCAGCTTTGAGGTCTGGATGATTAATTCTCGGAAGGTCAGTCTTTGGTAGAACGAATAGTACATTTGTAAAAACTGGCGAAGTCAACCTAATCATATCCTCAAGGAAATCAGGTATTTCGACTAAACCATTGTCGAAAAAACCAAAGCCTACAATAAGATGTTTCTCTTTATCGTACTTTAACCTTTTAAACGCATCTTCAAAGTTTTCTCTGTCTATTAAGTATCTACGTGTTCTCGCTCCGAGGAAAGAGTTTGGAATATATCGATTGATTTGGTCATAAATGATTTGTTGTGCAAATATCGAATCATAATTTAGATGTGGTATGTCTCCCTCTGTAAAACCTTCTTTTCGGAAAAGTATAGAACCTCCATTTAGACCGAATCGCATCACAGGTTCATCATTTGCAAAATCATCTTTATTTATTATGAGGCTGTACTGATTAAATGCATCATCTATCATCGTTGCACTGCTGGCCAAAAATTGATTGATTTTATTATCAGATAATGGTGCATTTGTTCTATTCTGTTGAATTTGCTCTTCAATTCTAATTCGTAATTCAGGCTCAAAACCTTCAATATCCTCCAAAATAGCATCTGACAAATTATAGCCCAGTAAATCCAATAAGTCTTTATTCTCTAATATTTTGTTTAAACAAAACTTGAAATAGTCCAAAGCATCTTTCCATTTAAGTAATTCAAGTACTTTATTTGGCAATCTTGGTTGTTCGGTAAATTGATGAAACGTATAATAGGGTTGCAAGAAAAATTGTCTTATAAAAAGCAAACATACATATTGACAAATCCAAAAGGTTATTTGTCGTGAGAGGCCTAAATTATCAATGTCTGGAAATGGGTATTTAAAATCTGTAGGCGTAACTCTGTTTACATACCCTTCTTTAAAATAGGCAAACCAGTAGAATATGTCATACATAGAGTTAGGCAATAGGTAATAATCTGGCGGCTGACTTTGTGTGAAATTTAGAATTCGTTTTAGTCCATTATTGTTTTGACGATACAATAGCAAGCCACCCAATGCATAGTGAAACTCTAAAAATCTTATCTGTTCACTTTCTCTTATTTCAATTTCCTCCTTGTTCTCATAATCTCTAATATCGATGTTGTATTTGCCAGTTTTCCTCCCTAATTGAAATCTATAATATTGGTGTGCAGTGCTCCAATGCTCCTTTATAAACTTTGCATTGTCGGAAATCTGATAGATATTGCCCCACATACTATCATACGTTTTTTCTGATATTGGAATCTCCTGAAAATCCTGTCCCAACAACCACCAATTTGATACTGCGGGAGATGTCAATCTATCCAATTCAGAAACTTCTTTCCGAAGCAATTTTTTAATTAGCTTACGGGTTACGTCATAAAAATAAAATGGATATTCTAAAGCTTCGCTTGAATTATGATTATGACGAATTTTAATAAACTCTTCAGTATAAAACTTACTCAATTCCTCTTGTAAATGGATATCCTCCTTTTCTACAGCGAAATAGGCTATCTCGTTAAGTGAATTGATAAGGTTTTCTTTATATCTACTTTCTTTTGAAATTGATTGATATTTCGCAATCAGATATTTCAATAGGCGAGCTGGTTTTCCGTTGTATAAAGCTATTTTGTCAAGCCAGATTATAAAGGATATTACAAGAAAAAAGGTAAGAGTTAATGTCAATAATTTTGCAGAATTTTGCATCCATATTGAGTTTTTCCAAAATAATGGTTCGGCACCTGCAATCAAAAAGGCAAATGATGCGATAGTGAAGAACAACAGCCATTCGAAAGTGGTAACTTTCCTGCTCCGAAATGGCAAAATGCGACCATATGCCCGTTGTGGAAATTCTTGTTCAAAAACTTCGGAAAGATAATTTGAGTCATACCTATTTCCAATATTCGATATTTTATCAATTATTATAGGATAAGCGATACCAATAATGGCTATATCAATCCCAATGCATATTTCTATTATATATTTTAGATTCATTTCTTCATATTTATAGTAATTCCACCGCCTTAAACCAATAATAAAAAATGCTTTTATCTGGCTGTCTTTTCAGTTTATTTAAAAATGCCCAATCTGCTTTTTCAATGTTAAGTTTACTTATATCTTGTCCTTTGTAATATTCAATTTCTGTTATCTCATCTTGCAACAATATAGCATTCAAATAAGCTACCCTGGCCGAAGCTGCAAGGGCTTCCTCTATTCTGAAATTTCCCGTCATAAGAAATGCACTTCCAAAACTGCGTATGCCAGAACTTAAATCTGCAAATTTCTTTTTTGCTTCAGCGGTTAGGTTACGCTCCCGTCTTGCCACAATAGCACAGGTATTTATGGCATCCCATAGCACATCCTTTTCATTGAGATTACTTTTACTAAAATCCTTGTCCGAACTTCTATAGGATAACTCCGCTTTTGCGAAAGCGGAAAAACTTTTCTTTACCATTGCTATATCAGTAATGTTTACAAACAGTTTTCCCAAGTCGAACAATTGCTTGCAGATTTCCATTGCAAATAATTGGTCGCCTTTGTAGTATGGTATGCCTATGGTATCTGGTGCAAAAGCTGTTAGCTTATCGCCACAAATAGCGTTTACCGAAGGCGTAGTAATTGTTGTAGCAGTTCCATCAATGGAAAGCCAAGGTGTTTCAATGGGCGATTCTATAAGTTCTGGATAGTGCGGACTGTCAAAAAGGATATCCAATAGAATGGTTCCAGGAACGTTTGGATTATATACCGACTCGAACTCAAAGGTGTAATGTGCCTTCGGAACACCTTCCTTATAACTTCTATGCTCATTAAGCACGTGCTTTTTGAAATGTGAATTGGCTACAACTGCATCCAAAATTTCTTCTAATTTATCACGCTCAACGCTGGAAATAATATCGATATCAATAGAAAATCGGTTCCCTTCTTTTAGCAAAAGCACAAGTGATGTTCCCCCTTTGAAAACAAAATCGAGTCCTGAAACTTTTAAATGTTCGAGTAATGATAGTGCGTGAACCATTTTTTCCAATATAGTTACATCGATACCCTTATGTTCCTTTTTTGCACGGAAGCCATTCAGCCATTCCTTTTCAAAACTTTTGTTGTTAATCATATTGAATATCTTCTAAAAAATTTGAAATGTGGTTGCTTATAAATTGCTTTATTTCCTGTTCCTTTTTGCGCCTTTTGGCATAGCTGAACAACTTTGTAAAATTGATGCTATATCTATCAATTATTTTTTCGTAGATGTTTACCATTTCAGAACCTTGGTAAAAATGTAGCAGATTTTCATCTGCAAACAGGTCCACCATAATCTTTTCAAGTGTTGCAATGGGCACTACCGCTTTTTTATTTTTTATTTTTTGTATGGGTGCCCTTGTCACCAAACGTTTAATGATAACCGGCACGTTACTTTCTGAAATATAGAATTGGATTTCCTTTTCATCTGGATTTAGGAAAAAATCCATTCTTAGATTATCATTTAGATAGTAATAGAGTGAGTCTACAAACTCTTTTTCTACTTCGACGACAATCATTTGATTTGACGCCTGGTGCTGAGAAAACTCATTGAGCCATTGGGTTTCCCAAATGGCATATTTTATATCTTCAAAACGCTCATTGGTTTTACGGGCTATTTTGAACACACTATCTGATAGAAGAGGTTTATATTTAGGTTTATAGGAAATAACATAAAGTCCACGACCAATGGTTTTAATTATGTCCTTTTTCTTCAGGTCATAAATTCGCCAACTAAATGTACTTTCTTTTAGATCTGGTTCGAAATCCAGATAGAAGTTATATAGCGCATCCCTATCAAAAGAACTACGGTCTTTGAAAGCTTCTATCAATTTATTTTCAATAATCTTTGGCATAGTTAAAAATCAAAACTTTGCCAAAAATACAAAAAAGTGGTGAATATTTGAAAACAAATTTTTGCCACTATATAGATTAAGTGGTAATAATTGGAAATTAAACCTATCTAAATTCAGACAAACTTAGAATATGATAATAGCAAATACATATGTTACTGTTTTGGGTTCAATATGGAAAGGAATTGCAACGATTTCAATTTTATCTCTTCAATCACAACACCATTCTTTTCAGTCTCAAGTAATGCCCAATATTTGGATTCGTTCCAAATAAATTCTCTTGTTAGACCGGAACCACGTTGGTTTATAAATCCCCAGAACCAAAGGTCGTCCCAAACTTCCATTTCTTCTGAGGAATAATTATCCTGTAGAAGTTTATTAATTTTATGGAAATTCCACTTAATAGAGGGGTCAATACTATGGAAAATTGCTTCAATTACAGCATCTACAGGCAAGAAGATTTTTTCTTCTTTGTCAATGGTTTTCGGTGCATCGTCCCATATTGGATTTTGAAATCCATACGCACCATTATGTAAATGATAAATGGTTTTGGCAAACAATGCAGACGTTTTATTACCCCAACCTTTTTGTCTCAACATACCATAGTAAAGCGATTCATAATTATGAACATCGTTTTCTTTATCTGTTAGAAAATCGATGAATGTCTTAAAACTATGAAGCTGGGATTTATTGGAATATACTTTTTGAAAAAAAGGTGCGAGAATATCAATTTTAGGTTGGCTTTGGGTATTCGCTACGTGATGAAGAGCTGAATATAATTTATCTTCAAGAGAATCGAACGGTGCTAAAAACAGATTATAAGAATTGGATTGCACCTTCTTATTATAAGCCCTATTTTCTTTCAAGAAATGAAATAAAGAGGATAGTTTGGAATTTGTTACTGTGTTCAAAATAAATTATTTTTCAAGAGTTACTGTTCCATTAGCATTAACCCAATAATGCCGTATGCCTATCTTATTCAACTCAGGAATAATACTGGCTATTGCTTTTCTTATTTGTTCATCCTCGGGATGAGCAATGGCAATTTTTGCATTTGGAAAAGCAACTTTGGTTTCTAAGCATTTGATAATTGCTTTACCTAAATGGGTTTTAATCTGTCCAGAGTTGAAATAATCTCGTCGCTTTGTTGGCGAATCCTTGTGTGCTTTTGCGCCTTTTACTTCAATAAGTAATTTTTCACTTTTTCTGTTCGCAACAATATCATACCCTCTCGTTTGGCCAAGACAGAAACTTTCTATTTCATAACCTTGTTGAACCAAATGAGGCATCAGTAATTCAATGGTTCTATTTTCTGTTAGTTTTTCCATTTAAGCTAAAATTTCTCACAATATAACTGAATTAAAAAATAATTAGACTTTTTGAATGTGCTGATGGGTTTAAGGTGAACTTACTACACAATTTTGGCTCTGAAATGAAGTGTTTCTTCCCAGCGCAGCGGGAAGGGTTAACCGAATGGAAAGCTGGAATTGGGGATTGTGTCCAAGACTTTTGTAGAGAAGCTCTTTTCCTGTAATGAAGTGATTGCCTGCTTTTTCGGCAGGCAAGCGTGGAATGTAGGGGAATGTGCTGAGTGGTATTGGGTTTTACCGTTTGTTATATTAGAAGTTATGATGAGAAAATTCATATACATTAACTTAATAAATGCTATTTTTTGACCGCTCTAATACACATAAAAGCTGGAAATTTATTCAGTTCCTTGTAATGCTTCTGGTCTAATTTCTCAAATTCCTTTAGGGGTTTTGGTTCAACTAATTTGTCAATATAAAATCCGTTTTCTGTTAGTGGTTCAATACAATCGTTAAGAGGTCGTCTATAACTATTAATTTCAATAGGTTTACCAAAACTTTTCCAAATACATTTTACAGGTTCTGTTTTAAAATATTCGGTTGATTTGTAGTAATTATATTCAAAAAACGGATGCTCAACTGATATTATTAATTGTCCGTTAGTTTTCAGTACTCTATGAAATTCTCTAATGGTTAAATTCCAATCCTCTAAATAATGTAAAGCCAAGGCACAGAGAACAAAATCAAAAGATTTGTCCTTTATCATTGTTAGAGGTTCACTTAAATCGTGTACAAAGAATATTCCTTGATTAGCGTTTCTTTCCTTTGCAAATTTTATCATTTCGGAACTCAAGTCGAATCCAGTTACTTGTGCATTTCTTGAAAGTAAAATTTCTGCATATTTTCCAGAACCGCAGGCTGCATCGAGAATCGATTTATTTTCTACATCTTCAAATAAATTCAATGTATTGGGTCTATCGTAATATGCATTATGTGGTTTATGGTCAATTAATCTGTTATAACTTTCGGCTAATTCATCATATGCCTTCTTTATTTTCTCTTTACTCATTGATATTACTTTTTTGATTTGATTAATGATATTCCCGAATATAGAATCCAACCTGCAATGCTAAAAACAAATATTCTGAAACCTGTAAGACTTGTAAACACAAAATTTGTGGTTGCGCCCAAAACTGCAAAAACTAATATTGCGATACCAAAGTATCCAATTAATTTTGAAAGCTTTCTTGTGGTGATGATTATCAAAGAGTAAACAGTAATGGCAGCACAAAACGAGACAATAAAAATATAGTCCAATGATTTATTCACGGCAAAACCATAATTTATGATGGGTTTAAGTACAGAAATATTCTGTTCAATATTTTCCGAATATTGACCAAGAAAATAGGGTAAGGCCAATCCATTAAATAGTGCTGCAAGCATCGCTGCAAAAAGTCCGAAGGCAACTATAATGAAAGCTAAAGTTGATAATTTCCATTTATCTGAAAGCTTATGGGTTAAGCCATAAAAACCAAATAGGATAAATGGTAAACAAAAAATTGCTAAAGCGTGAGTGCTCTTGATTGGATTAGCTATTTGAATGATATGCTCAATGTTACCCCCTGATGGGTGTAACATCATAGTTGTAATAGCCAAAAAAGAGCCAATAGTAAGTGAAATACCTGTACTTTTGTAAAAATTTGTTTCCATTGTTTTGATATTTCGTTTGAAGTACAAATATCAAAGGATTGTGAAAAACAAACACTTGATTGAAATCAAGAAAAAATAAAATTATGAAAGCCTTTTTCTAACTCTACTCAACGTTTCTGGCGTGATTTTTAGGTAAGAAGCAATAACTGTTTGCGGAAATTTCTGAAGAAGGTTAGGTTTGATTGTTATTATGTAATGGTACTTCTCATCTGGGGTATTATTATTATCAAAAAAATCAATTCGCGAAGTCGATTCTTCTAATATTTTCCCCATTTGTAGAAAGGTTTGTGAATGAGCAATTAGTCTATGGATTGCGTCTATTGATATTTCATAGAAAGAACTGTCTTCATAAGCTTGAATTGAATATTCGGATGGTTTTCTTGAAGTAAAGCTTTTATGATTTATAACCCAATCATCTTTTGTATTTAAGTCGATGATATTTTTATTGAGTTGTGAATCAACATTGTATTGATAAAAACTACCTGAAACAACAAAACACAGCGAAGAACAAACAGCTCCGTTTTTCAACAAAAAATCGCCTTTTTTTAATTCTCTAAATTTTAGTTCTTTTCTTAGAAGTAGAGAATCTTTTTCAGAAAATTTTCCAGCCTTATTTATAAGCACTAAAATCGACTCGTTCATTCGTATAAAATTCAGACCACAATATATTTTTAAATTAACAATAATGTGATATAGCGGGTATAAATATAGATAACATAATTCCTCTCTTTCGTTATTTAAACTTATTCTTTATTTAATAGATTTTATAAGCGGACTTAATTCACGATTTTGGCTCTGGAATGAAGTGTTCCTTCCCAGCATAGCGGGAAGGGTTAGCGGAATGGAAAGCTGAAATTGGGGATTGTGTCCAAGAGGTATTTAGTGAAGCTCTTTTCACGAAATGAAGTGGTTGCCCGCTTTTTCAGCAGGCGATCGCGGAATGTAGGGGAATGTGCTGAGTGGGTTATAACAGAGAATCAATTATTCAAAACAAGCGCTATGGTAGAATTTTATTCTATATATTTCCCTTTCAGAGCTTGAATAATTATTTTATACTTTTCTTCCTAAAACCCAGTTTATTTGTTCCCATAATAAGAAGCCACAAACAAATTCCAATTTCGCCAAGAGAAGCAGGATACCCAACAATCTCAGAGATAATTGTCTTATTAAAATCTGAATATAGGAAATCTCCGAAAAATTTAATCAAATAGCCAAAGCAGCCTGCCATTAAAAAAAAACCTAAAATCTTTGGAAGAAAGCCAGATTTATACACCAGATAGCCAAAAGGTAAAAGCCAAAGTCCCCAGAATATTTGAGAGAGCTGCACTCCGTTATTGTAATTTTCAAGATACAGCATTACTTGGGCTTGAAATTCTGCTTGTCCAAGCTTTTGTGCATACTCTGATTTATTGATTAAGGTTAGTACTGAAAATTTATTCAGAATATTGACAAATGAAATTGGCACACTCAATAGCGCAAATAGCACCATAAATTTCGCTGAAACCTTGTTTACATTTCGTAAAAGGTTGTAGAGTGCCAATGGCAATAGAATGAAAATAATAAAAGAGCAAATTCCCGCTACAATACCAATTCTGAACAATAGTTCAGAGTCTCTTATATTTTCTATGGTGTCTGTGGCATTTTTTAAATCAATTAATTTTAATGGTACATAGACAAGGTAGGTAAATCCACAAATAATTAGTAACAAATAGAGTATTCCTGCAATTCTTGCTTTTTTGTTTTTTGACATATCTTCCATTATTAAATAGTTTTTTCTTTAGGCCATCTCCAAGCGTACCAAACAATCAATGCGGTAATTATACTTTCTAAAAATGCTAAAAAGACATAGAACAAATACCATTCGTTCGTTGACATTATTCCTATGGCTACCATCATTATGGTAAATAGTATCCCAAATATGATATTTAGAATTCGGTTTAGCTTTGGTTTAAGTATAATTGAAAGGGCAACCATTACAGATGGAATCGCCAAAATTATCGATGCTATTAATAATGTGGTTGGACTATCCATAATAGTATCGCCTGTTATTAAACTGTTTACTTTGTCCGGTGTGTAAAGCTCAAAATAGTCGCCATACAAATAGCAGAATGTTACTGAAGCCCATAATGCAGCGAGTTTGATTTTGATGTTTACTTTTTGGTTGTCTAACATTTTGGTATGTTCTATTATGTTTTACAGAGTATCTCTATTTATAAAGACGTATAATTTTACTATATGGTTGCCTGGGTTATATTTTAAGTTCGATTTTGACTCACAGCTAACTCTTTAATTTCAAGTTTAAAGGTAATATCATCTTATTCTTCCTTTACGATATCACAACTTTTTTTATCCAAATGCATAGAAGACTTATGTAGAGAAGCTCTTTTCACGAAATGAAGTGGTTGCCCGCTTTTTCAGCAGGCGATCGCGGAATGTAGGGGAATGTGCTGAGTGGGATTGAAAATATCACAGCATAAAAAACCCTCCTTATTCAGAACAAGAAGGGTTTTTATTACCGTAATGGACTGTTTACTTTTCCTTTTTTAATACTAACTGATACACGCAAGGAATTACTACCAAATTCAATATCGTAGCCGACAACAAGCCACCTAAAATTACAACGGCCATTGGGCTTTGAATTTCACTTCCCGGTTCGCCACCTTTTAGAGCCAATGGTATCAATGCCAGACCTGTGGTAAAGGCAGTCATTAAAATAGGGTTTAATCTATCTAAAGCCCCAGCTTTTATCAACTGAAAACCCTGTACTCCTTCTTTTCTCAAATCTTCATACCGTGAAACCAATAAAATACCGTTTCGTGTGGCAATACCAAACAAACTGATAAAACCTATGGTCGCTGCAATACTGATGATTCCTGACGTGAAATACACTATCAAGATTCCACCAATTAACGCCAAAGGCAGATTAATCAATACTACAAATGCCAGTTTTACATCCTTAAATTCATAGTATAACAACAGGAAAATGATGGCTATTGCAATTATGGCTGTTATCAAAAGCAATTGTGATGCTTTGGATTCACTTTCAAATTGTCCGCCATATTGCACACGATAACCTTCTGGTATATTTACATTGCTGGCGATCACTTCCTTTATTTCGTTAACGGCACCACGTAAATCCCTACCTTGAACATTGGCAGCAACTACAATTTTACGTTGCACATCTTCACGGTTGATAGTGTTTGGACTACTCACGGATTGAACGGTTGCCAATTGGCCCAAAGTGGTCTGACCACCATTTGGAAGACTTATTAAGGTGTTACCGATTTTCTCAATATTATCACGAAACGATTTTTCGTAGCGAACCACCAAATCAAAATACTGTTGTCCTTCATAAATCTCGCCTGCTTCTTCTCCTGCAAAAGCAATATCCACTTGTTCCATCAAATTACCTACGGTCATCCCATAAGCCGAAAGAATCTGGCGTTTAGGTTTGATGCGTATTTGTGGTACTTCAATTTGTTGGTCAACTGCAACATCTGCCAATCCTTCAATATCCTTGATGTTCTGCTCTACACTTTTCCCTACTTCAAATAGACGTTGTAAATCTGACCCAAAAATCTTGATGGCAATATTGGCACGCGTACCCGAAAGCATATGATCAATACGGTGTGCGATGGGTTGTCCTAATGTGATATTAACACCAGGTGCGATGCTCAATTTATTTCGGACTTCTTCAAAGAATTCTTCTTTGGTTTTGTCTTCGAGAACAAAGGGCACATCAATTTCCGAAGCATTGACACCTTGAGCGTGTTCGTCCAGTTCGGCACGTCCTTGTCTTCGAGTAACGACCTCTACTTCGGGCATATCCAATAAAATGGTCTCTATTAACTTTCCAGTCTTATTACTTTCTTCCAAAGACATTCCCGGTGGACCAACCACACTAATTACCAATGAACCTTCATTAAATTCTGGCAGGAAACTTCTTCCCAATTGCGTTACAACCAGAAGACTTAATACAAATGCAATTACAGTTACGCCTATAATGGTTTTAGGTATTTTAGTCGCTCGCACCAAAAGGTTGCCATAATGTTTCTGCAACCAACGCTCTACTTTTGTACCATCAGCCTGTTTGTTTAGAAGCTTCTCATTGTCTAATAAATAAGAACACAAAATTGGTGTTACGGTTACGGCAACTACCAATGAGGTCAATACCGATGTTACAAAGGCTATGCCCAGCGGTTGCAATAATCGACCTTCCATTCCGCTTAAAAAGAACAAGGGAACAAATGATACGATAATGATAAGCGTTGCGATGATGATGGAACTTCTTATTTCTACTGAAGCATCACGCACTACTTTTATTGTCGATTCCCGCTCCGCTTTGGGTTTTCTGATATTTTCGCGCAAGCGTTTATACACATTTTCTACATCAATAATTGCATCGTCCACCAATGCACCAATGGCAATGGCCATACCGCCCAAACTCATTGTATTTATGGTATAGCCCAACCATTTTAATATGATAATGGATACCAATAAGGAAATAGGGATAGCCAGTAATGAAATAACGGTAGTTCTCCAATTCATCAAAAAGATAAAAAGAATAATCATTACGAAGAAAGCACCTTCCAACAAAGTCATATTTAAATTGCTGATGGATGCATCAATAAAATCGGACTGTCTAAAGATTTGACTTTTGATGTTGACACCTTTTGGTAAGGTTGTTTCCAAGTCTGCAATCGCTTCATCCAATCGGTCTGTCAGTTCCAAAGTGTTGACATCGGGCTGTTTTGAAATGGTTAAAATAACCGCAGGTTTTGCATTTAATGAACCATCGCCAATTTTATCGGCAGCGCCAATTTGAACCGTTGCCACATCTTTTATTTTGATGGTTTGACCGTTTACTTCTTTTAGAACTGCTTCCTGCAAATCTTCCAACGCATACGCTCTACCGCTTCCCTTTATGATGTATTGATTACCATATTGATTAATCACGCCACCTGGTGCGTTTTTGTTTGCTTCCTTTACGTGTTCTACTAATTCTGAAAGACTTACATCGTAATGCTTCATCTTTTCAGGATTGGCAAATACTTGGTATTGCTTATAATCGCCACCGATAACCACCACATTTGCGATACCACCAATCGCTTTTATCCGTGGGCGAATTGTCCAGTCTGACAAGGTTCGCAGTTCCATTGGCGACAAACTATCGGATGTCACTCCCAAAAGCATTATCTCTCCCATAATGGATGAAATTGGTGCCATAGTTGGTGCTCCGATACCTTCAGGCAAATTTTCACGTACCATCGGGATGCGTTCACTAACAATTTGGCGAGCTCGATAAATATCTGTTCCCCATTCAAATTCTACCCAAACAATGGAAACACCTGCTGCCGATGACGAACGGATTCGCCTTACATTGGGCGAACCGTTCAAGGCCGTTTCCAGTTGATAGGTTACTAATTTTTCTACTTCTTCAGATTCCATTCCGTGCGCTTCGGTAAGAATTGTTACCGTGGGCGCTGTAAGGTCTGGGAATACATCGACGTTCATTGTACGTGCATAATACACGCCCAACACACTCAATGCAACCGCTCCCAATAGTATGAGCAATCTATTTTGAAGTGAAATTGATAATATTTTGTTTAACATTTCTCTTCGTTTTTAATGTTCGTGACCGTGTGCAGGTGTTGAACCCGACATTGAAGCCATTTTAACTTGGTATGCTCCTGTAGTTGCCACTACTTCGCCAACTTCCAAGCCCTGTACTATTTCTACATTCTCGCCATTACGTTTTCCTATTTTTACAGGACGTCTTTCAAAACTTTCGCCTGAAAGTTGCACGATAACGGAATAGCTTCCATAGTCTTCCAATAAGGCATTTTCAGGTATCATTGTATTTTGGGTGGCATTTCCCATCGCTATCTGAACAGGTGTTAGACTTCCTATTGGCATATCGACGGTGGCATTGACTTCTGCAAAAACAGAAATCAAAGGGTTTTCACGTTCCACGTCCTTTCCAATCGAAAGGATTTTGCCCTCGGCATCAGTTACGTCTTTCCATAGGTTATCATTATCCTGATACCATATACCTTGTACATTACCCATCGTAAGTCCGTAGTTGGGTGCTAACTGCGCTTTTAAAACTCTGGATTGATGCGTTCCAACGGTCACAAGCGCAACGCCTTGTTCTACGTAATCGCCATTTGAAACTGTTATGGATTTGATAAAACCATCAAAAGGGGCGCGGATTTGTTTGCTTCCGCCCGAAACACCAGATACCAAGGACTGATAGTTGGCTTTGGCTATCTCAAAACTGCTTTCTACTTTTTCAAATTCAGATTTTGGGACAATTTTAGATTCGTATAACTCTTTCTTTCTGTCATATTCAGATTTGGCTTGTTGGAATTTCGCTTTCGCGGAAGCGATATCCGTACTTAAATTATTAGATGCCAAACCTTGGCTATTCAAACTCATTAAGAGCTGACCTCTTTTTACTGCTGTGCCTTCCGTGAGATTAATAACTTTAAAATCTACCACCCCATTGGATTTTGCCGCCAAGGACTTTACAGAACCGGGCGAGGGCATCCAAACACCAGAGGTGTTGATGACATCGTAAATTTTACCTGAAACGACAGGTGCGGTTTGAAAATCGATTTTCCAAGCTTGTTCTTTCAAAAACGAAATGCTCCCTTCATCTTCGGCTGCACCCAAGGCTTTTATGGCTTCATCTGCATTAGCATAAACCGTAACATCGTCAATCGTTATTTTATCTGAATAATCTGGCGTTTTCAATTCAAAAACAAGTTGGTAACTACCCGTTTCTTTTGGTTGAATGGTAGGCGAAAATATGCCTGGCGAAGACGGTGCTTCGGCAGTATTACGAATTCCATTATCGCCTTTAATCAAACTAACCGTAACCGAACCTTCACGAACAGGCTGATGCTTGTCCAACACCGTAAAGTGGGCTGCAAATCTGCTTGGATTTCCAACGATTAAGGCTGGAAATTCTACGAATAATTCTGTTTTGTCTGTCCAAATGGTGTGGTCCAAGCGTGGAATTTCTTCTCCTTCGTGGCTACCATCGGGATTGTGTGCGTGTGCATCTTCTGCCTTGTTGTTACAAGACATTGCCAAAAAGGCAAGCACTATGAGTATATATTTCATATCGTTATATCTATTTGCTTTTAGTGGTCGTGATGTTCAGCGCCATCATCGTGTTTATGAGTTTTTGAATCATCATCATTTGTATGATTCCCTTCTGAATTGTGGTCGTGCCCGTGTTCCTCTGTTTTTGTTTCCATAGAATCAGTTCCTACTTTAAACTCTTCTTGCTCTATGGTTTCTTCCGTATGACTACCATCCTCATTATGCTCGTGACCGTGGTCGTCAGTATTTTCGGTTTTTGTTTCTCGACAAGAGGTTACTAAAAATGTTGATGCGATTGCTATTGCGAATATTGATTTTGAAAATTTCATAATTGTATGTTTAAAAATTTATAACTGATGTTTTAATAATTGTGCTTGAAGCAGTTGCAGTTCCTTTTCCATTTGCAGCATTTTATCTGATGCATTCCGATAAAACTGAAGCTCCACGTAATAATCCATAAACGAATACTCGCCCAACATATAAGCCTTAAAAAGCAGTTGCTCGCTATTTAAATTACCCATAGTGGCTTGATACTCATTAAATTTTTCGAGCATCAATTCGTATCGATTATAGGTTTCTTGAAATTGGGTATAAAGCGAAGTGGTAACTACCTGCGTGTTGGACTGTTGATATTCAAAATTTGCTTCGGCAGCTTTTACTTTGTTCTTGCTACTCCAAAGTGGAATTGAAACACCACCATAAAAACCAGAATAATTACTACCGCTAACGCCTTGATAATTATAGCCAAGTGCCACGTTTGGCAGCACCTTGTTTTTTTCCAATTTTATTTTTTGAAGTGAAGATGTCTCATTAGCCTTTAATTCTTGTAGTAAAGGGTCTTTCGCTAATTTTTCCTGCCAAAGATTATCTACCGTACCAACTTCGATAGGTAATGCAATTCTTGAGGTAACACCATCAATTACATTGCCTCCATTCAACGTTTTAAGTTTGGATAGCAAAATTTGGATGTCGCTTTCAATTTGTTCAACAACAAATTGCTCTTGAATCCAAGCAATTTTCGCCTTGTTCAAATCTAAAATCCCAACTTGTTCTGCATCAAAAAGTTTTTGGATTTGCTCAAAAACCTGTCTGCTCTGGGTTTTTCTTTCCGTTTCAATAGCTTTTCGCTTTTGCAAGAAAGCAAGCTCTAAAAGCGTGTTCTTTGCTTTTAATAATACTTCCAGCCTCTTGTTAGCGTAGGCTGCCGCTAACTGTTGCGATTTAGATTCGTTCCATTTGCCACGTGCAACATATACCGTTGGGAATTCAAAAGATTGGGATAGTTGATATTCGGTATAATCTCCAGTTTCATTATCGCCAAATGGCAAATAAAAGCCAGAAAGCTGTGGGTCAGGCAAATTGTTATTGCTCCTGTTTTCGAGTTGCTGACTTTCAATAAATGATTGATAGCCTTTCAACTCTGTATTGTTCTGTTCTATTTCATTAAGTAGTTCCTCTATGTTTTTATTCTGCGAGAAACCATTAACAAAGAACAGGCATCCGCAAATTACGGACACGATGTATTTATTCATTGTGTAAAATTTTAGGTTTAATCTGAATTTATATAAGGAAACAGTACCGTAGCGATACCATAGTCCTAAACGATTAACCTAAAGATGGTGGGCCTCGTGAGTCGAGGGAAGAGAGGTAGGGATTAAAATATGAATTGGGTGGATGATAGACAGGCGGTTTACTATTTTGCCTATAGTCAATCAAAAAGATTTTTTGAGTTTCAAAAGAACTTTTTACTATATCCTTATCAACATTGGTCTGCTGCTCTACCGTATTCCTTTTAAGTAATACAATATCGCTGGATACTGTAGAATGGATATGCATATCCATAAAGAAACCAAAAAATCCGTAAGGGGATTCTTCTTCGTTGGAATCATCATCGTGATGATGATGTTCGCCAGTATGTGCAATATCTGAATGGGAATGAGCATCCTCGTGTTGATGGTGCAAATGCGGAAAAACCTGATGCAGCATCATTAGACTAAACAAGCCTAAAAAGAAAAATGCCGCTATTTTATTTGGTTTTTGCATTGATTACAAAACTAATGAAAATTAATTTTACTTATAGAGTTTTAGGTTTTGAATTAATGTCTTCATTCAATACATTGAGCCTATTTTGGTAATCTTTGAATAATTTGTCCTCACTCCAATGTGCCGTCCAAGCTGCTAATCCCAACACTACTACCCAAAGCCAACTATTCTTGTTTATTCATTACTTTTCTATTTCAAGGCTTTCCTAAAGCTATTTCGACAGTTTTAATATTCTTATGGCACCACGCATTACAAACGTGAAAACGATGCCGCCAATTACCAAATCGGGCCATTTACTATTCAGAAAATAGACCAATACCCCTGCCAGTATAACACCCCCATTTACAATGATATCATTGGATGTAAAAATGGCGCTTGCCTGCATATGGGCCTCTTTGCTCTTTGTCTTGTTGATAAGCCATAACGATATCAGATTACCCACCAATGCGAAGATTGAAACTATAATCATCCATTGGAACAGGGGTGTTCCTGTATTGCTGAAAAACCTTCTCAACACCTCGACAAACCCAAGTGTTGCCAATGCCATCTGAAAATATCCGCTGAATCTGGCCACTTTCTTTTTTCTGGAAATGGCACCGCCAACTGCAAACAGACTAAGTGCGTACACGATGGAATCTGCCAGCATATCCAACGAATCTGCAATAAGTCCCATTGAGCCGGATATCCAGCCGGTGGTCATTTCGATAATGAAAAAACCGAAATTGATGCCCAAGACCCACCATAGAATCTTTTTCTGTTTGGATTGGTCTTCCATTACAGGTGGCTCAGCAACTACCGTCCCTTGAAACGTATCCCCAAGTTTTAAACCGGCAATCGCTGTTTGTATGTCTTCGATGCCATCTAAGTGATATACTTCCAGTTTTCTATTTGGGATATCAAAATCCAGATACCTTACTTGAGTGTAAGCCTCCAACTTCATCCGAATCATCTGTTCTTCGGAAGGGCAGTCCATCTTACTGATTTCGAAAATGCTTTTATCCATTATTATATGCTGCAGAATAATTCGTCAATTAGTGCTTCATTTGTTTATGCGATTCTATAAATCTTTCCAAGAGTGACTTCAGGCTATCCAAATATTCTACAAACGAGCTGACGGAAATCTCGGGAGTTTTGCAATCGGGGATTGTAATAGGGTTTTCATCGAGATATTGGTATAGTTCGGGATAGTCCTGTTCAATCCTCAGTGTCAATTCGTTAATTTCCTTGGTCAACTGCTGAAGCTTTTTCATCCCTATTATTTTTTTCTACAACTTTCACATGTTCCTTTTAACACCAGGTTTACATCGCTCACTTCATAATCCTCTGGCAAGTTCCCTTCCAATATTTTATTCGGTAAACAGGTTGTTTTTCGACATCTGGTACAATAAAAGTGCATATGTAAATCTATACCGTGATTATCTTTGGCATTTTCATCGGAGATCGCAAATTTTGCGACTCCGGTCCCATCATTGATCTGATGAATGAGCCCTTTATCCTCAAAAGTCTTTAGGTTGCGATAAAAGGTAGTTCTGTTTGCTGTTTTGTTTTTTTCACTTTTGGCGATAAAGACTTTTTGCATTTCCTTTAAGGTTATGGCATAGGTCTTCCTCTTGAGGTATTTGTAAATTTTCAACCTCATTTCAGTAGGGCGTATCCCTTTGGTAAATAATATTTTTTCCGTGTTTGTCATTTAATATTCTTTCAAAAAACTGGATTCTTCTAAGTCCCAATTTTTCTAATCTTTTTTATAAGCCAAAAGGCGCAGCGCATTGGCCACTACTACCAAGGTAGACCCCTCGTGAAATGCCACGGCTATTCCTATGTTTGCCCAGCTCAAAATGGTGGCTGGTATGAGCAGTGCTACAACACCAAGGCTTACCCAAAGGTTCTGCTTGATAATAGCTTTTGCTTTTCTACTCAAGCCAATAGCAAAAGGCAGGGTTTCCAACTTGTCGGCCATTAGGGCAACATCCGCCGTTTCCAAGGCCACATCGCTTCCAGCCGCTCCCATTGCTATGCCCACGGTACTGTTCGCCATTGCGGGCGCATCGTTTACACCATCGCCTACCATTGCCACCTTGGATTCCTTTTCCTTTAGCTCTTTTATGGCATCCACTTTTTCCTCTGGCAACAAGCTCCCCCAAGCATCGGTCAATCCTATTTCTTTCGCCACGGCATCGGCAACCTTTTGGTTGTCACCAGTAAGCATAATCATTCGTTTGATACCGATTTCTTTTAATTTTTTGAGGGTTTCCTTGGCAGCTTCGCGAGGGGTATCCATTAGGGCAATAACACCTATATATTCTTGGTTTTTCCGAATAAGCATCGTAGTATTTCCCCCACCTTCGAGGTCACGGACTTTCGTTATTATGTCTTCGGAAGGGGTGCTCTCATCAAGCCCTTCGTACAGGTCGAGGTTACCGACATAGATTTTGTCATTGCCCAATGACGCTTTTATACCTTTGCCAAGCACGGCTTCCAAATCGGTTGCATCAGGTATTTCCTCGCCTTTCAAACGTTCCTTGCCATCTCGAACCACTGCTTTTGCCAGAGGATGATCACTTAGATTCTCTACGGCTACAGCTATTTTTAAAAGTTCGTTTTCAGAAATATCGCCAAGCGGGACCACTTCGGTAAGCTTGGGTTTTCCTTCGGTCAGGGTACCCGTCTTGTCAAAGGCGAGCGCGGTAATAACCCCCAAGTCTTCCAAAGGACGACCCCCTTTGATAAGTACCCCGCCACGGGCCGCTCGTGCAACACCGCTCAATACCGCACTCGGGGTCGAAATCGCAAGGGCACAGGGACTGGCAGCTACCAATACGGCCATAGCCCTATAAAAGCTGGCACTAAACGGTTCATCGACGACCAAAAAAGCAAAGAGCAACAGCACTACCAATACCAGTACGGAAGGAACAAAATATCTTTCAAATTTATCGGTAAGCAACTGGGTGGGGGATTTTTGGGTCTGGGCTTCGTTCACCAATTTTACCAATCGGGACAGTGTTGAATCCTTTGCCTCTTTGATTACCTTAATTTCAAGCGTATTGTTGCCGTTAATAGTCCCGGCGAAAACTCGGTTTTCGTCCTTTATATCATCATCCTCTGAATAGTCCTTGGCGGAATCTTCCACAGGAACTTTATCTACTGGTACACTTTCCCCGGTAATGGGGGCTTGGTTGACACTACTTTTACCATCAACAACAACGCCATCGGCAGATATTTTACTGTTTGGCTTAACTACAATAATATCGCCTTTATTCAACTTTTCAATACCAACTTCTTTGGTCTTACCATCTTTTTTGAGCAATGCTGTTTTTGGTGCTAAATCTGCCAGTGCCGCAATAGATTTTCGGGCTTTCTCCATCGCATAATGTTCAAGAGCGTGCCCGAGGCTGAACAGGAACAGTAACAAGGCACCTTCCGCCCAAGCGCCCAAAGCAGCGGCACCGATGGCGGCGACCAACATTAAAAAGTCGATTTCAAAACCACCTTTGGCCACTGTCTGTATGGCCTCTTTCGCGGTAAAATAACCTCCAAAAAAGTAGGCGCCTATGTAGAGGGACAAGCTGACCCAATCCGGTATCGAGTCCACGTAGGACAATCCGAAACCTATTCCGAGAAGGGCACCGCAAATGATGGCAAAAATAAGTTCGGTGTTCTTTCCGAAAATACCGCCGTGGGCGTGTGCCTCGCCTTCATCCTCGTTGTGGTCGTGTTCTTCGCCGTCTTTATGAACGTGGCCTTCGCTCTCGCCAACGTGTTGATTTTCCTCCTTGTCTTGAGTATCTTCAGATTTTTCTTCACCATTGGAAACTTCTATTTTTTGTAAATGTGTTTCTGTATCAACGGAAGGTTCAATAATAGTAAGCCCTTGTTTTTCTATTTTCTTTTTAATCGCCCCAAATCCTGTAATGCCCTTATCAAATTCCACACGTATCATTCCTGAAGCGGATGCGGAAACTTCGAGAACTCCATCGACCTCTTTGACTGCTTTCTCGATGGTTCGGGCGTGACGGGTGTGGCGTATCCCTTCCACTTCTACCAACTTATGTCCAAATTTATCCGTGATCTGGGCTCCCGTGGTTTCTGCCAAGGACTGTACTCTATCAAGTGAAATGATATCGGGGTCGTAATGAAAACAGAGTTGCGGTACACCGTCCGCTTTTTCATCGGATATGTGCACACTGTCAATACCTTCACGACCACTTAACTTGTCGATGAGCCTTTTGATGCAGGCATCTTTTTCGTCCGGTACCTGTGGAAGGATTACGGGAATTTTGATTTTTAGTTTTTTCATATCCTTAGTTGTTTTTTATCCATTTTTTTGCTTGTTCCTTATCCTGAAGGTCAAAATATTTGACTTCTGAACCGGTAAAGAAATCGGTAGCCTTGGCTGCCCATTTCTGCCACTTTTTTTCGCCTACAAATGCCATTTTACCATAATCTGATAGGTGTGCAGCATCTACCTTTAAATCTGCCCAAAACCCTTGTAGGTCGTAGCCGTGAAAATCTTCCAGTTCAAAATAAAAATCCACTTTATGGCCTTTTTCGATGATATTGTGAATGAGCGGATGAATTTTTTCAACATCCTTCTTTGTGACTCTACCGTTGATTTTGGCAGCGATTAAGTTTTCCTTTTCTATGTTTATAATCTGTATCATTTTTTAATTTTTATTGGATTTATATTAGTTTAAGTGAATTTCCATATAATCCAATGCTTCGGGCATATCCAACTCCCGGGTACCGTTCCCGGTTCTGATAAAGAAATGAGAACGGTCGCCCAGGTTCAAATACACGGGTTTTTGCGATTTGTAGACCCTTACATAACAGATATCCTTTTCTTTAAATTCATAAAAGGCCACTTTTGCCAAAGGGCAAAAATGGGTGCCTAACTTGACGGACACCAACTGCATTACATACTGTTCAAACCCGTCCTTGTCTGGTTTCTTTAAAGTACCGTAATCTTGTTCGAGCCCCAGAATACGGCCTTCATCATCTACCCCAATAATCAAGTGGCCTCCTTCGGTATTCATATATCCTGTAATGGTCTTCGCCACCACCATTTCCAAAGCTTTGTTAACCTTACCTTGTCGAAGGTCCCACCTCAAGGTGCTTTTGAATTCTACCTCGTGGTTTTCACCTTTGTTCAATAATTCCCTTATCAAGGTTATTCCGACTTTCTCCCTATTTAGTTGAAATATTGTTTTTCTTGTATAGAACATTAAGGCGAGACTGCTTCCCATAATACCAAACAGGATATTTTTTAGGATTTGGTCCACATCTCCAAATCCAAGAGCTTGCCCAACTGCGTTTTTGAACAAATACCACCAATTGCCCGTATCACCGCTCTGGTCATACTGGAATAGGGAAATGCCCAAAGGCTGTATGATGATTATACCAACCGCAAACCCTAATACAATAGCAATAAGAAGACCTCGCCTGTTCAGCGCCCCTCTTTTTTGATTATGTATGCCATTAGCCAGTTTCATTTTCAGCTATTTATAGGTTTAGAAATCAGATTGTCCAATTCCAAATATTTTTCTTTCATAAGACTCAAAGCAAAAGCTCCGGCAGAAGCACTAAAAACAGAAAAGTCAAGCGCTCCTTTTACTCCAGTTGAAAAAGTCATTGAAACAGCAAATAGTAACAGTAGAAACCCGCTTAATTTTGCAAACAGTTCCGTTTTAAACCCTATTATCAAGAAAATCGCAAAAACAATTTCGGCTATGGTTACCAAAAGTCCGATTGTTGGTATTAATGAATTCGGAATCCAAGGATTGATCATTTGGGTATAACTCAAGAAACTGTCCCAATTTCCCCAAACAGAAACTTCTTTGCTCCAAATTCCAAATCTATCGGCTACCGCCGATAAAAAACCGATTGAAATTGCTAATCGCAAAAAGACTTTAATAAGCTTGGTATTCATATTTTTTATTTCTAATTTTCTTAGCGTTTGGTTAAATGCAACGCAATTTTTTTTCTCGTAACAATTTTTACATTTTTTAAAATCCTCCTCACTTATTTTACCCCTTGCAAAACGTCCTTCAGGATTTCCATTGAGCACTATTACATTTGGGGATTTGGGCTGAGGATTATCCACTGCTTCCAATGTAAATTGCATTCCCCAGATTTTAATAGTAAATAATAGTTCTTTCGTTTTAATTAATTTAGCTGTTTTAATTAATTTCTTTCTCTATCCATTCTTTGGCCAATTTTTTTTCATCTGGACCAAAGAATTTAATATGTGCCCTTGTAAATGGTATCAAAACTTCCGTAAATTGTTCTTGCCATTCTAAGTTTCCTACCAACGCGACTCGTTTTAATCTTTCCTCCTTTGGAAGTTTGAGTTCAATACCTTTCCAATATGCACTTGAGGACCAACCCTCAAAATTTTCCATCTCGATATACCAGTACACTTTATTATGTTCTTGTATATGGTCTTTTAATTGTGATTTCATATTTTCATAATCTGTAGCATCTAATCTATTTTGAGCTACCATATATACCTTACATTCATTTTTATAAATCGTCATCATTGTTCCAATTTTTTAAATCAAAATATTTAATCCAAGTCATCGCTGCACTTCTCACAGACTCCCTTTGCCACAAGGTTGATATCTTCTGCCACATAGCCTTCGGGCAGGTTTATTGTCGGAATTTTATGCTCGGTCAGGCACACCGTTTCACCGCAACTATTGCAATGAAAGTGTAAGTGAAGGTCGTTGCCGACCTCACATTCACAATTTTCCTCGCACAGGGCATATTTAACAATGCCGGTGCCATCCTCAATTTGGTGCACAATTCCTTTTTCCTCAAATGTTTTCATAGTACGGTAAAGTGTGCTCCTTTCTGAGCGTTCAAAATCTTTTTCGAGCTCGCCCAGGCTAATGGCCACTTTTAGTTGCGCCAACCGCTTATAGGTCATCAGGCGCATTGCCGTAGGGCGGATGCCTTTGCTTTCTAAAAATTTTTCAACTTCTTGCATATTTATGTGATATTGTAGTTGATATTTTTTGCTTTGTTAAATGCTTCCCAACCTTCTTTTGCAGCGTATGGAACGATGAGCAAGGCCGCTACAGGATCTGCCCACCACCACTCCAACCAGTTGACCAATAGCAATCCTGTCAATACGACCACTGTCTGGTAAAGACAAATAAAGGTGTCTTTTGCATCAGCCAGTAGAGCTGGACTTTCCAGTTTTTTCCCATATTTTCTTTTAAAATATATCAAGATAGGATTGACAACGAGCGAGACCAATAATATGACCAGTCCCAACGTGCTCCAGCTTGCGGTTTCTTTATTGATGAGCTTGGTAATGGAATCATAGGAAATGAAAATACAGATGAGCGTAAATGAAACTGCAATCACGTTCAAGGTAATTTTTTGTCTTCGTTTTACCTTTTCTTCATCGATGCCTTTGAGCTCGCCGTGCAGTCGCCATCCAAGTGTTGCAGCACTTATCACTTCTATCGTGCTATCCAGTGCCCAACCTACGAGTGCGGAACTATTTGCTGTTATTCCAGCAATAAGCGAGACGACCACCTCTATAACGTCATAAATGACGTTCCAAATTTGAAGTGTTCTGGCCTGTTTTAAATTGTTTTTTCTTGTTGTTTCCATATTTTTATGGCTCTATTATTTTGTATCTTTTTGCTATCTATTTAAGCCTAATTATTTTTCTTCAACGCATTAATTACGAAACAATTAAATTTTGAATTGTTTTAAGGATTCCTCTGTTTTTATCTGAAAAGCATCTTCAATCTCAGACAAATAAATGATGCCATCACCAGGATCTGGGGTTTTGCCATTTTTGAGAATGATGTCTATTGCAGATTGTGCTTCCTCGTTCTGGCAAACGAGTTCCAATTTTACCACAGGGCTGTTTGTTACGTGAAAATCGAGTGAAGGTTTAGCTCCTTTTGCTTTGAAAGCTCCAGTTCCTTCTGCTTGTGACAGGGTCATACTTTTAAATCCGTTATCAGTCAGAGCTTCTATAATTCTTTGTATCCTGTTCGGTTTTACAAATGCTTTTATTTCTTTCATAATTATTTATTTTTATCGATTTTGAACCGAGCCTGTTCTTTAATTTTAACTAACTAATTAAGACGATAAACAAACCCGGAATCAAAACCTTTGATTATTATTGAATTAATGTCCGTGTTCCAGTTCGCCCTTGACCATTTCCGAAGAAAGGGTGTAGGCTCCAACTGTGACAACCATAATATTTTTTGCCATTTCTGAAGGAATATTGATTTCCACAAAGCCAAGGTCATTGACACCTGTACTTACGGGGATTCTTCTGAATTTCACCGTGTTTTCTTCGGTTTCCTCATCCTCATCCACAATGAAAATATAGGATTGTTCGCCTTCCTTGACAATGGCTTCCTCTGGAACGGCATATCCTGATTTTTGTCCTTCCGCAATCCTGCCTTCAACATACATACCGGGAAGTAATTCGCCATTTTTATTATCTATATCGGCGTGCACGTGCAGGGCCTTAGGGTCTTCCTCAAAAGTTTTACCGATGGAATGTACTTCTGCGGTCAACAATTCATCGGGTTTAGAAGCTACCGTAAAGATTATTTTCTGTCCTTCCTTTACCTTTGGAATATCCTTTTCGTACACTTTTAAGTCTAAATGAATTTTAGAATTATCGCTCACGGCGAACATCTTGGACTGTGGTGCCACATAGTCCCCAAGACTTACCATTACCTCGTCTACATAGCCCGATATTGGCGTAGTTATAGGTATTGCAGAGTAGATTTCTCCTTGCTCTACCTTGGATGCGTTAATTCCCAATAAACGTAGTTTTGACCTTAAACCGTTTACACTTGAGGTCGTGGAACGAAATTTTGATTGTGCCATCTGGAATTCCTTGCCTGAGGAAACACCTTTGTCGAACAATATTTTTTTTCGCTCAAAATCCTGCTTTAGGAATACGAGTTCGTCGTTTTTTTCCTGATATTCCTGCTGCATACTTATAATATCCGGATGTTCAAGATATGCAAGCACTTCACCCTTGCGCACTTTATCTCCTTCTATAACCTTGATGGACCTAACATTACCACCCATAAATGGACTAATATTGGCCTTGTCTTGAGGGAAAAGTTCGAGTCTTCCTGTAACCTTGATATTGTTACCGAGATTACGTTTTTCCAACAATTTGGTCTCAAGACCAACGGTTTCGATTTGGTCGTTGGTAAGCATTACCACACCTTCCTCGCCTTCTTCTTCATTATGACCGTCTTCTTCTTCTTCATTATGTTCACCGTGTGCATCTCCTTCACCTTCCATTTTTTCGGTAGTTGTGTTTTCTTCGTTATGTCCCAATTCTGAATCGGGCTTGTCGTTGCAACCAACCATAAAGAAGGTCATTAATGCTACACTTACTATTGCTATATTTTTCATTTCTTATTCTTTTTTAGATTATAGGTTACCCAGTTGGTATTGCAACTCAATGAACTGCTGGTTATATTGATTTATAAACTGTATATGATTTTGTTTTATCCTGATGGCGCTGTTGAGTATCGTGATATAGTTCACATAATCAATTTCACCTTCCTTAGAAGCCAGTTCTGCCGTAGTAATTTGTTCCTCGGCCAAAAGCAATGCACCTTCCTGATAATAGTTAAGTGTTTTTTGGGTCTTTTCCAGCGATTTTATGAGCTGTGACACTCTACTTTCGGTCATTGCCTTTTGTTCGAGATATTGATTCTCGGCGACCAATGCATCTGCTTTAGCGGCCTTTACCCTTGATTTCTGCGGAAAGAACCAAAGCGGTATGCTAATACCAGCCTGATAGGTGTTGAAACCCGACACATCATCCACAATCTGCCTGCCGTAGGTGAAGTTGAACTTGGGTAGGAACTGTGCTTTTTCTACACCGATATTGGCTTTGCTTACTTCCGCATTTTGCATAGCATATTGAAGCAAAGGATTATTGGCTGCGGAAGCCGAATCCAAATTGGCCAAAAAATCCATCGGTTCATAGAGCTGACCAACCGTTTCTATTTCTTGGTCAATGCCCAAATACTGCTTCAATGCCCTTTTTGCAATTTCAATGTCATCATAGGCTTGCTGTCGTAAAACCTGAATCTGCTGATATTCGGAAGAGGCAGCAATAAATTCCAATTTGCCCGTTTCTCCTGTATCGTAACGCAATTCTGCAGCGGTCCTAAAGTTAGCATAAACACTGTCCAACTGTTCCGCAAAACGCAATTGCGCCTTGTTGTAATTGATGCGGTCATAAGCCTGCATCACATTGCGAATCAATTGCTGCTCGTTGACCGCGTAGAACGTTTCGCCCAGTTTAACACGTTCCTTATAGAACTTGGATTTTGAAAAACCTGAAAGTAAATCAATATTTCCTTGCTGTACACCTATGGTAGTTTGTACACCGGGAAGGTCATTGCCAAACTCTTCCTTTCCTGTAAATACCTGTGTATTTCCCAAATCGAAGCTGGTACCCTTCATCGCCTGTTCACGTTCAATAAAGGCTTGGCTCTCTTTAAGGGAAGGATAATTTTCCTTGGCCAGAGCGATGGCTTCTTGCAAAGTGAGCACTTGGCTCATCTGGCCGTCCTGCGCACTTGCGGAATTTGGGGTTAAGAAACCTCCTAAACTCAATAATACCACAACCACGGTTGCACTTTTCTTTACATAACTTGCGTCACCACCATTGTTTTTCTTTTCTTTTCGTGATTCCAGCCAATAATACAGGACAGGAACAATGACCAGTGTCAAGAAGGTAGCCGTTATAAGTCCACCGATTACTACTGTCGCCAAAGGACGTTGTACTTCCGCACCACCAGAGGTAGAAACCGCCATTGGTATAAAGCCCATAATGGCTGCGGTAGCCGTCAGTAAAATTGGGCGTAAACGCTCGTGTGTTGCCTCGTATATTCGTTTTTTTAAGTCTGTCATTCCACTTTCTTTTAGTTCATTGAATTTGTTTATCAGTACCAAACCGTTTAAAACCGCAACTCCAAAGAGCACGATAAAACCGACTCCCGCAGAAATACTAAAAGGCATTCCCCTTATCCAAAGGGCAAACACGCCACCAATGGCTGCCAAAGGCACTGCCATATAAATCATTAAGGACTGCGAGAACGAACTCAAGGCAAAGTAGAGCAATATGAATATTAGGAAAAGTGCAATAGGCACTACAATCATCAATCGGTCTGAAGCACGTTGAAGATTTTCAAACGAACCTCCGTAGGTTACAAAATAACCAGGTGGCAGTTTCACGTCCGTTTCCAATTTTTGCTGAATTTCCTCGACCATCGATTTTACATCGCGCCCACGAACATTGACCCCCACCGAAATACGACGAGAGGTATTGTCCCTTGAAATCTGCATTGGTCCGGGCTTATAGCTGATATCTGCAACCTCCTTTAAAGGCACTTGCGCTCCGTTTGGTAAATCGATATAAAGATTTTTAAGGCTGTTGATGTCTTGTCTAAATTCCTTTGCCAAACGAATGACCACATCGAACCGTTTTTCGCCCTCAAAAATGACACTTGCCTGTTCTCCAGCAAATGACGCACTCACATAATCGTTCAGCTTGTCAACGGTTACACCGTATTGTGCCATTTTTGCGCGGTTATACACCACTGTCATTTGTGGCAAACCACTTGTAGCCTCCACATTAAGGTCAGCAGCTCCAGGAACCGTTCTGATGACTGCTGCGATTTCCTGTACCTTGTCTGCCAACACGCCCAAATCTTCTCCGTACAGTTTGATTGCTACGTCCTCACGGACACCTGTAAGCAATTCATTAAAACGAAGTTCCACGGGTTGGGTAAACACGAAATTTACGCCGGGAACTACTGAAATTTTTTCTTGGATTTTTTCTATGAGTTCTTCCTTACTATCTGCAGAAGTCCATTTGCTCTTATCTTTTTCAAGAATAATGTAACTATCGGCAATGTCCATTGGCATTGGGTCTGTTGGTATTTCAGCAACACCAATCCTTGAAACTACCGTTTTTACTTCCGGAAATTCATTGATTAAATTTTGAAGTTTTTTTGAAGCCTCAATGGATTCGGTAAGACTGCTCCCCGGTTTTATCAAAGCCTGAAACGCAATATCGCCCTCATCAAATTTAGGTATGAATTCGCCACCCATATTGCTGAAAATAAACCCTGCAATTAGTAATAGAGCAACTGCGCCAATCACGACACCAGCTCGAAAGCGCAGTGCGAAATTGAGCAAAGGAAGGTAAGCTCGATTTAGGCCCGCCATTATTTTATCACTGAACCTATCTATCTTGTTTTCAAATTTTGCAAACCAACTATTCTGATTTTTAGTAGGTTTAAGGAACATTGCAGAAATCATTGGGACGTAAGTAAGACAAAGGATAATTGCTCCTAAAACGGCAAATCCAAAAGTAAATGCCATTGGACGGAACATTTTTCCTTCTACACCCGTCAAAAATAGAATTGGTGTAAATACAATAAGGATAATAAGTTGTCCGAAAAACGCCGAATTCATCATCGTACTGGCAGATTCATAAGCAATTTCGTCCATTTCAGCCTGCTCAATGACCTTTGTTGATTTTTTCATCCGTTGATGAATGTGAAACACCATTCCTTCTACAATGATTACTGCACCATCTACGATGATTCCAAAGTCGATTGCACCCAATGACATTAAGTTTGCCCATACACCGAATTGTTTCATCAAAATAAATGCGAAGAGCAATGATAAAGGAATAACCGAAGCTGTAATTAATCCGCCACGGAAACTTCCCAAAAGCAAGACCAAAACAAAAATCACAATGAGGGAACCTTCTATGAGGTTTTTTTCAACGGTGCTTGTGGTTCTTCCTATCAATTCACTTCGGCTTAAAAATGTATCTATGTAAACGCCTTCGGGTAGGGATTTTTGTATTTCTACAATGCGCTTCTCCACATTTTCGACTACGTTGCCTGGGCTTTCGCCTTTCAGCATTAAAATTTGTCCACCAACAGTTTCGTGTCCATCTTGGGTAAACGCACCATAACGCACCTGATTACCAAAGCCTACTTTTTCGGCGACATCCCGGATTAAAACAGGACTTCCATTTTGAGTCGTCACAACTGTGTTTTCCAAATCCTCGATACTTCGTGCCAAACCTTCTCCACGAATGAAATTTGCTTGGTGGTTTTTTTCAATATAAGCACCACCAGTATTGGCATTGTTTGCTTTAAGGGCTTCAAAGACCTGATTCATTGTAATACCGAAACTTTTCAGCTTATTAGGGTTTATGGCAACTTCATACTGCTTTACATAACCACCAAAAGCATTTACCTCGACGACTCCAGGTACTAATGCCATTTGACGTTTTACAATCCAATCCTGAATGGTACGAAGCTCCATAGCATCGTATTTATCTTCGTAGCCCTCTTTTAATTTTAAGGTGTATTGGTAGATTTCGCCAAGCCCTGTAGTTATTGGTGCCATAAATGGCGTGCCGAAGCCTTCGGGGATTTCTCCAGCAACTTCGGTTAATTTCTCTTGTACCAATTGCCGGGGAAGATAAGTGCCTGCCTCATCCTTAAAGACAATTGTAACTACGGACAGCCCAAAACGGGATACTGAACGCAGTTCGATAACGTCAGGAAGATTGGCCATTGCCAATTCTACGGGATAGGTAACAAATTGCTCAATATCTTCTGTCCCCAAATTTGGGGCCACGGTTATTACCTGTACTTGATTGTTTGTTATGTCGGGTACAGAACCCAAGTTTATAGTGGCCATAGACCAAATGCCGGTACCAACCAATGTCACTATAAATAAGCCAATAATAAATTTATTATTAATGGAAAATGAAATGATTTTGTTAATCATAGAAAATGTATTAATTCAGTTTAAAACTTACGTTACGAATAAGTGCAACGCATTTATATAGCAATGCCTATCTTGAGAAGCATCACGTTAGGATATAGCTATCCTTAAAAAAACTGAATTATACTTGAGGGGGTTGGAAAAGGGATTCCAGATATCTGGAATTGAAGTTGACTGTATATAAATTAAACTGCTCTTTATCTTCAAACTTAAATCGATTGATAAGAGGTGTTGCGGTGTTTGCTATAAAAACTACAGGATGACAACATTGATGATGAGAATGGACAGGTACGTTATCCTTATCTGAATTATTATGATGCCCTTCGCTTTTTGCATCGTTTGCGATGTAATCTTCTACTATATATTCAAAGAAAGAGTCGCCATAAACTTTATGGTCTTGATAATGGGAAATTAAGTTTGAAATTTCTTTAATTGGTCCACATAAGTCCATATCTACGCTGATTCCTTGAAAAAAGAGTAAAATAGACATTGATATAGAAAAGAATATTTTCATAAAGTTTTACAAAGATACAAATTAATCGATGCACAGGTTGTGCAAAGAAGAATGCCAACACTTTGATATGAATGTGTAATGAACTCAAACTTGAAAATGTAGTTGTAATAATTTAAATAAGATGACGATATTGTGATACATTTCTATTTAGCTCATATCATAGTAGAAGTATCCTTAAATTAAATGAGGTTGATTGCTTGTAAGGCATTAAATCCAGTTTGAGGTACTGGACAAACCTTTATTTATTTTATGCCATAGCATAGACTTCATCGAACAGCTTTTTATCCAACCGTTCTTGTTGGCCAAAGCTTTTCTTCAAAACATTATGAAGTACTGAATTAAATGCATTGTAGCCCAGCCAAAGATTTGGTTCTTCATTGAGCAACAAGGCTTCGTAGTTCAATATCTCAATGACTTCACGAGACTTTTTTGAAGGGTCGCTGTTCTTATCGCTACATTCATATCGGAACAGTTTTGTTCTATCAAGAATGGCTTTCACAAATTCTTGTGTGTCGATGATTTTAAATTCCTTCATCTTGTCGAACTTCTTGGTAATGGTGTAGAATTCATTGTCCAGAAACTTATCGAATAGATTGTTCAGCCTCGGCATAATCAAGTGCGTATTATTCTTACTGTGCTTTATGGAAAACTCGATTTCTGCTTGTGACACGTGCAGACCATTTGAGCATACTTCTCTATAAAAACCGAAGTGTCCAGAGGTCTTTTCACTTCCGTCATACGAGTTTTTGAACCGAAGCATCGGCAGTATCAAGTCCTTATGGTTCTTGACCTTGAACTGGCTTTTATCGTCGATAATAAAATCTGTGATGAACGACCTGTCATTTTTATTGATGGTGCGTTTGTGGAAGTTCAGTTGTGCATCGGTCAGCATCTCTTCAGCTTTCTTGAAGAATAGTTGATTTGGAATGTGGCCATAGCTGTTCGAGACCACATTGACGATTTTGCCATTAGAGATTATGGCATTTTCAAGCCCTCTTCGGGATTCCATATGGGTCAGAGTTTTTAAGGATTTCATTTCGGATGGTACGAAAATTTCATCCTGTTGTAAATTTTGTAAATACATAGCTTTTGAATTTAGATTAAACATTTTCTGATAGTACTTGGTAATAGCTGGGGTGCTTATCCCTGTAATAAGCCAAGTGACTTTCGCCACTATCAATGTCATAATTTTCACTACTCGACTGATAATGTTTTTCAGCTTCTTGTAGCGAAATTTTAGGTTTTTCTGATACTCGTTTCATAATGATATATTTTGATTAAACAATATTTGAGCAGTACCCAAACGGTAGATAAAATCTCAGCTCAAAAGGAAACGGAATAAATGAGCGTAGGATGTTGCGTTGGCTTTATGCCGTAGTCTTTTGATGGGTGTATTTTACGAGTTTACCTTTGCGCTAACTATTGATTGATAACCCCTTCCTTGTAAATACGTCTTTTAAAAACTATCATAAAAAAGAAAAAGGGCCAGCACGAATGCCGACCCTTCTTCCGAACAACAAAAGCTAATCGTTGAATTCCTGAATTTGCTTTTCAAGAACTGTGATACGCTCGTTCAAACGTGCTTCACGCTTGTCTCGTTTTTCAGCATATTCTTTTTCAATGCCGGCAATCTTGGATTTGTAATATCCCTGCATCGCATTGTAGAATGATATGTTCGTCAGGTTATTGACGTGATTGCTTTCGCCAAAATGTACTTGCTTTGTAAGCATATATCGTATCAACTTATGGAAGATTTCTTTTTTGAACTTCTTCTTTAAATTATCTACCATTTCAACTCTGGTCATCTTTGAAGTGTCGCCCAAGAATTTTGAGAAGTACTTTTGCTGGCCTACATAATCCACATTGTTTTCAAATAGCGATATCGAGAATGCCACCATTTCATCTGTTGAAAGTGTCTTCTTCGTATCGATATATTTTGTCTCACGAATCATCTGGACAACCTCTTCAAACTGCTTGTTATTCTCGATTTGCTTCTTACGGATTTCCCGTTCGTTGATTTTCACTATTTGTTCTTCGGGTGTACAATCTGCCATTTTTCTGTTGGTCAATGGTGCCGAATAATCTGTTGATTCATCTTTCGATTTTTCAACAATTTTTATGAAGACATCTTTATTCCTGTAAGTTTCAGGATGGAACAAAATGCCATTGACGAATCCATTTTCTTTCGCTGAATTGTATTCTTCCAAAGCTTCATTGTGATTCTGCATTGCTTCATCCAATTCGGCCTTTAATTCATCTTCAGAATAATCGTAATGTTGATATTCTTCCTGAATAGTTTCGATTGTTGGCTCAATCGGATTCTCTACAATTTCAACATCGTCCAGCAGATAGACTTTCAATCCGTTCTTTTCCAATTGCGATATAATGAGCTGATTGCTTTCGTCATCTGCCCAATACTGTCGTATTTCAGGGATTAAAAGGATATTCTCTTTCTTGGACTTTTCAATCAGGTTCAAGAACGATTTACTTTTCTTCGTTTCAAAACAGGCTGATTTTGTACAGACCATTTTTCCTTCGCCGAACAGATTGCCTTGATTTGCAGCATTGAAGGGACATTCAACACAAGACCCAGCTTTCGGAACCAATTCTTTATCGGCTACATCGAAAGCTGCTTTTTCCAAATCATAAGTCTGGTCTTTAATCATCCTGTTTATCTGGTGTGCATTGAAATCCTCGCCCATCGTTTCCAGCATCATCTGCTGTTCTTCGGGTTCAAAGAGCGCTACACCTACACCCAATGAGATTGTCATTTCGCCATTGCGTACAAAGTGCTTGAAACCGTCAATCAATCCTGCCAGTTTAAGTCGCTGTCTGATGAAGTTATCAGTTCTACCCAATCGCTTCGCAATTTCGGTAGGCGCATATTTCTCGCTTAGGTAAGCAATCGCCTCAGCTTCTTCGGTCGGTTCGACATCCTGTCTTTGTAG
>CBFHJN010000002.1:0-73111 GCA_965655805.1 Flavobacteriaceae bacterium
GCTTTTAAAACATCAAATTGTGCCTGTAAACCATCATAATCCCTTTGTAATTTATCTCGTTGAGCAACGGTTTTATCATAACTTTTTCGCAAAGCGTCTAGTTCATTTAACGCTTTACTTTTAGCTGCGGATAAGTCACTATTCTCCGCAGACAACTCACTATTTTGCTTCTTTAAGGTATTGTATTTACTTTCTAAATCTTTATACACTTTTGGCGACACACAAGCGGTTGTCAAAGCTATTAAAAGAACGGATGCTATAAGATGATGTTTCATTTGTTTATAATTAATTGGGGTTAATTTTCTATTTCTACTAAAATTGGACAGTGATCACTATGAACGGCATCCGTGAGTATAACGGCTCGTTTTATCTTTTCTTGTAAGGGCTGCGAAACTAAAGCATAATCCAAACGCCATCCTTTATTATTGGCTCTGGAATTAGCGCGATAACTCCACCAACTAAAAGTCTGTTTTTCAGGATGCAAATACCTAAATGAATCTATAAAGCCACTATCAATAAAATTTCCTAACCACTCGCGCTCTTCTGGTAAAAACCCAGACACACCTTTCATTTTTGGGTTATGAATATCTATTTCTTCATGACATATATTATAATCGCCACAAATAATTAAATTCGGAATATCTGCTTTTAATTTATCAATATATACATGAAACATATCCATGTAATCAAACTTATGCTGCAAACGAGCGTCATTAGTTCCTGATGGCAAGTATAAACTCATAACAGAAACACCATTGAAATCAGCTCGAATATTTCGACCTTCAAAATCCATGGATTCAATACCTGTTCCATATTCGAGGTGATTAGGTTCTGTTTTACTTAAAATAGCCACACCGCTATAGCCTTTCTTTTGAGCCGAAAACCAATAATGGTATTTAAAACCAGCTTCTTCAAAAAGTTCCAAATTCAACTGCTCTTCCATGGCTTTAATTTCTTGTAAACAAATGACATCTGGATCTGCGGCAATTAACCATTCAATAAATCCTTTATTTAATGCCGCACGAATGCCGTTTACGTTGTAAGAAATAATTTTCATGAATTTGTTGTTTTGCGCGTTGTAAGAACACATTTACCGATGCTTTTTAGGGCTAACCGAAATAATTTCAGCTAAAATAAATAATGCGTTACTTTTACACTATTAATTTAATGCCCTTTTAACAAAAACTATCAACAAAATAAATTCGTAAATACGCAGTTTAACTACTACATGAAATACTGTTATACCTGTTTCGTTTTTTTTATCTGCTTTTGTGCTTATGCGCAGGAGACAGATTCTAATTATAAATCAAAAAAGGTAGCAGTTACAGATTCCATAGTTATTGACAGTGTAAGTATCAATTCCAGATTTTTTTCACTTAAAAAATTAGACACCTCGTTTATTGATAAATCCTATTATGAAGTGGATTTTTCCAAAGCCATTTTAAAACTTAAAAAACCAATTGAAGCGGATTCCATTGTTATCAATTATTTGGCTTATCCTGAATTTTTAACCAAAACCTATCGGCAATTAGATGATAAAGTCATTTTAGCCAATACCGATAACCAACAACGTTTATATAAATTATCACAACCAAGTGAAAAATCAGTTTTCACACCTTTTGATGGGTTAACAACAACTGGAAGCATTTCCCGAGGCGTGGTTATTGGGAATAACCAAAACTCCGTGCTGAATAGCGAATTAGACCTGCAAATTACGGGAAAATTGAGTGATAAAGTGTCGCTTCGGGCTTCCATTCAAGATGCCAACGTACCACTTCAAGAATCTGGATACTCGCAAAGTTTGGATGAGTTTGATCAAGTCTTTATTGAGCTATTTAGTGAAAACTGGAAAATTCGTGCTGGTGATGTGGATTTAGAGAACACCACCTCTTACTTTGGAAATTTCAGCAAGCGTGTGCAAGGTTTATCAATCAATGCAAAACTTAATCATCCAGAATCAACCACAAACCTTTTTGCTGCAGGTGCTTTAGTGCGTGGACAGTTTACAAGTAGCCAATTTACCGCTCAAGAAGGCAATCAAGGTCCTTATAAATTAAAAGGTCCCAATGACGAGTTATATGTTTTAATCGTTTCTGGAAGTGAAACCGTTTATGTGAATGGGATTCCGTTAGAACGTGGCGAAAACAAAGATTATATTATTAATTATAATGCAGGTGAAATTATTTTTAACCCAACATTTCCCATTACGTCTGAAATGCGAATAACCGTTGACTATCAATTTAGCGAACGAAATTATTCACGATTAGTGGTTTATGGTGGTGGCAATTATGATAGCGAAAAATTAAAGCTTGGTATTTCTGTTTACAGCGAAAATGATTCCAAAAACAGTCCATTGCAGCAAAACCTATCTCAAGAACAAGTCCAAATACTTGCGAATGCTGGTGATGATAAAAGCTTAATGGTCGCACCTTCTAGCACACCTGAAGCCTATAATGAAAACCGTATTCTCTATAAAAAAGAGGTTATAAATGGTGTGGAAGCATTTGTTTTTTCTAATAATCCAGACGATCAATTATTCAGCGTTCGCTTTACGTTAGTTGGGAATAACCAAGGAAACTACATCATTAGTGATGAGTTTGCAGGCGAACAAATAAACGCTATCTCAACAATTTACAGATATGTTGAACCTATTGCAGGTGAACCTCAAGGAAATTACGAACCTATTATTCAGCTTATAGCGCCAACCAAATTACAATTGGCCATTGTGAATGGTAGTTATAAACCAACCGAAAAAACGAATGTAGCTTTTGAAGTGGCAGGAAGCAAAAACGACCTCAACTTATTTTCTGATATTGACAATAATGACAATGATGGATTTGCAGGAAAAATTGTGGTAGATCAAGCCATTATAAAACAGGATAGTCTCTGGAATTTAAGCGCCATAGTGGACACAGATTTTATACAAGAAAACTTCCGTTCTATTCAACGTATTTATAATGCCGAGTTTAACAGGGATTGGAATTTAGATCAATCTACTGGAAATTTAGCCGTTCGAGAACCTGGAAACCAATTGTTTGTTAAAACCGGTTTGCGTACATTTCATGCAGAAAAAGGCTTTGCGAGTTATCAATTTGAGCATCTTAATTATTCCGAAAACTTTAATGGAAATCGTCATATCACCTTTGCTGATTTACATTTAAATAATTGGCAAATTTTTTCAAACTCCAGTTATTTAACCGCGAATTCCACTAGTTCTACATCTAATTTCTTACGCTCATATAATCGGGTTACCTATAGTTTCAATAAAGCTTGGGCTGGCACCAGATTGGCATTAGAAGATAATGAACAAAAAAGTAAAATAACCAATAACTTCACGGCTTTAAGCCAACGTTTTAAATCCTACGAAGTGTTTTCTGGAATTGGCGATAGTACAGCTGTATTTGCCGAAATTGGTTATAAATACCGTGTAAATGATAGTATTCGAAATGGAAATCTTCAAAAAGTGAATACATCAAACACATTTTATATTGATTCCAAAATTGTTCAAAACACGAAAACAAATTTATCTATTTATGCTAATTACAGAACCTTAAAAGATGCCGAAAATGAAGAAAATAATGAGAACTCTTTAAATTCACGAATTATTTTTAGTCAACGGTTTTTTGAGCAACTCATGTATTGGAATACCGTTTTTGAAACCAATTCCGGAACGCTTCCGCAGCAAGAATTCACCTATGTAGAAGTAGAATCTGGTCAAGGAATTTACACATGGATAGATTATAACAATAATGGTATTCAAGAATTAGAGGAGTTTGAAATTGCCCAATTTCCTGATGAAGCCGATTATATTCGCGTGCTTTTACCAAATCAAGTGTTTATAAAAACACATCAAAACAGATTAAGTCAATTGTTGACATTAAATCCGCAGCAATGGATTAATAGCGAAAACAAATTTCAAAAATTCCTATCGCATTTTCATAATCAAACCTCCTATTTGGTCGATAGAAAAGAACGACGTTCAGGAAGCGAATTTAATTTAAACCCTTTTGAAGGCGAAGAGGCAGACCAGTTAGCATTACAATTAAACTTCAGAAATGTCTTGTTTTTTAATCGTGGTAAGCAGCATTACACAACATCTTATACGTATTTGAGTAACAAGTCACAAAACACCTTATCGTTCGGTTTTATTGAAAACGATTTAGAAAGTCATAAGCTGCAATTCACCCATAAATTTGCCACCAGTTGGCTAGCCAATTTAGAATCTAGTTTCAATAAAAACATCAGCATTAGCGAGAATTATTCCAGTAAAAACTTTGATATTGATGAGGCGAATATCAACCCTAAAATATCCTATCTACTAAATGACAATACGCGTTTTGATGTGTTCTACCAATACACAAGTAAAGAAAATACCATCAGTAATTTCGAAACGTTAAAGCAACAAAAATATGGAGCTGCATTTACTTTTGCCAATTTCGAGCAATCTGCCATTAGTGGTGAATTCAATTATTTTGATAATAATTTTTCTGGAAGTGTCAATACAGCAGTTGCCTACCAAATGATGGAAGGACTACAACCTGGAAAAAACTATACTTGGAGCGTATTAGCCCAGAAAAAACTAACCAGTTTTTTAGATTTAAACCTCACCTATTTCGGTAGAAAAAGTGAAACCAGTAAAGTGATTCATACAGGAAATGTGCAATTAAAAGCGTATTTTTAAAGGCTAGTAACACATGTTACATAATAAAGTCAAAAAAAAATGTACTTTTGTTAAGTATGCAAAAACTAGTTGCCATATCATTCTCATTTTTGATACTTTTTCAAAGCTTAAATATTAGCTTTGAAGATTTTTCGCGTTTTGGTGTGCTTTTAGATCATGCCGAATACCATCAGGAACAATATGGCGATTCGTTTTTGGAGTTTATTACAGAACACTATGGCGATAGTACATATCACCCAATGAGTGAACATAAAGAACATGAAGATTTACCCTTTAAAGAACACCACCAAGCTTGTGCGCACAGCACAGTTGTATTCACTTTAGCGGTTCAAGACTATCTTATTACTTACGAACCTTTTGTAGAAATACCTGTTAATTTTCATTACACAGATTCTATATCCTTATTTGAAAAACCTACCGTTTTTCAACCACCCAAACACGCATAATTCTCGTTATATCTTTTTTTTTTATTGCATTCCATTTTTAGGATTGCTAACAACTTTATATAAAATGAATTATGTTAGAAAAAATCATAAAATTCAGTTTAAAAAATAAACTGATTATTTTATTAGGCGCACTGGCCATTGTTGGTTTTGGTGTGGTTTCCCTAACCCAAATATCTATTGGAGCTGTTCCAGATATTACCAATAATCAAGTACAAGTAATTACGACATCTCGAAATTTGGCAACTCAAGACGTAGAGCAATTTATAACCTATCCCGTAGAGCTAGAAATGGCTAATTTACCTGGTGTTCAGGAAATTCGTTCGGTTTCTAAATTCGGACTTTCGGTGGTTACCATCGTTTTTGATGACGATTTAGGCACTTACTTACCGCGTCAACTCATTGCGGAAAAAATTAAATCGGCTTCCGAAAAAATCCCAGAAGGTTTTGGAACGCCAGAAATGGGACCTATAACCACAGGTTTGGGTGAAATTTACCAATATATACTGGATGTTAAACCCGAATACAAAGACCGCTATACCATTACGGATTTACGCACCATTCAAGATTGGGTTGTCAAACGTCAATTATCAGGAATTCCTGGAGTCGTTGAAGTCAATACTTGGGGCGGATTTTTAAAGCAATATGAAGTTGCCATCAATCCGCAGAAACTGACAGCCATGAACATATCAATTTCAACCATTTATGAAGCACTCGAAAAGAACAATAGTGTTGCTGGTGGTGGCTATATTGAAAAAACGGACAAGGCCTATTTTATTCGTGGTGAAGGTTTGGTAACATCATTAAAAGACATTGAAAATATTGTTGTAAAAAATGATGGCACACCAATTTACGTTAAAGATGTAGCAACTGTTGGCTTTGGTCATGCTACCAGATTTGGAGCCATTACGGGAAATGGGGAAGGAGAAAAAGTGCTTGGCCAAATTATGATGCTGAAAGGTGGCAACTCTAAAAAAATAATTGATGCTGTAAAAGAACGCGTTGCAAGCATTCAAAAAACACTACCTGAGGGTGTTTATATCAATGGCTTTTTAGAACGAAGCGAACTGATTAATAAAACCACGTTTACCGTTGCTGAAAACCTCATCCTAGGCTCACTCATCGTGATTTTTGTAGTGGTTTTACTACTCGGAAATTGGCGTTCTGGATTAGTCGTCGCATCGGTTATTCCTTTAAGTTTACTTTTTGCAATTTCTTTAATGAATGTTTTTGGTGTCGATGCCAATTTAATGAGTTTAGGTGCTATTGATTTCGGAATTATTATTGATGGAGCCGTTATTATCGTGGAGTTTATAGCCTTTCAAATTACGGCTCAAAGCGCCAAATTGAAGACTATTTCCAAAGAAGTTATTGATAGCATCACCTTGAAAAGTGCTTCAAAAATGATGAATTCGGCCATTTTCGGGCAACTTATTATTCTCATTGTTTTCATACCAATTCTATCATTAAGTGGAATTGAGGGCAAAATGTTTAAACCTATGGCCATGACATTTAGCTTTGCATTGATTGGCGCCATGATATTGTGTTTAACCTATGTACCTGTCGTGTCTGCGTTGTTTCTAAAACCGTCTAGCCAATCGCCTAAAAACATATCTGTTAAACTTATGAATCGCTTAACATCTTGGTATGCACCGATTATCAATTGGGCTTTACACAGTAAACGACTCGTTACTGGTTCTGCTTTGGCACTACTTATTATTAGTGGTTTCATTTTTAATAATATGGGTGGCGAATTTGTACCTACTTTAGATGAAGGTGATTTTGTAATTCAACCAGTTTTAAAAACAGGAACTTCATTAGGAAAGACTATTGAAATCACGACGAAAATTGAACGTATTCTGCTAGAAAATTTTCCAGAAGTTGATCAAGTTGTAAGCAGAATTGGTGCTGCTGAAGTTCCAACAGATCCCATGTCCATGGAAGAAAGTGATGTTATTATAAAACTGAAACCTAAAAACACATGGGTTTCTGCCAATAGCAAAGATGAACTGGCTGAAAAGTTTAAAGAGGCTTTAACTATTATTCCAAACATGGAAATAGAATTTACCCAACCTATCGAAATGCGTTTTAACGAACTGATTACAGGTGTTCGTGCCGATGTGGCCATTAAAATTTTCGGTGAAGATTTATCCATTCTTTCGAACAAAGCTGAACAAATAAAAGCTGCTATTAGCGATGTAGAAGGCGCCTCTGATATTGTAGTTGAAAAAGTAGAAGGCCTCCCGCAAATGAGCGTTAATTATAATCGTTTTAAAATTGCACGTTACGGATTGAATATTTCTGATTTAAATCGTGTGATTTCCATGGGATTTGCAGGTGATGTGGTTGGACAGGTTTTTGAAGGTGAAAAACGCTTCGATTTAGCCATTAGACTCGACGATAAAAACCGAAAAAACATCACCAATTTACAAAATCTATATGTAGACGTTCCTAGTGGTGGAAAAATTCCATTAAGCGAATTAGCAGATATATCTTACACCACAGGTCCTGCACAAATTTCAAGAGACGATACCAAAAGACGAATTGTAATTGGCGTAAACGTCAGGAATCGAGATTTACAATCCGTTGTAACTGATATCCAAAAACGCGTTAACAAAAATATTCAACTCCCTGTTGGGTATAGCATTACTTATGGTGGCCAATTTGAGAACCTACAAAGCGCTAAAGACCGTTTATTAGTAGCAGTTCCAATAGCCCTCGTTCTTATTTTTATACTCCTTTATTTTGCTTTTAATTCGGTAAAAGATGCCTTAATGGTTTATTCTGCCATTCCATTAGCTGCAGTTGGAGGTGTTTTATTGCTGTGGATTCGCGATTTACCCTTTAGCATTTCCGCAGGCGTCGGCTTTATAGCCCTCTTTGGTATTGCGGTATTAAATGGAATTGTTCTTATTGAACATTTTAAGGAACTTAAATCTGAAGGTGTTACCGATATTGAAACACGCATTAAGCGTGGTACTACAGAGCGGCTAAGACCTGTTTTATTGACGGCTTCTGCTGCTGCTCTGGGATTTTTACCTATGGCCATTTCAACAAATGCTGGAGCTGAAGTGCAACGTCCTTTAGCAACCGTTGTTATTGGTGGACTCGTTACAGCTACCATTTTAACACTGGTTGTACTTCCTGTTTTATATGCTTGGATTGAAGAAAAGAAAACACTAAAAATGAAGAAAAATCAGATTACAACAATCATAATCCTGTTCATGTCTTTGACTGGATTCTCACAGCAAAAACCCATGGATGTAAATGAAACATTTCAGTTAGCGTTAACTAATAATGCTAAAATAAAAGCATCTGGTTTACAACTCGATGAATTTGATGCTAGAATTTCAAGTGCTTTCGATTTCGATAAAACATCTATTTATTACAGCTATGACGAAAATAATTTAGCTATCAATAACGAGCCACTGAACATTTTCGGAGTCTCCCAAGACTTTATATTCCCAACGCGTTATTTTGCTGAAAAGCGCGTAAATCAAGCAGCTTACCAATTAAAAGCGTCGGAAAACGAAATTCAAGTTTTACAACTCAAACGCGATGTATATTCTAATTATTACGCCTTAAGTTATGCTAAAAACACAGCAAAAGCCTATCAATATTTAGATAGTTTATATTCCAAATTTGCTCAAAATGCCAAACGACGATTTGAGTTAGGCGAAAGTAATTATTTGGAAATGATAACGGCAGAGTCAAAAGAAAAACAAATGGAAACGCGTTTTACGCAAGCGCAGCAGGCTGTATTCATTCAAACGGAGCAATTAAAGAAATTGGTTCAAATTGATTCGCTTGACACAACCAACGGACCTTTAGAAAAATTGACATTAACAGCTTTATCCGTTTCTGAAGAAAATCCGGGTTTGCTCTATTTTGAAGAATCAAAAAATTATTATCAAGCCTTAAAAAACAAAGAAAAACAGGCCTTGTTACCTGACATTTCAGCTGAATATTTTGTTGGCTCCAATAGCACGTTAAATACCAATATCCAAGGCTATCAATTAGGATTGAAAATCCCGTTATTTTTCTCTGGAAACGCAGCACGCATTAAAGCATCCAAAATTGCTGAAGATGTAGTAAACATGCAACAAACAGATTATAAAACCAAATTGCATGGCGAATATCAACGGCTTTTAGCTCAATTAGAACAGCATCAAGCCGCAATTTCCTATTATGAAACCCAAGGAAATATGCTTCAAAAGGAAATTATAAAAACGGCAAATCGCTCGTTTCAAGAAGGAGAAATAGATTTTTTCCAATACATACAAAGCGTAGAAACCGCAAAAGATATGGAGCTGGAATACCTGAAACAATTAAACGACTATAACCAAACGATTATCTCAATAAATCATTTAACTTTATAATATTAAACAGCATGAAACCACTATATATATTTACATTTTTATCACTTTTCATGGCTTGTGGAAATTCCGAATCCGATTCGGCAGCAAGTATCGAAACTGATTCTCACGATGACGAAATTAGTTTATCGAAGGCGCAATTTACCAGCGAAGACATAGCTTTAGGGAACATCTCAAAACATACGTTTAATGAAACCGTAACGGTTAACGGTATGATTGATGTTCCACCACATAACAAATCGCGCGTTACCACGTATATGGCTGGTTACATTACCAAAACACCATTATTAGTTGGCGAGCAAGTTAAAAAAGGACAACTTTTAGTCACTTTAGAAAACACAGAATACATTGAACTACAACAACAATTTTTAGAAGTTTCGGAACAATTAAACTATTTAAAAAATGAATACACACGTCAGAAAACACTTTTTGATGAAAAAATAACGTCTGAAAAAAACTATTTAAAAGCGGAAAGCACGTATAAAAGTAATTTGGCATTTTACAATGGCTTGGAGAAAAAACTGCAAATGCTAAACATCAATCCAAAATCAGTTTTATCAGGAAATATGACTTCCACTATAAATATTTATGCACCAATTGATGGTCATATTACCAAAGTAAATGTCAGCAATGGTGTTTATGTTTCAGCAAGTGATGAAATTATGGAAATTGTAGATATAGACCATATGCATTTGGAACTTTCGGTTTTTGAAAAAGATATCATGAGGATTAAAAAAGGACAAAAAATCACCTTTACCATTCCGGAAGCTTCGCAAAAAACCTTTAACGCAGATGTACATTTAGTCGGTACGACTATAAATGAAAATACGAGACGTGTTCAAGTTCATGGACATATTGAGAATGTAGAAGACAATTTTATAGTTGGTATGTTTGTAGAAGCACAAATAAAGATTGACGAAGTTAAAGGCATGGCATTACCAAACCAAGCGGTTATTGCAGTTGGAGATGATCATTTTATTTTGGTTTTAGAGGAACAGACTGCAGAAGGTTATGTGTTTCGTAAAACGAAAGTTGAAATCGGCAAACAAACGGAAGATTACACAGAAATAGTGAACGCTAAAAATTTATTAAATAAAGATATTATAATAAAAGGAACCACCATGCTTCTTAACGAAGGCGAAGGTGGTCATGGCCATTAAAAAGTTTTGCATGTCTAATAATCACAAACATTCTCAAGGTATTTTTGGTAAACGCACAGAGTTATATTTTTCGCTGCTTTGCGGGTTTTTCCTTGTACTAGGTTTTGGTTTAGAAAAATGGGGAAATCTGGAATCCTATTTTCATTTAACGAGCTATATTATTTCATATGGTTTTGGTGGGTATTTTATTACTCAAGAAGCTATTCATAAAGTTGGAAAAGGCTTATTTGAAATCGATTTTCTCATGATTGCAGCTGCTATTGGTGCAGCATATATTGGCAGTTGGGCTGAAGGTTCGCTTTTATTATTCTTATTTAGTTTAGGACATGCTTTGGAACATTATGCCATGAACAAGGCGAAAAAATCTATTAAAGCTTTAGGGAATTTATCGCCAAAAACAGCCTTACTAAAAACGGGAAATTCAACCACAGAAATAGCCATTGAAGATTTAAAAATTGGCGATATTATTGTGGTAAAACCGCATACTAAAATAGCAGCCGATGGTGTAATTATATCCGGTGAGAGCAGTATTAATCAGGCTCCAATTACAGGTGAAAGTATGCCGATTGATAAACGACCGTTCCCAGAAAACAAACTTATTCCCGATTTTGCAGACATAGATAAAGAACATATTGCTTTTTCGGGAACCATAAATGGCGATAGTGCATTAGAAATTCACGTCCTTAAATTAACCCAAGATTCTACAGTTTCTAGATTAATCAAGTTGGTTAATGATGTGGAAACTCAAAAATCACCAACCCAACGATTGACCAAAAAATTTGAAAAAGCTTATGTACCAATAGTGATTATATTGGTTACTCTTTTATGCTTTGCGTTTTTGGTTATTAACGAGTCTTTTGATGCCAGTTTATATCGTGCCATTACTGTTTTAGTGGCAGCAAGCCCTTGTGCTTTGGCAATTTCCACACCAAGTGCGGTTTTGAGCGGCATTGCACGTGCTGCCCAACGTGGTGTTTTAATTAAAGGCGGAAAAGCTTTGGAAGATTTAGGCAGTATAACCACCATAGCGTTTGATAAAACAGGTACACTTACTGAAGGAAAACCAAGTTTGAAACAAGTTTTACCGCTTAATGATTTCAATAGACTGGAATTATTACAATTGTTATTTGAAGTGGAAAGCTTAAGCAATCATCCGTTGGCTAAAGCCATTGCTAAAGCCATTCAAGAACAAGAACAATTGGTTGATGAAAATCTCGCATCAAACGTAAGCGCTATTCAAGGTAAAGGTGTTGCAGCGGTTTATAAGAATGAAACCGTTTACATTGGGAATCAAAGGTTGATGACGGATAATAATTTAGTTATTTCTAAAGCTATTGATAATCAATTCAATCGCCTTTTAGAAGGTGGTGAAACGGTTATGTTGGTTGGTTATCGAAATCAGATTATTGGCTTGGTTAGCGTTATGGATATCCCAAGAAAAACAGCTGCTGAAACACTCAAAAAATTAAAAAATATTGGTGTTAAACATATGATTATGCTCACTGGCGATCATGAGCAAGTTGGTCAAGCTATTGCAAAACAAATTGGCTTAACCGAAAGTCGCGGAAACTTGTTACCTGAAGATAAAGTAGATGCCATCCGATTATTAAAAGAACGCGATGGAAAAGTTGCTATGGTTGGCGATGGTGTTAACGATGCACCAGCTATGGCCTTAAGTACGGTAAGTGTTGCCATGGGAGCAGCAGGAAGCGATGTAGCTTTAGAAACAGCTGATGTAGCACTCATGTCTGATAAAATAGACATGTTACCATTTGTAATTGGGTTAAGTCGTGCCTCCAAACGGATTATTAAACAAAATATTGTTGTCAGTTTGGGTGTGGTTGCCATTTTGGTTCCTGTCACTATTTTAGGGTTGACCAATATAGGTTTGGCGGTTTTATTTCATGAAGGATCGACTATTGTGGTTGTCATAAATGCTTTGCGATTGTTGGGTTTTAAGGAGGATTAGTAAAATTTATTTTAATTGATAAAATAGATACGACAAAAAAAATCCCAAGTAGTAACTACTTGGGATTCATTTATAGTGTAGGTCGACGTTTTGACTTCTGTTGATTTATATTTTCAACAACCACTCTTTCACATCCACTTCTTTCTTGATAATATCGCGTAAATCGGATATCTTCACACGACTTTGTTCCATAGTATCACGATGACGGATTGTTACCGTTTGGTCTTCCAACGTGTCATGATCTACTGTAATACAAAATGGTGTTCCGTTGGCATCTTGACGCCTGTAACGTCTTCCAACGGCATCTTTTTCGTCGTAATCCATATTGAAATCCCACTTCAAATCATCAAAAATTTGACGTGCAATTTCTGGCAAACCATCCTTTTTAACCAACGGCAAAATAGCCGCTTTTACAGGAGCTAAAACGGCTGGTAATTTTAAAACCGTTCTGGTTGTGTTATTATCCAATTCTTCTTCCACTAACGCATTAGAGAAAACAGCCAAAAACATACGATCTAAACCAATAGAGGTTTCTAAAACATAAGGTGTATAACTCGCATTATCTTCATGATCGAAATATTGTAACTTCTTACCTGAAAACTCTTCGTGTTGTTTTAAGTCGAAATCTGTACGTGAGTGAATGCCTTCCAATTCTTTAAAGCCAAATGGGAATTTGAATTCAATATCCGTTGCAGCATCGGCATAATGGGCTAATTTTTCATGGTCGTGGAATCGGTAATTATCGGTTCCCATACCTAATGATATATGCCATTTCATTCGGGTTTCTTTCCAATACTCAAACCATTCCATTTGTGTTCCTGGCTTGATAAAAAATTGCATTTCCATTTGTTCAAACTCACGCATTCTGAAAATAAATTGTCTCGCAACAATTTCATTTCTAAAAGCTTTACCTGTTTGTGCAATTCCAAACGGAATTTTCATACGTCCTGTTTTCTGAACATTTAAAAAGTTCACAAAAATACCTTGGGCTGTTTCTGGACGTAAATATAAATCCATAGCATGTTCTGCAGAAGCACCGAGTTTGGTTCCAAACATGAGGTTAAATTGCTTCACATCTGTCCAATTTCTAGAACCAGTTAGTGGATCAGCAATTTCTAATTCTTCAATTAGGGCTTTAACATCCAATAAATCTTCAGCTTCTAAAGATTTTCCCATTCTGGTTAAAATGGTCTGAATCTTTTCAAAGTAACCAACGACTCTTGGGTTGGTACTTATAAATTCTTCTTTATTAAAAGCATCACCAAAGCGTTTTTCAGCTTTAGCAACTTCTTTATCTATTTTAGCTTCTATTTTTGCGCAGTAATCTTCGATTAAAACATCAGCACGATAACGTTTTTTAGAATCTTTATTATCTATTAACGGATCGTTAAATGCATCTACGTGACCAGAGGCTTTCCAGGTGGTTGGATGCATAAAAATGGAGGCATCAATACCAACAATATTATCATGCATTTGCACCATGGCTTTCCACCAGTAATCGCGAATGTTCTTTTTTAGTTCTGCACCATTTTGTGCATAATCATATACTGCACTTAATCCGTCGTAGATTTCACTACTTTGGAACACGTAACCATACTCCTTTGCGTGAGAGATTACTTTTTTAAATTGATCGTCATTGTTTGCCATAGTGCAAAAATAAAAAACCGCTTCAACTAAATGAGCGGTTTTCAGAAAAATATAATAGGTTAATTAATTTAGTCGGATTTTTGATGTGCCAAGCACCAGATTATCATGAAAAACAGATATCAGATAATCACCTTTTTCCAATGGCTTTTGTTGATTGATATTTATTTTGGTACAAACATCTAAATTATCATTTGTGTAATTTACAGATGTTTTACCGCTATATGCTAAATGTTCTTGCCCAAAAACAGCTGTACCACGTACAGAAACAATTTTGTTGTCTGGCCCTAAAATTTGAACATACATATCTTTATTGCCTTGTGCCGCAAACTCGTTTTTCAATATTTTGAAACACACTTCTAAATTATCAGTCTCTAAAGCATTAGATGTTTTAACGTCATAATCGTTTCTATTTGTAATAATTGCATTTACTGACATTTTATCAAGAGATAATGCTGTAATTTCATCAATAAATGCCGTAAGCTTTAAATTTTGTGCTTCCAGTTTCGCAAGCGCTAGCTGATTGGATTCGAATTTGCGTAGATGTGTTTCAGAAGTTTCTTTTAATACTTCATTTTTTTCTGAAATACTTGCAATTCTATTGAATAAGTTTCTACGCTCCAAAATAAGCGCAGTAATATCAGCTTTATACTTTGAAATTAAAGGATAATCCGTTTTTACCAAATTCAATGAATCTAAAGTTGAAGACAATTTAGATTTTGAGTATTGTAACTGTAAAGCTAGTTCCTGATTATCAACACGTGAATAATCATAAAGGTTTATCATTTGTGATAATTCACTTTGAACAAGATGAGCTTCTTGTTCCATGATTTCCTCTTGACCTTTTAATGTGCTGTAACTCGATAAACTATACGACCCTAATACAACAATGGCTATTACCAATGATCCAATAATTAATTTGTAGTTAAATAATTGAGGGTTAACTATCATCTTAATTAATTTATGGAAGTAAAACTAAAATTAAAGTTTATTAATTAACTTTTTAATCGACAAACAGAAAAAAAACTTGTTAAAGTTCTACTTTAAATAACAAATGGTTATGCTTTGATAAAAAGTTGTAATATATTTAGTATTAAATAATTAGTTTGTACCAAGCACTTCTTAACATATTCTTTCCAAAAGTTTGTTACGGCTGTAGCGGATTATTACATGACCATGAACAATATGCATGTACGACATGTAGGCATAATTTTCCTGTTACTAATTTTCATTTAAATCAAGATGAAACTGCTTTAAAAGTATTTTATGGTCGTTTGCCAATTTCAGCGGCAACCGCGCTTTTACGATTTGAAAAGAAAGGTGTTACTCAAAATTTAATACACAACTTAAAATACAAAGGTTATGAAGATATTGGCGTTTTTCTTGGCAGCTGGCTAGGTGAGGAATTAAAACATATTCCTGAATACCAAACCGTTGATATGGTGATTCCTGTGCCTCTTCATAAAAATAAATTACGAAAACGTGGCTATAATCAGGTTTCAAAATTTGCACAAGAAATCGCTAAAAGCCTAAACGCAGAATATGTTGACGACGTGCTAATAAAAGTAACCAATACCAATTCACAAGTTACCAAAAGTCGATTAACGCGTTGGCTGTCTAATGTTGAAATTTTTAAAGTTGTAAATGCTGAAAAAATTCAAAACAAACACATTCTGTTGGTGGATGATATTATTACCACAGGTGCTACTTTGGAAGCTTGCGGAACGGTTTTATTAAAAAACAATCAGGTTAAAATAAGCATTGCTACCATGGCAATAGCCTAATGAATGTTTCTTTAGTGATAAATATGTTGTTAATTTGCAAAAAAGAATAGTCGGTATGCGTCAAGCGCTTTTACAAATAATTTTCAGCCTTTTAATAGTCGGTATTATTGCAAGTTGTGCCAATCGTGGCACTCCAAGTGGTGGTATAAAAGATATTATTCCTCCTAAAATTACCAAATCGGAACCTGAAAATTACACGACCAATTTTTCAGAAAATGAAATAAAAATATATTTCGACGAGTATATTAAAATTAATAATATTTCCAGGCAGCTTATCATTTCGCCTCCCATGGATCCTGCTCCAAATATTATACCGCTTTCCAATGCCAGCAAGTATATCAAAATTAAAATTATGGATACTTTGGCTCCCAATACCACTTATGCCTTTAATTTTGGGAATAGCATAGTAGATAATAATGAAGAAAACCCGTATCCATATTACAAATACGTATTTTCAACAGGCAATTATATTGATTCCCTTTCTATAAAAGGAATTACCGTTGATGCCACCTTAAGAAAACCTGAAGACTTTATTTCTGTGATGTTGTACGAAGTAGATTCTACTTATACAGACTCTATTGTTTTTAAGCAAAAACCCAAATACGTTACCAATACACTGGATAGCCTTACCACGTTTTCTTTAGAAAATTTAAAGGCTGGCAAATATAAATTAGTAGCCTTAAAGGATAACAACCAAGATTATAAATTTCAGCCTAAAACAGATAAAATAGCATTTCAAGAAGGCTTTATTAATGTTCCAGTTGATACAACCACATCATTCACCTTAAAATTATTTTCAGAAGAATTAGAACCTAAAATTATACGACCACGACTTATTTCAGGCGAAAAAATCTCCTTTCCTTTTGAAGGCGATTATGAAAATATGACCATTGAAATTACCTCTTCAGTTCCAGACGATTTTCAATCGCGTATCACGAAAGATGCCAAATCAGACAGTTTATACTATTGGTATAAACCGCGTTTGGAAGTCGATTCACTCCTGTTTCGTGTGCGCAATAAAAATTATGAGCAAGATTTTACCGTAAAAATAAGTGAGCAAAAGCGTGACACCATGAATATAACAGTGGAACCCAATGGTATTTTAAACTTTAATGAAGATCTTAAAATTTCCAATACCGTTCCGTTTACCAAATTCAGAAAAAAGCTGGTTACTATTTTAGATAAAGATTCAGTAGCCGTAGATTACAAAGTAAAATTAGATTCGCTATCAAATAGCTACAGCCTAAATTTTGACAAAAAAGAAAGTGAAACCTACCGCATACAAATGCTACCAGAAGCATTGACGGATTTCTTCGACAATAAAAATGACACATTAAGTTTTCAGTTGTCCACTAAAACCTATTCGGATTATGGTGATGTTCGTGTAGAACTTGTAAATGCCAGCTATCCCATTATTGCGCAAATTGTAGACGAGAAAGGTAAAGTTGTAGCTGAACAATACAGCAGAAAACGAGAACCTATTGATTTCCGACATATGAAAACGGGTATTTTTTATTTACGTGTGATATATGATACGAATAAAAATAAAAAATACGATTCAGGGAATTACTTGAAAAACATACAACCAGAGCGTGTAAGCTATTATAAAGACAAACTGGAAATTCGATCTAATTTTGACCAGATTTACACCTTTACATTATTTTAAACTGATCACGATCATCTAGAAATTTTAGTTTTTCACGATATCTTGAAATATGTTTTTTATCTAGAGCTATTATTTCAATATGATCTTTATTTGGCCTAATAGGTGAAATATTATTCCCTAAAACATCATAAACTGTGGAGTGACCTGAATATTCATTTTGTGCTTCATCCTCACCAATCCGATTCACACCAACGCAATAACACATGTTTTCAATAGCACGTGCTTGCAATAGCGCATCCCAAGCAGCAATACGTGGTTTTGGCCAATTGGCTACATAAATTAACGCATCATAATCTGTAGTATTTCTAGCCCAAACAGGAAAGCGCAAATCATAGCAAATTTGTAAGCAAATATGCCAATCTTTATAATTTACAATTACCTGTTCTTGACCTGATGTAAACACCTTGTGCTCACCAGCTAATGAAAACGAATGGCGTTTATTATAGGTTTTAATCGTTCCGTCAGGAAAAACAAATAACATGCGGTTATAGAATTTGCCATCTTCTTCAATTATCAAACTTCCTGTTATGGCCGCATTGGATTCAGCAGCTCGTTTTTGCATCCATGTAACTGAATCGCCATCCATAGATTCCGCAACAGCTTGGGCATTCATAGTAAAACCGGTTGTAAACATTTCGGGCAGCACAATAACATCAACAGGTTTTTTAATGCTTTGTATTTTCTCCTTAAAATGTTCTTGATTGGCTTCTGCATTTTCCCAAACCAAATGCGTTTGGATTATGGCAACGTTCAATAATTCTTCCATACGATATAAAGGTCTACAAATTATTTAATATATCAGCAGCTTTTTTTAGTGTTTCGTTCGTTTTTGCAAAACAAAATCTTAAAACTTGATCATCTTTGTGTTCTAAATTAAAAACAGACAAGGGAATTGCTGCTAAACCATTTTCATTAGTCAATCGTTTTGCAAAGTGGACATCGGGTTCATTCGTAATATTGGAATATCCTAACACCTGAAAATAGGTGCCTTGACTTGGCCTGAAAGTAAATTTAGAATCTTGAATTAAGCTTAAAAAATAGTCTCGTTTTTCTTGATAGAAATCGCTCAAACCCAAATAATGATTAGCGTCTTGAAGGTAATCAGCCAACCCTTTTTGCACGGCACTATTTACCGAAAACACATTAAATTGATGAACTTTCTGAAATTCTTCCATTAACGCCTTTGGTGCAGAGCAGTAACCCATTTTCCATCCTGTATTATGAAATGTTTTCCCAAAAGATGCTACTATAAAACTGCGTTGTTTTAGACCTGGAAACAGGCAAACACTTTGGTGTTTTAAACCATCAAAAATCATGTGTTCATAAACCTCATCACTTAAAACTATAATATCTGTTCCATCTAGTAATGCTTGTAGTTTCAGCATATCCTGTTCAGATAAAACCGTTCCACTCGGATTATGAGGCGTATTAATAATTATCATTTTAGTTTTAGTCGAAATTTTATTGGCAACTAAATCCCAATTTATTGAATAATTTGGCGCTTCTAATTGTATAGCAATCGGTTTTCCACCGTTAATTTTTATGGCAGGTTCATAACAATCATAAGCTGGTTTAAAAATCATCACCTCATCATCTTTATGAATAAAAGCAGAAATTATGGTATAAATAGCCTGTGTAGCTCCAGCGGTAACCGTTATTTCGGAATCAGGATTGTAACTGGTATTGTAGAGTAATTCAAACTTTTTAGCAATCGCTTCTCGCAATTCCAAATTTCCAGCCATTGGTGCATACTGATTAAAACCGGAATTCATGGCTTGGCTAACGAAGTCAATTAGTTTCTGATCGCTCTTAAAATTAGGAAATCCTTGCGATAAATTAATAGCATTATGTTTATGCGCTAAGGCACTCATAACTGAAAAAATACTGGTTTCTACTTGTGGTAATTTAGAAATATGTCTCATATTTGTAAAGGTAATAAGTTCTATTTAACTTCTCGATACATCCGGATTATAAATAGGGACCCTCGAAGTGACGGAAATATAAGGAAGTTAATAGATATCTTTTTTATATTTACAGCACACAAAATTATAAACCATGAAATTAATAAGATTATTAGTACTTTTCCTTGTTTTTCAGGCATCAGCGCAACAAGGTGGCATGTGGATTCCTTCACTTTTAGAAGGTATGAATGAAGCCGAAATGACTGCTTTGGGCAGTAAATTATCTGCAAAAGACATTTATGATGTTAATAACTCCAGCCTTAAAGATGCCATTGGGCATTTTAATGGTGGTTGCACCAGTGAAGTGATTTCTGACAAAGGATTAATTCTTACCAATCACCACTGTGGGTTTGGTGAAATCCAATCGCATTCATCTCTAGAAAATGATTATTTAAAAGATGGCTTTTGGGCTATGAAATTAGAAGATGAATTACCTAACGACGGTCTTTATATTGAATTTATTGTACGTATTGAAGACGTAACAACACAGGCATTAGCTGGAGTTACAGAAGATATGACAGAGCGCGAAAAGCAATCTACTATAGATAAAAACACAAACACGCTTCAAACTCAAGTAACCAAAGAAGCTTGGCAAGACACTAAAGTCAAATCGTTTTTTAAAGGGAATCAGTATTTCTTATTTGTAACCGAACGTTTTGAGGATATTCGTTTAGTAGGTGCGCCTCCAACCAGTATTGGGAAATTTGGAAGCGATACCGATAATTGGGTTTTCCCAAGACATACAGGCGATTTTTCTATGTTTCGTATTTATGCAAATAAAGATAACAAGCCAGCAAAATATAGTAAAGATAATGTGCCATATAAACCAAAACATCACTTACCAATTTCTTTAGATGGTGTTGAGGAAGGCGATTTTACCATGGTTTTTGGTTTCCCAGGAACAACCGATGAATACTTACCAGCTGTAGCTATTGAGCATATTACTCAAGAATTCAACCCAAGCAATATTGCCATTCGTGAAGCAGCTTTAAAGGTCATTGATGCCGAAATGAAGGTGAATGATGATGTACGTATTAAATACGCCTCAAAACAAGCGCGAATTGCGAACGCTTGGAAAAAATGGATTGGCGAAAATTTAGGTATTAAAAAAAGTAATGCGGTTGAAAAACGTCGTGAGTTTGAAGCCACATTTACCAAAGCCCTAAAAGAAAAAGGATTGGAAGACAAATACGGTCATATTCTACCAGATTTTGACAAGCTATATAAAGATTTTGCCGAAGTCAACATTAAACGTCGAAACTTTATTGAAGTCTTTTTGGTAACTAATGAACTGATGACGATGACGTTTAGAGCCTATCAAGTAGAGCAAGCTTTACAGCGTGATCCTGAAAGTTTGGATAAAAATCGAGCTTATATTACAGGTGTTTTAGAGGGTATTCATAAAGATTATAGCGTAAAAGTAGATCGCGGTGTTTTTGAAAACGTGATGCCATTTTACAGTAAAAATAATGTTGATCCAACCATTTATGATAAAACAGCTTTTACTGATTTAGATTCAGCTTTAGCCTTATTTGAAGGATCTGCTGAAGATGTGATTAAAAAACTAAATAACGATGCCGCTTATAGCTATGCGAAACCGTTTATTGTCGATTTCTACACAAATTTAAATCCAGAATTTCAACAAAAAAATGATCCGATTACGGCACTTCAAACAGAATATATGACAGCGCTTATGAAAGCCTTACCAAACGAACGCTACTTTCCAGATGCTAACGGAACCTTACGTGTTACTTATGGACAGGTTAATGGGTATTCACCTAGAGATGCTGTGTATTACAATCCAGTAAGTTATTTAGATGGTGTCATTGAAAAGTACATTCCAGGTGATTACGAGTTTGATGTCCCTCAAAAATTAATCGACCTATACGACGCTAAAGACTATGGTCAGTATGCAGATGCGAATGGAAAAGTACCAGTTTGCTTTTTAGGAACCAACCACACAACTGGTGGTAATTCTGGAAGTCCTGCTATTGATGCACACGGAAATTTAGTCGGTTTAAATTTTGATCGTGTTTGGGAAGGTACCATGAGCGATATGAATTACGACCCAGAAATCTGTAGAAATATCATGGTCGATTTACGCTACGTATTGTTCATCGTAGATAAATACGCAGGTGCTTCACACTTGATTGACGAAATGACTTTGGTACATCCTAAAAGTGGAAAAAGCAAATCAAAAAATAAGAAGAAAGTTAAGAACTAATTAGATTCTATTAAATACAATGAAAGCCTTACAGATTTTAAAAACCTGTGAGGTTTTTGCATTTATGAAACCCATAGTTATAGAATTACTCTTTTATTTTAAAAGTCGTAATCATTTGGATGACTTCAGGTAAGTAGGTTTCATAATTTTGTTCCGTAGCCCAATAATTTATAACATAATCTTGATTCTGATAATTAAAAAGCACCTTTAAAGTATAATACATAACACCATTATAGGTTTTACCATATTTAATAAGGTAATACTTTCCATAAATAGGGTGATTGTCAGATTCATATTTCGGATTAGGATTGCCTTTTTCTTTCAAACCGTCAACATAGGTGTTTAAAGTTTCTTCAATATTTTTACTTTTATAAGTTTCAATATCATAAGCATCCACATAAACATAGCATGAATTGTAATTTTGGGCTAATTGATTTTTACTAATTGGGGAATGTGCTAATGTATTATGCAACTCGTAAAATGAGCACCATGCTTCTGGAATGATTAGTTCATAATTTGCCATCAAGGTTTTTACTTTATCGGTATCTAAACAGACAAATTGTTTAGGATTTTTTTTTGTTGAACCGCAACCTAATAACAAAACCGCCATTGCAATTATCAATACACTTTCTTTAATTCTCATAATTTGTTAGCTGTATTTAAAAAATTATGTTTTCAATTTAGAAAATTAATTTGAAGGAATAAATACTATAGGTTTTTTTTAATTATAAACACTTTAACATATAATTAAAAGATTACAAGCTTAAATTATCCTTACATTTGGTTTATAAATACTTACAATAATGAAACACGTATTTTCGCTCTGCACACTACTGCTCACGTTCCAAATGCTCATGTCCCAATCCTTAAACAAACAGGTAAAAGATGAGGACGGCAAAGACATGCTTTTAGGAACCGTTAATAAAACAGGATTAACACAAGCACCTTTTGGCGAGTGGTTTAATAAAAACCACGACGCATATGCCGTAAATGACAAAATTGTAAACCAACTAAAAGATTCACTTAAGCAATACACCATCAAAGTGTTTTTAGGCACTTGGTGTGGTGACAGCAAACGTGAAGTGCCACACTTTTATAGTGTATTAGAAACGGCCGACTTTCCTATGAATCAATTAGAGGTTATTGCTTTAGACCATGCAGATACAGCTTATAAACAAGGTCCAAATGATGAGGAAAAAGACCTAAATATTCACCGAGTACCAACCTTTATTTTTTATAAAAATGGTGAAGAAGTGAATCGGATTGTGGAGTTTCCTAACGAAACATTGGAGCGCGATATGCTAAAAATTGTAAACCAAGAACGTTACTACCCACATTACTATGTGGCCAATACCTTGTTTAATTTTATAGAGAAAAACAGCTTGGAAGATCTTAAAAAGAGTGAACCTAATTTTCTGGTCACGTTTTTAGAATACTCGGAAGGCAGCAAAGAATTAAATACACTTGGAAATGTTTATTACTATGACAAGCAATTTGACAAAGCTGCGTATGTTTTTGATTTAAATGCCAAGCTATTTCCTAATCGCCATATTGTTTACACCAGCTTGGGGAAATTACAGTTTGAAACCAAAAATTATCCAGAGGCCATAAAAAATTATTACCAGTCCTTAAGCCTATTTCCTGATGATACTAATGCTTTGGAAATGATTGAGAAGATTAAGGCTGCTATTATTGAAAACAAGGGTTGATTGCTTCTCGATACATTTTTTTCGTCCCTCTAAAAACACTCGAAGTGACGCGAAAGTAAATTTTACTGCATACTAAAATAAATAGACCTCACAGTTCCAAAAATCAGAATTGTGAGGTCTTTACTATTTTACAAAAACGTGTTTTATACGTTATGTTGCATACGTATGGTTCATACCTTTTTTTTCTACAAAGTATTTAATGATATATATAATTGAGCCAAAAATAGGCACAAAAATCACGAACAGCGTCCATAAACGTTTGAACAACGGTTTTTGTTCGTTTTTAAATATGAATACTAAACTTGTTAAAAATAAGGCTAATGCAAGAATTGCACTAATAATTAAAATTACTGGATTTACTATAGTCATATTTTAAAGTGGTTAAGATTTGGATGACATTTCAAGTTTTTAAAATCATTTGAATTTTGAATGAAGATAAAATAAAATTTGTGGATAGAAAAATTCTGTTGATTTACTTTAACCGGTCAGGTCTTTCTTTTTAAATAATTTCCATTTTCTTCAATAAGAAACTCGCATTCATATTCTGGCAAATGCCTTTTTTAAATTTATAATCGAAAAAGAGTTCGTCATTAATAATCTGTGCATCGAAATAGTAGTTTTTTACGGGTTCTAAATCCGTTTCTATTTCGCACAAGCTTAAATCATGCGTGGCAATAATTCCTGTGGCATTGGAAGCCACCAATTTCTCAACAAACTTTTTAGAACCAATAGCTTTATCGGTGGAATTGGTACCTTTTAAAATTTCATCAAGAATAATAAAATAGGGTTCGTTTTGAATAGCTTCTACAATGAATTTTAAACGCGTTAATTCTGAAAAGAAGTAACTACTATCATCGGTTAACGAATCGCTAGTACGCATGCTTGTAATTAATTTAATTGGTTGATAATTACTTGATGCTGCACAAACTGGCAACCCAACATTCGCCATAACAATATGTAAGGAAACCGTTCTTAAAAACGTACTCTTCCCAGCCATGTTAGCTCCTGTAACAATAAAAAATTGATGATTATTTATTGTTAAATCACTAGCTACACGTTTTTCTGAATCTAATAATGGGTGACCTAATTGTTTGGCATTGATGGTTGTTTCAGACGTTATAATATTTGGAAACACATAATTTGGATGATTAAAGGCATAATTTCCTAAACTGTTATAGGCATCAAAAAAAGAAACCACATCAAACCAATGCGACACTGTTTCGTGATACTGTGCTATCCACTGTTCTACTTTATAACTGTTTTTTAAATCGAGAAGAAAAAAACCATTTCCTAAAATAGCCGAAATCAAGTTATTTCTATTATCTAAAGCGTCCAAATGTTTTGAAAACTTGGCAAAGATAGCAGACGCTTTTTGGTTTTTTAATTGAATCTGTTCTTGCTTCTCTTTGAGTAAATTGGATGTAAATGTTTCCTGTTCAATCTGATCTAAAAGTGTGGCATATTGTCTAAAGGTGTCTTTTACTTTATCGGTATTACTAGATAGGTTATTTATCTTTTTCAAATAGACACCCGTAATGAGTAAACCTAAAACCAACCAACATAAAACAAATACGGCTGGAATAATTTCCAATATGGATAATACAATAACTAAAACAGAAGCCAAACTGAAAGCTATAGGAAACCAACGCATCATTTTTGGTAAAAACAACTGGTGATTTTTTAGCCAGTCAATAATGTTTACGGCTGGTGTTTCTACCTTTATCAAGGTGGCAACACCTGAAAAATGTTGCCGCCAATCTAGTTTATTGGCGAGTTCTTTAATGACTTCTTGTCGCGATCCAACCTGGTGAATATCATTAGCATTTAAGGCATCCGCTAATTTTTTAGTGCCTTCGTTTATGCTTGTTCTATTGATAAACTGAAAGAAGGAGCCTTTCCCAAACAAATCAATGTCTAAACTGTAAAAATGCTTCGGATTTTGAAATTCAGAACCAGTTGGACGCTCATGAAAAATTCCAGAAGCTATAGCCAATTCATCCTCATTAATAGTAACTAATGCTTTATGAAGATTTCGTTGGTATTTAATATCTGTGTATTTAGCAAGCGTAAAAATGAAACTTGCAATTCCTAATATTCCAATACCTAATGCTAATTGCGAATTCTGAAATGTTGCATAAATACCCAACCCTGTCACTAAAAAAATACTCAAGCGTAACATACTAAACGTAAATAGTTTTTTATTATACGTTTTTACAGTGGCTTGATGGTTTTCTAATTGGTGTTTATAATAGGTGTTGGGTTCGTGGTTCATATTAAAGTGTTAATCTTTTTAGAATGTTAATACATCAATTTGATTGAACATACTAATAATACTTTCTACAGCATTTTTATAAAACTCGGGATGAATGTTTTCAAAATCATCCGTTGGTTGATGGTAATCGTCATGGTCTTCTACTCCGAAGTATAAAAAAGGAATTCCTTTTATATTAAATGGTGCATGATCCGAAGAAAATAGCCAGTTTTGTTTACCATCAGTTCCGTCATGACCGGCTATGATGGTAATGTTATCAGATTTTTCTAAATTTTCATATACTGTTTCCAATTGTGGATGACTTTTTACACCTGTTACATATAATTCTTTTTGATCATTTCGAGAAACCATATCTAAATTAATATTAAGTATGATAGCTTCTATATCCACCACAGGATTATCGACAAAAAATTTAGAACCTCGAAGTCCTAATTCTTCAGCATCAAAAAAAGCTAAAATAACAGAATGCTTTGGTGGATTTTTCTGAAACGTTTCAGCAAACGCAAATAAGGCACTTACACCGGACGCGTCATCATCTGCTCCATTATAAATTTGACCATTTTTTATACCTTCATGATCATAATGCGCACTGATTACAATATATTTTTCCGGAAAATCTGTTCCTTTTATGGTGCCGAGTATATTAACACCATTGTATTCTTTTTCACGACTTTTAAAAGTGAATGGCTGTTCAAAATTTGATGCTAAAGGTGTTACATTTAGCAATCTTAACTGCTCAACAATGTAAGTTTTTGCTTTCACGGCTCCAGTAGTTCCAGTACGCCTACCTTCATACGCGTCAGATGATAACTCCTTGACATGTTCAAGTAAATTATCAGGATTAAAACTGTATGAGTCATTGATTTGTCCTGAAGAATTACAGGAAAACAGCAAAATAAAAGCTGCTGACAGAAAAATATTAATGCGTTTCATTTGGATATAATTATAAGTATAAAGAAACAAAAAATCCCAAGATAAAACTTGGGATTTATATACATTTAAAAAAATAGTTTACCCTTTTAAGGACGCTTTTAAATACTCACGATTCATACGTGCAATATTTTCTAATGAAATTCCTTTAGGACATTCCACTTCACAAGCACCAGTATTCGTACAATTACCAAAACCTTCTTCGTCCATTTGTTGTACCATGTTTAAAACACGATCTGTTGCTTCTACTTTACCTTGCGGTAACAAAGCAAATTGCGATACTTTGGCTCCTACAAAAAGCATAGCTGATGAGTTTTTGCAACTCGCTACACAGGCACCACAACCAATACAGGTTGCAGCGCTAAAGGCATCGTCTGCATCATGCTTATTTACTGGAATAGCATTAGCATCAATGGTATTTCCAGAGGTGTTTACTGAAATAAAGCCACCTGCATGTTGGATACGATCAAAAGCACTTCTATCAACCACTAAATCCTTAATAACCGGAAATGCGGTTGCTCTAAATGGCTCTATAACTATAGTATCGCCATCTTTAAACATACGCATATGTAATTGACATGTTGTTACACCACGATCTGGACCATGGGCTTCTCCATTAATATATAAGGAGCACATACCACAAATTCCTTCACGACAATCGTGATCAAATTCTACAGGCTCATCACCTTTATTGATTAGACCTTCATTTAATACGTCTAACATTTCTAGGAAAGACATATCTGGCGAAACATCACTAATTGGATATTCAACTAATTTGCCCTTATCGTTTGCGTTTTTTTGACGCCATATTTTTAACGTTAAATTCATAGCTTTCCTTCTTATTTATAACTTCTTTCTTTCACTTCAATATTTTCGTAAACCAAATCTTCTTTATGTAAAACCGCATCTTTTGGCTCTCCTTTATACTCCCAAGCTGCAACGTATTGGAATTCTTTTCTACGTTGTGCTTCGCCTTCATCTGTTTGGTATTCTTCTCTAAAATGACCACCTGCAGATTCTTCACGTAACAAGGCGTCTTTTGCAAATAATTCACCTAGCTCCAAATAATCAGCTACACGTAAGGCTTTGGCTAATTCTTCATTAAATTCTTCATTAGTTCCAGTTACGCGAACATCTTTCCAGAATTCGGCACGTAGTTCAGCAATTTCTGAAATAGCTAATTTTAAATCCTCTGCATTTCGAGCCATGCCACATTTGTTCCACATAATCTTACCTAAGCGTTTGTGGAAATGATCTACAGAATGCGTACCGTTATTATTAATTAAATGTGCAATATTATCACGTACACTCTTCTCTGCTTCGTCAAATGCTGCAGAATTCGTAGGAATCGTTCCAGTTCTAATATCATTAGCTAAATAATCTCCGATTGTATAAGGCAGTACAAAATAGCCATCGGCTAAACCTTGCATTAATGCTGAAGCTCCTAGCCTGTTGGCTCCATGATCTGAAAAGTTCGCCTCACCAATTGCATATAAACCTGGAATGGTAGTTTGCAAATTATAATCTACCCAGATGCCTCCCATAGTATAGTGAACGGCTGGGTAAATCATCATAGGTGTTTCGTATGGATTTTGATCTACGATTTTCTCATACATCTGAAACAAGTTACCATATTTATTTTTCACCACTTCTTGCCCTAATTTTCTAACAAGAGCATCATCATTTTCATCTAAACCTTTTATGTGAGCTTGCTCTTTTCCGTAACGCATAAATGCAGCAGCAAAATCTAAATAAACGGCTTCACCCGTAGCATTAACACCAAAACCAGCATCACAACGTTCTTTAGCAGCACGCGATGCTACATCACGAGGCACTAAATTTCCGAAGGCAGGATAACGACGCTCTAAATAATAATCGCGATCTGCTTCTTCCAATTGTGTTGGTTTTAATTTACCAGCTCGAATGGCTTCTACGTCTTTTTTATGTTTTGGCACCCAAATACGTCCATCGTTTCGTAACGATTCTGACATAAGGGTTAATTTAGATTGATGATCTCCTGAAACAGGAATACACGTTGGGTGAATTTGCGTATAACATGGATTAGCAAAGTAAGCACCACGTTTGTGTGCTTTCCAAGCAGCAGTTACATTAGAACCCATGGCATTCGTTGACAGGAAAAACACATTTCCATATCCTCCAGTTCCTAAAACTACTGCATGAGCTGAATGACGCTCAATTTCTCCAGTTACTAAATTACGTGCAATGATACCACGTGCTTTGCCATCAACAATTACGACATCTAACATTTCATGACGACTATACATTTTTACTTTACCACGACCGATTTGACGGTTTAATGCCGAATATGCTCCTAATAAAAGCTGCTGACCTGTTTGACCAGCTGCGTAAAATGTTCTTGAAACTAATACACCACCAAAGGACCGATTATCTAAATATCCACCATATTCACGTGCAAAAGGAACACCTTGCGCCACACATTGGTCAATAATATTCGCCGATACTTCTGCCAAACGATATACGTTAGCTTCACGCGAACGGTAATCACCACCTTTTACGGTATCATAAAATAAACGGTAAGTGGAATCACCATCACCTTGATAGTTTTTAGCTGCATTAATTCCACCTTGTGCAGCAATAGAGTGCGCACGTCTGGCAGAATCTTGAAAACAAAATGCTTTTACATTATAACCCAATTCTGCTAACGTTGCCGCTGCCGAACCACCTGCTAAACCCGTACCAACAACAATAACGTCTATTAAACGCTTGTTGGCTGGATTCACCAAGTTGATTGAGTTTTTATGATTAGTCCATTTATCTTTTAAAGGACCTTCTGGTATTTTAGAATCTAAAGCCATATTAGATATGTTTATTAGTGATTAAAATGATGGAATAATGCAATGAAAATAAAGCCTAAAGGAATACCTATAGCGTAAACTTTCGCAAAACCTATTAATCCTTTTGTGTATTTATTATTAGCACCAACCGACTGAAAAGCAGACATAAAGCCATGCAATAAATGCAGTGCTAGAAACACGAATGCTAAACAATAAGCTCCAACACGAAGTGGGTTTTCAAACTTATGAACTAACTCTTCGTAGTATCTGAAACCGCTATTCACATTATCTGGATCAAGAAGACCAGACATATCGCCTTTAAAATATTTGATATTGATTTCTGGCGCCCAAAAATCGATGAAGTGAAGAATCATAAATGCTAAAATGGCCAAACCACTCCAGATCATATTTCTACTCATCCATGATGAATTAGCGCTTCCGTTATTTTTGGCATAACTGATTTTCCGTGCCTTGTTATTTTTAATTTCCAGAACGAATCCCATAATAAAATGAAAAATGACACCAAAAATTAAAATCGGTTGAATAACGTATTGTATTAACCAAAAGGTTCCCATAAAATGAGAGACCTCATTAAACGTATCTGCACTGAATACCGACAAGATGTTAATAGCAAAATGCTGTAGTAAAAAAATCATTAGGAAGAATGCCGAAAGTGCCATGGCAAATTTTCTTCCAATCGAAGAATTCAAAATTCCGCTCATTGTTGAAGTTTAATATTTATATAACAAAGATACGCTTCCAATCAGTTTTAGACAAAATACAATGATGAATAATGAGTATTTAGAATGATTTTAAACAGAATAAAAAAATCCGCTTGATTCTACCATCAAACGGATTTCATAAATATTTAAATTTTCTATTATTCAACCATAGGAATTAAGCCGCGCAAACCCATATCTACTAATTGCTCACCAGCTTGTGGCTCATATTTTCCATCGGCATTAATTTCGGTCCACTCAAAACTATTATTTACAGAAAATGACAACGTTACAACCACATCTTGCGTTTCATTACCAGAAATGATTAAGCCATTTTCAAATTCACCGGTTACTACACAAGAGCCTTGTGGAATTGGCGATGAATTAAATAACGGATTCGGAACCGTTGTTGCTCCAGGAGGTGCTTGCCCTTGAGACGTAAAACCTAAAGCTTCAAAAGCCCAAAAACCTTGCAATTTATTTTCGTTTACAGGAAAATTAGCACCATTGAAAGTAAGTATTGGTATGTAGGTGTTATAACCTACAAAACTGGCTAATGTTCCCGAATATTCATTACCATCTGCTGCTAAAAAATCAATAGCACCTTCTTGATATGCTAATGATACGCGCACCCAACTGTAATTTCCAGAAGCAACTTGACTTAAAGGTATTGTTAAAAACGTTTCATTATTTCCTGCAAATTTAGCCTGACTGAAATCTATAGCTTTTTCACCTCCTAAACTTGTTGATGGTCCTTCATAAACAATTGCACCCTCTCCTAATAAGGTAGTTGCTGTTGGTGCCAATTCAATATAATGCGAACTCATTCTAGCAAAATCTGGTGATTGCGCAGCATTTCCCGCTGGAATTGTTGCTGGATTACCTAAATTATTTAGACGCACTTGATTGGGATCAAATTTAAACTTGATTACTAAATTAGCGCCTTCAGGATTCGGTTCGTTTATAGGTTCATTAAAAGATTCATCACTGCAAGACCATAAGCTTATTAAAGCTAAACAAAATAAAAATCGTAGGTTTTTCATATTAAAGGGTATTTGGGGTTAATAACTCAAAAATAAATAAAAAAGTATATTATTTAATTTCTAAATCAACAGATTCTCCTAACAAATGTACGTTATAAATGCCTTTAGGTAAATAGTAAGTACCGTTTTGAGCTTTTATAATATCTAAATCTTTTTGTGCTTTCATCAGTGCTTTTCTACCTTTTTCAGAAATAGAAACATCATAAGAAATATAGTTGAAACCTGCATCTAAATCGGCTGCAATACTTTGCAAGACATCATTATTTGCAGAACGGATTTCAAGGGTTTGTTTACCAGCATTTTTTACAAATACTTTAATTGTGGTTTCTGGAACGTAAGGCTCAAAATACTGACTCCATGAACTTCCCCAACGTGATGAATAGCGAATAGATTGCATAGGAAATACGGTCACGTTTTCAGCTAACAATGTTTCGTTTACGCGTTGAATCGGCTCCATATTCGCGATATACAAACTTCTTCCATGTGTGCCTAAAATTAAATCGTTGGCTTCTGGATGAATTACCAAATCATGAACTGCCACTGCTGGTAAACCATTTGAAAAGGCTTCCCAAGAAGCGCCTTGATTAAAAGACACATAAGCACCATTATCGGTACCGACATATAAAATATTTTCGTTTTCTGGATCTTCTTTTATGACATTCACTGGCGACATTGGTATATTGGAAGCAATGCTTTTCCAATTTTTTCCGTAGTCTTCAGAGACATAAAGGTAAGCCGAAAAATCATCCCAACGATACCCATTGAGTGCTACATATACACGTTCTTTTTTATGTTGAGATGCAATTACGCGAGTAACCCATAAATCTTTAGGAAAACCAGAAGAGATTATATCCCAAGAACCACCAGCATTTTTAGAAACCTGCATCAAACCATCATCACTTCCTGTATATAATAACCCGAAGTTAAATGGCGATTCACTAATACTAGTTAAGGTTCCATAGGCTACATTCCCTTTTTTTCCTCCATTAGTTAAATCTGGACTGATGGCTTGCCACGTATCACCTTGATTCATAGAACGCATTAATTTATTACCACCTAAATATAAAATATCTTGATTATGTGGTGATAATAAAATAGGTGTTTGCCAATTAAAACGATAAGGCGTTTCACCTAACTCATGTTTAGGCTGAATATAAGTTTGGTCATTGGTTTCTCGGTTTATTCGATAATAATTCCCAAATTGATATCCTGTAAAAACGATATTCGAATTTCGGTTATCTATTTGAATTTGCATGCCGTCGCCACCCATCAATTCTTTCCAAGGGTATTGCCCACTTTGATGCCAGCTTTTATTTTCGCGTGCCTTATGCGAGCCAACCCAAACACCATTATCTTGCAAACCACCATATATATTATAAGGCTTTTCATTATCAACATTTATAGCATAAAACTGTCCAACCGCATTCACATTGAGTTTTTCCCAATTTTCACCATCATCATAACTCATATTTAAGCCACCATCATTACCATCTATTAAATGACCTGCTTTTTTAGGATTTACCCATAAAGCTTGATGATCCGCATGTACATTTTCCCGACTGATAGATGTAAATGTTTTTCCGCCATCTTTCGATTTTAAAATAGGAACTCCCAGAACATAAATTCCGTTTTCATCCTGCGGATCTACACGAATTTCACCAAAATAATAACCGTAACTGAAGTATAAACCTTCTAAATAATCATCGTGTGTTTTTTTCCAAGTTTTCCCACCGTCGATACTTTTATAAACTTCAGCACCAATTACTGGTGTATCAAATAGCATGGCATTGGCATCTTCTAAATAATGCGCTAAATCAATTGGTTTTACTGTTCCAGAACGCACTAATTGCTTCACGTTGTCTGCACGATATTTCTCTTGAAAACCATTTGTTTTCAAATAATTATTGAGCTTTTTATCATCTAAATCCAATAACTGTTCAACAGTCATAGATTTAAAGTCCTCTTTAGTTAAACCACGTATTTCGCTTTTTTCTTCGTTTTTAGGTCTGTGAAATTGACTATCATGTAAAGCGTAAATTGTGTTTTCATCATAAAGGGCTAAACCAATTCGGCCCACACCCATACCAGTAGGAAAACCACTAGCTTCCGTAGATACTTTTTGCCATGTATTTCCTGCATCTGTGCTTTTATATATTGCTGAATTCTCTCCGTTTCCAGAGAAATTCCAAGCTTTTCGATCACGCGTCCAAGATGATGCAAATAAGATATTAAAATTATTTGGCGCGTGTTGTACATCAATAATCCCACTAGATTCGTCAACAAACAAAGTACGCTTCCACGTTTTTCCACCATCTACTGTTTTGTATATACCACGCTCATCATTCGTTGAGTATAGATGACCGGTTGCTCCAATAATGACTTCATCTGGATTATTAGGGTTGATTAAAATACGTCCAATATGATGCGAATCTGACAATCCTACATGCTCCCAATTCTTTCCGTTATTTACCGATTTTAAAATACCAATTCCAGCATAACTAGAACGTGACGAATTATTTTCGCCTGTACCAACCCAAATAGTTCGTGTTGGCCAATGCACAGCAATATCGCCTACATTTTGCGTGTTAGCCGAATCTAAAATTGGATTGAAAGACGCACCATTATTATTGGTATGCCAAACACCTCCTGATGCGTAAGCTACGTAAAACTCAATCGGGTTTTCTGGATTTACATCCAAATCCGTTACACGACCACTCATGACCCTTGGTCCAACATTGGTAAACGGAATGTTTTTAACTATTGAAGATTTTGATAAAACCTGCTTTTCCTGCAGCGATTTTTGTATGGCTATAGATGTCGTTGCTGGTTGTTGTCCAAAGACTATGGAAACAAAAAACACTAAACAAAGATTAATAAGTTGAAAACGTTTCATAAAAAAGGTGGTTAGTTATTTAAAATTGAAAAATAACCATTAAGCATCTAGCATCAAAATTTGATGTTAAAGTTTAACAAAAGTGAAGCGATATTTTCCTAAACTACCATGAAATATGTAGCTTTGAGAAAATCAATTTATCATTTTATGAAATACCATCTTATAGACAATCAATTATTTATAAAAAACAGAAAAAACTTTATGTCTCAAATGACGTCTAATAGTTTAGCTGTTTTTAACTCGAATGATGTATATCCAATAGGTGCAGATAGCACCATACCGTTTCAACAAGACCGAAATATATTTTATTTAAGTGGTGTAGATCAAGAGGATAGCATTTTGGTACTTTTTCCAGATTGCCCAAATCCGAAACACCGAGAAATTCTGTTTTTAACGGAAACCAACGACCATATTGCTGTTTGGGAAGGTGAAAAACTAACTAAAGAAAAAGCACTAGAAACGTCAGGTGTAAAAACCGTGTATTGGCTTCAAGATTTTGATAAAATTTTCAAGGAAATTATGGCGCAATGCGAAACAGTGTATATTAATACCAACGAGCATTATAGAGCCAATACAGACACACAAACACGTGAAGACCGTTTCAATAAAAAACTAAAAGAACAATATCCAGCCCACAGTGTCGCGAAAAGCAACCCTATTTTACAGCGTTTACGCTCAATTAAAGATCCGATTGAGTTAGACATCATGCAACAAGCCTGCAATATTACAGAGAAGGGATTCAGACGTCTATTAAATTTCGTAAAGCCTGGCGTTATGGAGTATGAAATTGAGGCTGAATTGATGCATGAATTTTTAAGAAATCGCTCCAAAGGATTTGCGTACACACCAATTGTAGCTTCTGGAAATAGTGCTAATGTGTTGCATTATATTGAGAACAATCAAGAGTGTAAAGCTGGCGATTTAATTTTACTTGATTTTGGTGCAGAATACGCTAATTATTCGAGTGATATGACCAGAACCATACCTGTTTCGGGCAAATTTAACGACAGACAAAAACAAGTGTACAATTCCGTAAATCATGTAAAAAAAGAAGCCGAAAAGATGTTAGTTCCAGGAACCATTTGGGCAGATTATCATGTAGAAGTTGGTAAATTAATGACTTCTGAACTTTTAAAATTAGGTTTATTAGATAAAGCCGATGTTCAAAATGAAAATCCAGATTGGCCAGCTTATAAAAAATATTTCATGCATGGAACGTCTCACCACATCGGTTTAGACACGCATGATTATGGTTTACTTCATGAACCGATGCAAGCAAATATGGTTTTTACAGTAGAACCAGGAATTTATATTCCGAAAGAAGGTTTTGGTATCCGTTTGGAAGATGATTTAGTCATTCAAAAATCGGGAGCACCTAAAAATTTAATGGGAAATATTCCAATTGAACTTGAAGAAATTGAGGATATTATGAATTCGTAATATTCAAAAAATTATTCTTTAGATTTAAACCTCGCTAATTAATTTTAGTGAGGTTTTTTCTTTTGAATGACATTCACAATCACGAACATTACCACTGCTGGCAACACCCAACCCAAACTATAATTCGCAAGCGGAATGACATCCATTACACCTTGTAAATTATCAATAGGAACTAAAAACTTTAAAAAGTCCGGAATACTAAATATAAAGGTGACGAGTACAACGGCCTTAAAAACTACAGGTGAGGCAAATTTTTCTGGAATGGCATTTAACAAAATCAATATTATGGTAATTGGATAAATAAACATCAGTGCAGGTAGCGCAATATCGATTATAAAAGCCACATCAAAACTCCCAACTAACACACCAATTACGGATGAAATTACAGCTGTTAAAATATATGTTTTTCGAGAATTTTGAAATAAACCACTCACATAATCTGATGTACCAGTCACAACGCCAACGGCTGTTGTAAAACACGCCAACGCCACTAATACACTTAAGAACTTGGTTCCGATTTGACCTAGTGTTATTTGACTTAAACTGGTTAAAATTTCAGTTCTGGAGGCATCTTCTGTAAAACTGGATTGTAGCAAATATCCGCAAGCAATTAAACCAGCATAAATAATAAAAAGTCCGAAACCTGCAATAAGTCCAGATTGCGAAATGAGTTTTTTCTTTTCGGCATACGTTTCTTTTGAATGTGTATTTAATGATACGACAATTACCGCACCAACTACCACACCTGCAATAGCATCAAAGGTTTGATAGCCTTCTAAAATTCCGGATGTAATTACCGCAAATGGCGAACTTACTGTTGCAGAGACTGATTCAGATGAACCATCATAAATCCCTAACACGATAATAACTAACAATATTATAACAATTAAAGGTGTTAAATATTTACCTATTAAACTTAATAACCGAGAACGATTCATCACAAAGAGAAATACCAAAGTAAAATAAATGCAGCTTGTGAGCAGTGCTGGCGAATCAAAAAAAGGTTCAATAGCCATTTCATGAGTTACCGAAGCGGTTCGAGGTGCTGGAATAGCAACGGCAATACCATACATAAGTATACAATAAATGGAACTAAAAAGTGGTGACACTTTTTTGCCGAAATCGAACATGGTTCCTTGTAATTTGGCATGTGCAAAAACCCCTAAAATAGGTATAACAACAGCCGTTAGAGCAAAACCGAAAACAACTAAATACCAATTACTTCCAAATTGCGCACCCAAAAAAGGTGGCAAAATTAAATTTCCTGCACCAAAAAAAAGAGAAAATAAGGCGAAGACTACTATAAATGTCTGTTTGGTTTTATTCATAAAACTATTGAAAAACGAAATAGATTAATTTTTTAGAAATTAAACTCTACTATCTTTGTCCAAGATACTTTAAAAATGATATTAGACTATAAAGGTACTCCTGTTTTTTATTCCGACCAAGGTGAAGGTACACCAATCGTGTTGCTTCACGGATTTTTAGAAAACAGCACGATGTGGCAACAATTAGCACCAGAACTTACTAAAACAAATCGTGTTATTAACATCGATTTATTGGGTCATGGCGAAACGGGTTGCTTGGGTTATATTCACAGTATGGAGTTGATGGCAGAAACTGTTCAGGCTGTTTTGAACCATTTAAAAATTGATAAAAGTATTTTTATTGGCCATTCCATGGGTGGCTATGTAGCATTAGCATTTGCCGAAAAATTCCCAAATCAAGTGCTAAAATTGTGTTTAGCCAATTCTACAGCACAAGCAGATAGTACTGAACGAAAACTCAATAGAGATCGTGCCATTTTAGCAGTAAAAAAGAACTACACCATTTTTGTTCGGATGGCTGTTGGGAATTTATTTACCATTGAAAATCAGTCTCTGTTGAAAGCTAAAATTTCAAAAGTGAAGCAGGAAGCACTAAAAACGCCTTTGCAAGGAATAATAGCCGCTTTAGAAGGTATGAAAATCAGAGAAGACCGAACTGACATTTTAAAAAATGTATCATTCCCAAAACTCATGATTATTGGCCGTAAAGATGCCGTTATTTCATCTGATTCGCTTATCGAAGAAGCCAAATCTACACATACCAATTTTGTTATTTTTCCTGATGGACATATGAGTTATATAGAAAATGCAGAAATTTTCCTACAAGAAATAGTGCATTTCATCGAATAATTAATGATTTTGTCGATTTAATTAGTTTTTTTGATAGCTTTATAAAAGTAAAACCTATAACTATGAAACCTACTAACCACAGAATCAATTTCATACCAAAATTATATTGTAATTTGTTTGGTCATGATTTTCACGTTTCAAGAAAAGTAACATTACATGTTAAGGAGTATGAATGTAAGCATTGTAAAAAGCAGGCTACAACCAATGGTAATGGAAAACTAACAGAGTTGACACCTAAATTTCAGGAAATAAACAGCATTTTAGAGCAAATTTACACACGCAGAGCTATGCGTTTAGCTTCGTCTAACTATATGGAAACTAAATTACGCATTACAGGATAGTTCATTTCTATTCATTAAAACTTTTCCATCCTTGCGCTTTTAGCGGAATTTTGCTTTCCGCACGCGTAACTAAATGCATTCCTGCACTAGCTTCTTGCATAAAACCAATAACACTAAAATTAGGATTGGCTTGAATTTTAGGAAAATCTGCTTGCGAAATAGTGAACAACAATTCATAATCTTCACCTCCATTTAAGGCAACCGTTGTGCTGTCAATATTAAATTCTTCACAGGTAGAAATAACTTGTGGGTCTAGAGGAATTTTGTTTTCGTACAAATCACATCCAACATCACTATGTTTACATAAATGAATGATTTCTGACGATAAACCATCGCTAATATCAATCATAGCTGTTGGTTTCACATCTAATTCTTTCAATAAACTAACAATATCTTTTCGTGCTTCAGGCTTTAATTGCCTTTCCACAATATATGTATATTGATCTAAATCTGGCTGACTGTTTGGATTCACTTTAAACACTTCTTTCTCGCGCTCTAATATTTGCAATCCCATATACGCACCTCCTAAATCCCCAGAAACCACTAATAAATCATTCGGTTTGGCTCCACTTCTGTAAACAGCCTGATCTTTTTCAACTTCACCAATTGCTGTTACGGAAATTAACAAACCAGAAGTAGAGGATGTGGTATCACCTCCTACCACGTCAATTCCATAAATATTGGCTGCAGTATGTATACCGTCATACAATTCTTCCAAGGCTTCTAAAGGAAATCTATTTGAAACGGCTATGGAAACAGTGACTTGCGTTGCTTCCGCATTCATAGCATAAATATCAGATAAATTTACCATAATGGCTTTATATCCCAAATGTTTTAAAGGCATATAACTTAAATCGAAATGAACACCTTCTACCAAAAGATCTGTAGACACTACGACTTGCTTTTTACCAAAATCTAAAACGGCAGCATCATCGCCTATACCTTTAACAGTCGATTTTTGGGTGATTTTAAAATTAGTTGTCAAATGGTCTATCAGAGCAAATTCGCCTAAATCATTTAATTGGGTACGCTGTGGATTTTTATCTTCTATCATACTGCAAAAATAAGAACCTTAACCCAATAAGTACATATGTAATGTCATTAAATTATTAACGACAATACTACATCCAGTACCTATAATTCAAAAAAAAAGGAAAAACCGTGACATTTATTTATATTCCGTTAATTTTGTTTTGTAAAAATTACATAATAAACATTTTACAAGCTTTTGAATTGCATTATTTATAAAGCAATAAAAATTAGAATGAATCGTTTAAAATCAGGTTAAGCATTGCTGTCCTACTAATTGCCAAAATTTCAAAATATTCACTATCAAAAAAATTATGAAACACTTTATTAAAGTACCCTTATCTATCAAAGCCTTCATGTTATGTGCTGTTATTATTTCAATAACTTTTTCCTGTGATGACGAACCCGTTGAAACCGTTGCAACGGTAACAGATTCTGATAATGATGGCATTCCTGATGATCAAGATAATTGCCCTACTATTTCTAACCCAAATCAAGCAGATTCAAATAATGATGGTATTGGAGACGTTTGTGATACTACTGTTCCTGCTGACACAGATAACGATGGCATTCCAGATGCTACAGATAATTGTCCAACAATAGCCAATCCGAATCAAGAAGATGATGATAATGATGGCATTGGAAATGTATGTGAAGATACACCTGCCACAACGCCTTTATTTCCTTGCGAGAACGGCATGGCTGGACCTTACCCATGTGAGGGTTATGATTTAATGAGCCATATTCCAATTCATATTATTGGAAAACCAAATGCAGAAGGTAATGATTCTTGGGGTTGGACAGACAGCACAACAGGAAACGAGTATGCACTAGTTGGTACAACACAAGGCACGGCTTTCGTAGATATTACAGACCCTATAAATCCTATATTTCTAGGACGTTTAGCCTCTGCTAATCCTGCTGGTAACGGAAATATTTGGCGTGATGTAAAAGTATATAATGATCATGCATTTATTGTAAGTGAGGCTAGTGGTCATGGCATGCAAGTTTTTGATTTAACAAGATTGCGCAATGTGGCAAATCCTCCTCAAAATTTCATGGCAGACACACATTATACAGGTTTTGGTAGCGCTCACAATATTGTTATCAATGAAGATTCTGGCTATGCTTATATTGTAGGAACTAGTCGCGGTGGAACATATGCTGGAGGCCCTTTATTTATAAATATTCAAAATCCGTTAAACCCAATTAATGAAGGTGGATTTTTTGGCTACTCGCATGACGCACAGGTTTTAAATTATAACGGTCCTGACACCGACTATAGTGGTCAGGAAATTTTAATAGGCAGTAATGAAAACGAAGTGGTTATTGTAAATGTTACCGACAAATCAAATCCTCAAATTATATCCTCTATTGCTTATACCAATATTGGTTATACACACCAAGGTTGGTTTACGGAAAACCTGAAATATTTTATTTTGGGTGACGAAACAGATGAACAGTCATTTGGTGGAAACACGCGAACTATTGTTTTCGATTTTACCGATTTAGACAATCCAGCATTTCATATGGATTATAATGGTCCAACTGCAGCCATCGATCATAATGGTTATGTAAAAGATAACACCTTCTATCTTGCTAATTATTCTGCTGGTGTCCGTTTTATTGATATTTCTAATATTGGTTCAGGAACGATGACCGAAGTCGGTTATTTTGACACCTATCCAGATAATAATAGCACTAGTTTTCATGGCGCTTGGAATGTTTATCCATATTTTGCAAGCGGCAATATTGTTGTTAGTGACATTGAAGGTGGCTTGTTTATTGTAAAAAAACAAAACTAAAAAAAAGTGAAACCATACATCATAAGTTTATTCACGATACTTGTTATTTTAGGTTGTTCATCAGATACGGATACAATTTCTGAAATCACTACAACTCCTGTGGCCATTACATCAGTTACAACTCTTGGTGGTTCTAAAAATGAGAGTGGTCAATCCGTTATTAAAACATCAGATGGTGGTTATGCCATTTTAGGTTTCACACAAAGTATAGATGGTGATATAACTGATAAACTTACTGAAACTTATGATTATTGGGTACTGAAATTCAATATGAATCACGAGTTGCAATGGTCTAAAACCTATGGTGGATCCGGAGATGATCGTGGTGAAAAAATAGCACAAACACCAGATGGTGGCTTTGCCATTTTAGGTTATAGCAGCAGTAATGATGGTGATATAACAACAAATGCAGGCGCTCAAGATTATTGGTTAGCCAAACTCGATACTAACGGAAATTTATTGTGGCAAAAATCATATGGTTATATAGGTTCTGATCGTGGAACAACTATGATAATAACTAATGATGGTGGTTTTTTTATAACAGGAATTTTAGATGTTTCGGCATCTGGTGGTGCTGGAAATACTAAAAATGCTAGTTCCAAGCATGCAGGAGGCGATTATTGGGCTTTAAAATTAGACAGTCAAGGCACCATTGAATGGAGCAAATATTATGGCGGCAGTTTCACAGACTCTCCTTTTGATGCCATCCAAACAAACGATGGCGAATATATTATTGTTGGTTCATCAGATAGCGATGATGTAGATATCACCAATAATATTGGAGATTATGATTTTTGGGTGATAAAAATTTCTAACTCGGGAGCTATTATTTGGGAGAAAAACTTTGGAGGAACTCAAATAGATGAAGCGCGTGGTATTGTTGATTCGGGTGACGGAAATTTCCTAATTATTGGCGACACACGTAGTAGTGATATTCAAATTTCCAATAATAAAGGAGCCGCAGATTTATGGCTCATAAAAATAACACCTTCAGGAAATCTTATTTGGGAAAAAACCTTTGGTGGTAGCAGTTTTGATGCTGGACGCTCAATTTCAAAAACAAACAACAATAACTTCATTATATCTGGTAGTTCCCGAAGCACTGATGGTAATTTATCAAACAACAATGGTCGAAATGATGCCTGGATACTGAAAGTCGATTCCAATGGAACAATCATTAACCAAAAAACAGTAGGTGGATTGGCAATTGACTATTGCTACAGCGCAATTGAATTAGACGACAGCACCATTATTGCTGTTGGCGAAACGAGTAGTGCTGAAGGTGATATTTTAGAAAATAAAGGATTTACAGACTTGTTAGTAATAAACATAAAATGAAAAAAATCATATCTATATTAGTTTTGTCACTTGTTATGCTGTCATGTACAGATGATAATGACGATAATTTATCTCCTCCACAACCTCAAGCGGAAATAACATTTAATTTTACTCATAATTGGGATGAAACTACCATCAATAGTAGTAATCTTCAATCCGAAACCGTTACGAACGCCAATGGTGAAATTATGACAATGACGAGATTACGCTACTTGGTATCACGTTTAGAATTAACCAATTCAAACGGACAAACATATAGTTTTGATGGGTATAAGTTTACCGATTTATTGGATGAAGCCACCTATAACTTTTCACCTGTAAATAATAGTATTCCAATTGGAACGTACACCTTAAAATTTATATGGGGATTTAATGAGACAGATAACACAGATGGTGCCTATCCAGATTTAAATAGTGCCTCATGGAATTGGCCTGCTATGTTAGGTGGTGGTTACCACTTTATGCAACTCGACGGCATGTATAATTTAGACACAACTGGAATGCCTTATAATTTTCACAATGGAACCGCTCGTGTAAGTCCAGATGTTTTTGAGCAGAATTTTGCCGAAATATTACTGCCAACTACAATAAACATTACAAACAACGCAACTATTGAAGTAAAAATGAATATTGCCGAATTCTTTAAAAACCCAAACACTTGGGATTTAAATGTATTGGACACGCCATTAATGCCTAATTATGATGCACAAAAAATGATGCAGGCTAATGTGGCAACGGTATTTTCAATAGGAACCATTTCACAATAAACATAAATATGAATAAATTATTAACATACACACTTGTCATTTGTTGCGCTTTTTTAACGAGTTGCAATGACGAAAGTATGGAGACCTATGTTAATAAACCCACAGCCCAACCATTACCTATTCCAACATTATTTGAGCAACTCTTAATCAATCCTATCATTCCAATTGATAATCCGCAGACAGTTGAAGGTATTGCTCTGGGGAAAAAATTATTTTTTGATCGCATACTTTCTGCTAACAATACACAAGCCTGCGCCTCTTGCCACAGTCCAAGAAATGCTTTTACAGATAACTCCCAATTTAGTGATGGAATTGATGGTATTTTTGGAACCAGAAACTCGATGCCTTTGTTTAACCTAGCGTGGAATTATGACGAAAATTTCTTTTGGGATGGTCATGCTTTTAGTTTGGAACATCAAGCCCTAGAACCTGTTGAAAACCCTATAGAAATGCACAATACTTGGGAAACTGTTATTTCCAGACTCCAACAGCACCCTGAATATCCAAATCTTTTTACTGCTGCTTTTGGCGAAGGTGCTATTAATAGAGAAAAAGCAACCAAAGCCATTGCGCAATTTGAACGCACGCTAATTTCAGCTAACTCCAAATTTGATAAATATTTATTAGGTGAGGCCACATTAACACCTCAAGAAACCAACGGTTTAAACGTTTTTATGGACGAAACACGAGGCGACTGTTTTCATTGTCATGGGAACGCAAATAACCCCTTATGGACTGATAATATGTTTCATAATAACGGGCTGGATGCTACCTTTTCAGATTTAGGATTAGGTGCTGTAACTGGCGATCCTTCGGATAATGGCAAATTTAAATCGCCTTCGCTTCGTAATTTAGCCTATACAGCTCCTTACATGCATGATGGTCGGTTTCTTACTTTAGATGATGTCATCAATCACTACAGTGAAGGTTTACAAAACTCACCAACCATAGATCCCTTGATGAAAAAAGTAGCCCAAGGCGGTGTGCAATTAACCGATCAAGATAAAGCGGATTTAAAAGCTTTTTTACTCACATTATCCGATCCGTCTTTTATAAATAATCCAGAATTTCAAAATTAAACTTCGTGCCATTCTATCCTTTTTAGCCGTATGGCGATTAGCATATTTTCATAACTTTTGTCTATACACATATCTGTTAATATCATGTAAGGTTATATGGTAATCCATGACTTATATTGTATATTTGCATACTATTTAGAGCAAATCTAATTAAGACTATGATAAAAGTTTCTGAAACAGCAAAAAAGAAAGTCGTTGAATTAATGACTGAAGATGGCTACAACGCAACAACCGACTATGTTCGTGTTGGCGTAAAAAGTGGTGGCTGCTCTGGTTTGTCTTACGATTTGAAGTTTGATAAAACCCAAGTAGATGGTGATAAGGTTTTTGAAGATAATGGCGTTAAAATCATTATAGATAAAAAAAGCTTTTTATACCTCATTGGAACCACTTTAGAGTATTCTGGTGGTTTAAACGGAACAGGTTTTGTTTTTAACAATCCCAATGCCAATAGAACCTGTGGTTGTGGTGAATCATTTTCACTGTAAAAAAGCCCATCCTAACCTTCCCAAAGGAAAGGAATTAAAAAAGAAAAACACACATGAGTAAATATACAGAAGACGATTTAAGAGAAGAACTAAAAACCAAGGAATACGAATACGGTTTCTATACAGATATCGAATCGGATACATTTCCTGTTGGTTTAAATGAAGATATCGTTCGGGCTATTTCTAAAAAGAAAGAAGAACCCGAATGGATGACAGAATGGCGATTGGAAGCCTTTCGTGTTTGGCAAACTATGGAAGAGCCTGATTGGGCGAATGTACACTATCAAAAACCCGATTTTCAAGCCATTTCCTATTACTCTGCTCCTAATAGTAAACCAAAATATGATAGTTTGGACGACGTGGATCCAGAATTACTGGAAACCTTCAAAAAACTAGGTATTTCCATAGATGAGCAAAAAAAACTTGCCAATGTAGCAATGGATGTGGTGGTTGATTCTGTTTCCGTAGCAACAACTTTCAAAAAAACATTAGGTGAGAAAGGTATTATTTTCATGAGTATTTCGGAAGCTATTAAAGAGCATCCTGAACTCGTCAGAAAACATTTAGGAACGGTTGTACCACAAAAAGATAACTTTTATGCCGCTTTAAATTCGGCTGTTTTTAGTGATGGTTCGTTCTGTTACATTCCAAAAGGCGTTCGCTGCCCAATGGAATTATCTACCTATTTCCGAATTAATCAAGCAGGAACTGGTCAGTTTGAAAGAACCCTTGTAGTTGCAGACGAAGGTAGTTATGTCAGTTATCTAGAAGGTTGTACAGCGCCAAGTCGTGATGAAAATCAACTACACGCTGCTGTCGTAGAACTGATTGCCCTAGATGATGCTGAAATTAAATACTCAACCGTTCAAAACTGGTATCCAGGAAACGCGGAAGGAAAAGGTGGTGTTTTTAACTTTGTAACCAAACGTGGTTTATGCGAAAAGAACGCTAAAATTTCATGGACGCAAGTAGAAACAGGTTCGGCAGTAACATGGAAATATCCAAGCTGTGTGCTAAAAGGTGATAACTCGGTAGGCGAATTTTATTCCATAGCAGTTACTAATAATTTTCAGCAAGCTGATACGGGAACCAAGATGATCCATTTAGGAAAAAACACCAAATCGACTATTATATCTAAAGGTATTTCAGCCGGAAAATCGCAAAATTCCTATAGAGGTTTAGTACAAATTAGCGCACGCGCTGAAAATGCTCGAAACTTTTCGCAATGTGATAGTTTGTTGATGGGTAATGAATGTGGCGCACATACCTTCCCGTATATTGAAGCTAAAAATAAATCGGCCATAATTGAACACGAAGCAACGACTAGTAAAATTGGTGAAGATCAAATTTTTTATTGCAACCAACGTGGCATTGACACCGAGAAAGCCATCGCACTTATTGTAAACGGCTTTAGTAAAGAGGTATTAAATAAACTCCCAATGGAATTTGCTGTTGAAGCGCAAAAACTTTTAGAAATTAGTTTGGAAGGTTCTGTTGGCTAAATAAAATAATCAATCTTTTTAGGAATATTAATATGAAAAAAACAGCCATTCTTTTACTATTATCTATTGTTTTTATTAGTTGTAAAAATGATAGCAAAAGCGAAGAAACAACCACAAAAACGGAATCTATTGATTTGGATGGTCCTAATAGAACAGCAAAACAAAGTGACGGACTTACCTTATTAAAAGGTGAATTTGTTTATTATGAAGATGCAGCCGTTCTACAAACACATCGTGAAGTATACGGTGTTGTTTTAGATGATAAAATGACCGAACTTAATAAAATGGCTGAAGCCTATAAAAAAGAACCAACAGATTACGCAACGGTTTCTATCCGTGGCAAAATTATACCCAAACCAGAAAACGAAGAAGGCTGGCCTTTTCGTGTAGAAATAAAAGAAATTTTAAGTGTTTCAGCTTCAAATCCTGAAACGAATAATGTAGTAAAATTGGAATCCAAATAAGATGTTAAAAATAAACAATTTACACGCAAGTGTCGACGATAAAGCCATTTTAAAAGGCATAAATTTAGAAGTAAATCCAGGCGAAGTTCACGCTATTATGGGGCCAAATGGATCCGGAAAAAGCACGCTGGCTTCTGTAATTGCCGGAAAAGAAGAATATGAAGTTACCCAAGGTAGCATTGTTTTAGAAAATGAAGATATTGATGAGTTAGCTGCTGAAGAGCGTGCACACAAAGGTATTTTCTTATCTTTCCAATATCCTGTTGAAATTCCTGGTGTCTCAGTTACCAACTTTATCAAAACGGCTATTAACGAAACCCGTAAATCTAAAGGTTTAGAGGACATGCCAGCAAAAGACATGCTAAAACTTATTCGTGAAAAAGCAGAGCTATTAGAAATGGATCGTAAATTCTTGTCACGCTCTTTAAACGAAGGTTTCTCGGGTGGTGAAAAGAAACGAAATGAAATTTTCCAGATGGCTATGTTAGAGCCAAAATTGGCAATTTTAGATGAAACCGATTCTGGTTTAGATATTGATGCCTTGCGCATTGTTGCCAATGGTGTTAACAAACTTAAAAGTAAAGACAATGCGGTTATCGTTATTACGCACTACCAACGTTTATTAGATTATATCGTTCCAGATTTTGTTCATGTATTACACGAAGGACGTATTGTAAAAACAGGTGGTAAAGAATTAGCACATGAACTGGAAGAAAAAGGTTACGACTGGATTAAAGAAGAAGTAAACGCGTAGTAACATTCAAAGTTTAGTATTCCAAATTCAAGGTTGTGAAAACCTATTAATTGAATTGGAAAACTTTAAAGATTAAAACATGGAATTAAAAGATAAATTAGTATCCTCATTTATGGCCTTCGAAGATGGTATCGATATCGATTCGCCAGTGCATGATATTAGAAGTGAAGCTATAAAAACCTTTGAAAGCAATGGTTTTCCTAGTAAGAAAGATGAAGCTTGGAAATACACGTCCCTAAATAGCATTTTGAAACACGATTATAGTGTATTTCCAAAACAGGAAAATGCGTTAGATTATCAAGATGTTAAAAAGTACTTTATTCACGATATTGATACCTATAAAATTGTTTTTATAGACGGTAAATATTCGTCGTATTTATCTGAAACAACGCATGAAGGTATTGATGTTTGCCTGATGTCATCCGCTTTAAACAAACCAAAATATCGCTTAATAATTGAAAACTATTTCAATAAAATAGCTACGAAAGACAGTATAACTTCATTAAATACGGCATTCTCGCAAGAAGGTGCTTACATTCACATTCCAAAGAATAAAATGGTAGCGAAGCCGATTCAGATTATTCATTTTTCCACAGGAAATGAATCGGCTCTCATGTTACAACCGCGTAACTTAATTGTGGTAGATGAAAATTCGCATGTACAAATTATAGAGCGTCATCAAAGTTTAACAGACAATCCTGTTTTAACAAATTCTGTTACCGAAATTCATACAAATAAGCGTGCTATTGTGGATTATTATAAAATTCAAAATGACAACGCGAATGCATCTTTAATTGATAGCACGTTTATTAATCAGAAGCGTGAAAGTCATACATCTGTGCATACCTTCTCATTTGGAGGAAAACTAACCCGTAACAATTTGAATTTCTACCAAAATGGTGAACGCATAGATTCCACCTTGAAAGGCGTGACTATTATTGGCAACAAACAACACGTAGACCACAATACTTTAGTACACCATATTGAACCTAATTGCGAAAGTCACCAAGATTACAAAGGTATTTTTGGAGATAGTTCCACAGGTGTTTTTAACGGAAAAGTTTTGGTAAATAAAGAAGCGCAAAAAACCAATGCCTTTCAAGCCAACAATAATATTTTAATTAGTGATAAAGCGAGCATTAACACCAAACCACAATTGGAAATTTTTGCTGATGACGTAAAATGTTCTCATGGTTGTACGATCGGTCAACTTGACGAAAGTGCCATGTTTTATATGCGTTCCAGAGGAATTCCTGAAAAGGAAGCGAAGGCTTTATTGATGTTTGCTTTTAGTAACAACGTCTTGAGTTCTGTAAAAATTCCTGAAATAAAACAACGTATTACAAAAATTATTGCTCATAAATTGGGTGTAAATATTGGTTTCGATTTGTAGTTAAAGCGGAAATAGAATTCTTATTTCGGTGCGTAGCAAACTTTTTTTGTATCTATTTCAATCAATCTGTTGTGTCTTTTTGCTAAAAAAAGCAAAAAGCATGTCGCTAGTATCTTGGCTATTTTTAAATTAAAAACAAAGTAAAGACTTCTTTTTACGTTTCAGCTATATTCCAAATCCAAAGGAGGTTGAGTTTAATATAAACGCCATTCAGTTAATTCCTCACTTAAAATTTGATGTTGTGACGGAATATAATAAAGGATTCTACTTTTTAGCTGGCCCAAGAATGAGTTTCATTTTATCAGCTGAATATCAATCTGGAACTGATGTTACAGATTTTTATAAAGGTACCAATTTTGCAGCGCAATTAGGTTTTGGTATTAATATAGCCAACATGTTTGCTATAGAAATTTTAGGCGATTATGGTTTTTCAGATATTTTTGAGGCTGAACCCATGGAAATCAGAACAGCAGGAGGTTATCTAAATTTTAATATTAATATTGAATCTTTGTTAAGTAAATAATCTGCATTTTCAAAAATCTATTTAGGAACAGATATTCCACATCACTGTTATTTTTACTGGCTACAATTACCGCTTAACATGTCATCTTGAGTAGGATTGTACTCACACCCTGAAGGACTAAAATTACTGATCACAATGGTACCATTAGCAACTAAATTAGTTAAGGCACAATAATTATTTAAGCTAACGTTATTATTAATTACTAGGTCATCAACATAAATCAAATTCTCTAAACCATCAAAAGAAATTAAACTTGGATTAGATTTCACATCTAAACCTATTTGACTTTCGCCCATAATGCTAGTACAATTTTCTAATCCCACAAAATTAATTAAAGCTGGGTTTTCATTAACAAATAGGAATCCACAACTTGTTAAGTTATCTAACCCTTCAAAATTGACTAAACCATTATTATTCTCCAAAATAAAATTTCCTACATACTCAGCAGTATTAAATCCATTAAAATTAATTAGTGAGTCATTATAATAAATAGATAATTCTCCTATGTTTGCTGGTATATTTATGTTTCCTATAGTTAACAAATTATCGTTTTCAAAAATAAAAATTCGATCTAAAAAAATTTGATTTGTCAGATTTATTCCTTCTAAACTTGCAAGACTAGTATCTATTATATGAATTTCATTAACTTGATTAATACCTGACAATGGTAATAAGCTGTTTATATCATTATTTATAGAAGTCCCAATAATTAAGTTTCCATTAATTCCGGTATAGCATAATGCACCAAAAGCGTTTACTTCGGCTTGAGTTCCTAAAGTAACGTCTCCTTGAAAAACTCCATTATCTGTACATGGTTCTAAATTTATTACTTGTTCTTGTGCATCATTTTCTGAAGAACAAGAAAAAACAAACATAATAGTTAAAATAATTAGGTCTAATTTTTTCATCTAGTCTTTTTTTGTGATTATGCCACAATATATAAATATTACACTAAAATTTATAAGAATTTTAACCCCTTTCAACAATCACTTTTAAAACTACAATCACTAAATTTGTACTATGTTAGATTGGAATAAAATAAGAAAAGACTTTCCCATACTTTCCCGTAAAGTAAATGGAAAACCGCTAGTATACCTAGATAACGCAGCCACATCACAAACACCTCAACAGGTTATTGATGTTATTGTGGATTATTATAGTAAATACAACGCCAATATTCATAGAGGCGTTCATACCTTAAGTCAAGAAGCCACAGATAAATACGAAGCTGCCAGACATACCATTCAAAAACACGTTAATGCCAAACATGCACATGAAATTATCATGACAGCAGGAACAACGCATGGTATTAATTTGGTTGCCAATGGCTTTTCGACTTTATTAAAAAAAGGTGATGAAATTTTAGTTTCAGCTTTGGAACATCATAGTAATATTGTGCCTTGGCAAATGCTTTGTGAACGAACTGGAGCAACCTTAAAAGTGATTCCTATGAATTTGGATGGCGAATTAATCATGTCCGATTATGATCAATTGCTTTCCGAAAAAACCAAACTCGTTTTTGTTAATCATATCTCAAACGCATTAGGAACTATTAATCCTATTGCCGAAATGATAACGAAAGCACATCAAGTTGGTGCAGCTGTTTTGGTGGATGGTGCACAAGCTTGTCCGCATATCAAACCAGATATGCAAGCTTTGGATGTGGACTTTTACGTAACATCGGCTCATAAAATGTGTGGTCCAACAGGTGTAGGAATGCTCTACGGAAAAGAATCCTGGCTCAACAAATTACCACCTTATCAAGGTGGTGGCGAAATGATTGCTGAAGTCAGTTTTGAAAAAACGACTTATGCGGATTTGCCGCATAAATTTGAAGCCGGAACACCCAACATTTGTGGCGGCATTGCTTTTGGAGCAGCAATCGATTATATGAACAACATTGGTTTTGAAGCCATTGCCAATTATGAACAGGAACTTTTAGAATACGCAACCCAAGAGCTATTAAAAATAGACGGCTTGAAAATATATGGCACTGCCAAACATAAAACATCGGTTATTTCCTTTAATTTAGATGGTATTCACCCCTATGATGTGGGAACTCTTTTAGATAAAATGGGTATTGCCGTTCGTACAGGTCATCATTGCGCACAACCTATTATGGACTTCTTTAAAATTCCAGGAACTATAAGAGCATCTTTTGCATTCTATAATACGAAAACTGAAGTAGATGCTTTAGTAGCAGGTGTTAAAAAAGCGCAGATGATGTTATCATAAAAATTTTAAAACTATGAAATTAGAAAAAATCATTTTTGTTGTTATGTGTATGGTTACTTTTTCCTGTACAAAACCAAATGCTACAATAATGTATATTGCCAATGAGCAGGTAGATTGTGTTGGTGTTGGACCACAAAAATGCTTACAAATTAAATTTAGTGGTGAGGACGACTGGACTTTTTTTTACGACCGTATAGTCGGTTTTGAATACGAACCTGGTTTTTCTTATAATTAGAAGTTACTAAATCTAACATCGAAAACTCACCAGCTGATGCTACTTCAGTTAGATATACATTAGTGCACGTTTTAGAAAAATCTGAAACATTCATCGAATAAAATTAAAATCAAAAAAATTTGGCTTCCTTTTTGCAACCACATTAAAAACGACTTTTATGAAATACATCAGTTTATTAATATCATGTTTTTTTATAGTTTCTTGCGGAAATGCTAAAAACTCGACTAATTCATACCAACCAGAACCACTTTCTGGAATTTATAAAATTTCGAAGGTTGGAGAAACAGCATTAAGTTCAGCAGACGTTGTAATAAACTTTGCGATAGAAAAGAATACGGTATCTGGATTCTCTGGCTGTAATCAGTTTTCTGGCAGCTATGAATACCAAGGTTCGTCTTTGAATTTTGGACCTTTAGCAAGCACACGAAAAATGTGTCTACCAGAAGCCAACCACCTTGAAAAACAAATTACGACGGCTTTACAGAATACCAAACAGTATTCTGAAACTCAAAAAAATATTTTACTTTATAATCAAGAAGGCTCGATAGTAATGACTTTAGAAAAACCACTTAAGTCAGAATCAGAAACTAAAGTTGGAAACCTTGAGAATTATCAACTTGAATACCTAGCCGTATCACGTGGATCGTTTATAATGATCCGCTTTGAAAACAACAGTTTATCGTTTCAAAAGGATAGAAATTCGAAACCACAGGTATTGGATTTATCTGAAACTGAAGTGGCATCTTTACATTCCAAAGTAAATAAATTAAACTTAAATACTTTTACCAGTTTAGAGCCGCCAACCAAAGCACATCAATACGATGGTGCAGCTGGCGCCACATTAAAGCTAACCGAAAATGATGTAACCCATCAAACACCAACCTTTGATCATGGAAATCCGCCAAATGCTATTGAAGCACTCGTTTCTGAATTAATAGCACTGTCTGAAAAGCCGTAAATAATTGAATAGAAGTATTAGTTATTGTATTTTTGTGTAAAATTATGACGATGCAAATTGAAGATATCCAAAACGAAATTATAGACGAGTTTTCCATGTTTGAAGATTGGGAAGAGCGCTATCAATATATGATTGATTTAGGGAAAGAGTTACCCTTAATTGATTCTGCATACAAAACGGATAATAATTTAATAAAAGGCTGCCAAAGCAAAGTGTGGGTACATGCCGATTTGATAGAGAATCAGATTGTTTTTACGGCGGATAGTGATGCCATTATAACCAAAGGTATTATTGCTATTTTAATTCGTGCATTTTCAAACCAAAAACCACAAGATATTATTGATGCTAACACCGATTTTATAGATAAAATTGGATTAAAAGATCATTTATCACCAACACGTGCCAACGGATTGGTTAGCATGATTAAACAATTAAAAATGTACGCTATTGCGTATCAAACACAACTAAATTAGTTTTGAATTTGTTGTTAGTTTTAGGAAATTTAGACAACTAAACAACAAACATCTTAACAAAAAACGATAAGAAAATGAGTGAAACAATAGACACAACAGCTTTAGGTGAACAAATTGTTCGCGTTATAAAAACCATATACGATCCAGAAATCCCAGTAGATATTTATGAGTTAGGATTAATTTACGATGTATTCGTTAATGAGGATTATGATGTAAAAATCTTAATGACCTTAACAACTCCTAATTGTCCAGTTGCTGAAACCTTACCTTTAGAGGTTGAAGAAAAAGTAAAATCTATAGACAATGTAAAGTCTGCAGAAGTTGAAATTACTTTTGATCCACCTTGGAGTCAGGATTTAATGAGCGAAGAAGCCAAGCTAGAATTGGGCATGCTTTAAAAAGCACTTAAAACTATGGCAGAAGATATTATAAACCGCGTTTCTAATAGCAAACTCGTCTCCTTTGATTTGGAAGATTATTATCCAAAAGGTTCGCGTATGCTTTTAGACATTAAAGATTGGCTTTTTGAAGGCATGGTGCTGCGTGAAAAAGATTTCAGAGAATCAGTTAAAAATCACGATTGGCAGCAATATCAAGATGCCTATGTCGCAATTCACTGTTCGGCTGATGCTATTATTCCTGCTTGGGCTTATATGTTGGTTTCCATTTCTTTAGAATCTATTGCTAAAAAAAGTATTTTAGGTAATTTAGAATTACTTGAAATAAGTTTATATCAAGATATTATTTCAAATTTAGATGTTTCTGAATTTAAAGATAAACCCGTAATTGTTAAGGGTTGCTCTAAAAAACCGGTTCCGGAAAATGCTTATCTTATGATTACCAATAAATTAAAACCTATAGCAAAATCAATTATGTTTGGTGAAGCGTGTTCAAGTGTACCATTATTTAAAAGAAAGTAGTATTTTTGTAACCAAAATAAATACTAATTAATCCATAAACCCTATGAAAAGAATATTTACTATTGGTTTAGTGCTGCTTGCGACAGCCACGTTTTCGCAAACAAAAGAAGAACTTAAAGAGCAAAAAGCAGAGAAACAAGCTGCTGCCGATGCGCTACAAGCTGAAGCTGATGATTTACAAAAACAAATTGACGAATTTCCAGGTTGGAAGTTTGGAGCATTTGGTACAATTGGTGCTAGTTTTTCTGAATTCAATAATTGGTATGGGCAAGGAACACCTAACAACTCATCCGCCAATATTAATATTACAGCTAATCCGTTTGCGAAATTAGATCGTGAAAAGTATTTTTGGTATAACACGGCAAATATTAACTTAAGTTGGATAAAATTTGATGACAAAGACGATCCAACAGACGATGATAGTTTTAGAGAAGCTAATGATGTGTTTAATGTAACATCACTTTTTGGTTATAAAATAGCTAAAAATTTAGCCGCTTCTACTTTAGCTGAATATCGAACCACCTTAATCAATAACTTTAATGATCCAGGTTATTTAGATGTTGGTGTCGGTATAACGTGGACACCAATTGACAATTTGGTTGTGGTGGTTCATCCGTTAAACTACAATTTTGTATTTGCTGATAATGATGCTATTTTCGAATCGTCTTTAGGTGCTAAAGTGGTTGCTAATTATGGTCGTTCTTTCGGTAAGTTAGACTTTAACTCCAACCTATCAGCCTTTATGAGTTATGAAGACTCTAACCTATCTAACTGGACTTGGATTAATGCCTTAAGCTACAAATTATGGAAAGGTATTGGATTAGGTTTTGAGTTAGGCTTAAGAGACAACAAACAAGAAGCTGTTAACTTTGCCTATAAAAATTGGGAAGCTGCGTTACCAGCAACTACTGAACCTCAACCAACTTTTGATAACGTAGATAACGACTTACAAGTATATTACACGTTTGGTTTGAGCTATGCGTTCTAAATCAGATTAATATTTATTTAAAAAGCACCACATTTAGAAATTCCAAAATGTGGTGCTTTTTTATTAGTGATATGCGGTTTACGATTAGTCTCCTTTAAATTCTTTATTGTTTTTCTTACGCTTAAAGAGTTTTTTAAAGAAGCCATCTTCTTTTTCTAACCTACAATCTAAATCGTTTAATACCTCAATGCTTGGTGGTTCAAAGGAACTTTTTGTAATAGAATTGAATTCCGAATCTTCGTTTAATTTCTGATAAAATTTAGCAAACATGGGCAATGCAGAATTAGCACCTTGCCCTAAACTTGTTGTTTTAAAGCCAATCCCATAATTGTCATTTCCCACCCAAGTAATCGTAACTAATTTAGGTGTAATGGCCACAAACCAGCCATCTTTATTATCTTGTGTCGTTCCTGTTTTGCCTGCAATAGCGTTTGTCAAGTTGTAAGTGCTTCGTAATCGTGAAGCTGTTCCATGATTAACGGTGGATTTCATCATTTCCAATAAAACCTGTCTGGTATAATCGCTATAAGCTTGATTTTCTGTAATTCCAGGTTTAAAATCAACAATCAGATTGCCATTTTTATCTTCAACTTTGGTTATCATATAAGGTTTTACAGCATAACTATCATTTACATAACTGGCATAAGCACCTATTAATTCCTTTAAATTTATTTGGGCTACACCTAGTGCTAATGAAGGTTCGGAAGGTAATTCTTTGGTAATCCCCATTTTTTGAACTTGCCGCTGAACTTTGGAAATCCCAACATCATTTAACACTTTTACCGCAATGGTATTTACAGAATTACTCAAAGCCATTTCCAGATTATAATTAATATCCGTTTTTTCGTTGGGATCTTGACCTGAATTGGTTGGTGTCCAGTTTTTATAATTGGTATACGTAACGGCATCAATGGAATAATATGAACACGGTTTCATACCATTTTCAATAGCAGCTGTATAAACAAATGGTTTAAATGTAGAACCTACTTGACGTTCACTTTGCGATACATGATCGTATTTAAAATAGCGGTAATCAATACCTCCAATATAAGTTTGAATAGCTCCCGTTTTCGGATTTATGGACAACATACCTGTATTTAGAAGTTTGAGATTCTGCTGTAAACTATCTTTATCGGATAACTGTTTTGTAGTATCACCTTTCCATGTAAACACATTCATATTACGTTTCACAGAGAGTGAATCATGAATAGCAGCTTCCGAAACACCATTCTTTTTTAATCGTTGATATTCTGGTAAGGCTTGTAGCGCTTTCGTATACACATTCGCATTAAAACTCCAAGGTGCATTTTTGCCATAAGATGCTTCATAGGCGGCTTGTAATTCCGTTAGATGCTCTTTCATGGCTTCTTCTGCCATAGTTTGCATAGTGGCATTTAACGTTGTGTAGACCTTTAAGCCATCTTTATATATATCATAGGTTTCACCATTAGGCTTTTTATAATCTTCCAGAACCTGTTGCAATTGCTGTTTCACCTGCGCTCTAAAATAAGGTGCCAAACCTAAATCGTGATTGAAGGAATGGTAATCTAAAATAAGTGAGTCGGTTTTTAAATTATTGACTTTTGCTTCTTCTAAATAATCATACTTAACCATTTGATCCAAGACAACATTGCGTCGTGATTGACTTCTTTTAATTGATTTTCTGGGATTATAATAAGTTGTTGCTTTCAAGGTCCCTATTAAAGTAGCGGCTTCTGGAATGGACAATTGAGTAGCCGATTTATTAAAAAACTTCTGTGAAGCGCTTTCAATACCATAGGTATTATCTGAAAATGGAACCGTATTTAAATAAAGCGTTAAAATTTCTTGTTTGGAATAGACATCTTCAATGCGTTGTGCAACAATGGATTCTTTAAATTTATTGATGAGCATGCTGAAAAGCGCGTAATCCTTTCTTCCATATAAATTTTTTGCTAATTGCAAGGTGACGGTACTTCCACCTCCTGCCGATTTATCTTGAAGCAGAAAGCTCTTGAAAAACACACGCAGCAAACTGACATTATCTATACCATCATGCTCGTAAAAGCGTACATCTTCCGTAGCTACCAAAGCATCGATAAGATGTTTCGGAAAATCTTCATATTCCAATGGTTGTCTATCGTAGATATAATATTTACCAATGAGTTTCTCGTTTTCATCAAGAACTTCTGTGGCTTCTGCCTGCTTTAAAGTTCCTAATTCCTCATGGGTTGGCAGCTTTCCGAAGAATCCAAAATAAATACTGGCATACAGACAAACAAAGAATAAAACGATGGCTGAAATTATTATGAGCGGCCATTTTACCCATGTTTTTTTTAGTAAGACACGTAGTTTATCCATTGTTTATGGTAACGTTTGAATCGGCTATTTATGTGAAATTTTATAAATTGAATATTGCTATTATTCCTCCTCGTCGTAATCTGGATATAAAAAGTGATTATACGGAAAACGCGTCACATGAATGTCACGAACCTCATCATAAACGCGTTTTTTAAATTCCTTCATATTCTGCTTGTTTAAAGCGGAAATAAATAAGGCATTATTACCAACTCGATTCATCCACGTTTTTTGCCATTCCTTTAAAGAGTAATGCACTTCGGTACGTTCTACCTCTAAATCAGTTTCATCATAAGGTTCGGCTTGATAAGCATCAATTTTATTAAAAACCATGATGGTTTCTTTATCACCACTACCAATTTCGCCCAAGACTTTATTGACGGACTCAATATGATCTTCAAAATTAGGATGCGAAATATCTACCACATGCAACAGTAAATCGGCTTCACGAACCTCATCCAAGGTACTTTTAAAACTGTCCACCAATTGGGTTGGTAGCTTTCTAATAAATCCTACGGTATCAGTTAATAGGAATGGTAAATTCTGAATCACCACTTTACGAACCGTTGTATCTAAGGTTGCGAATAATTTATTTTCGGCAAACACATCGCTTTTACTAATGGTATTCATTAATGTGGATTTTCCAACGTTGGTATAACCTACTAAAGCTACACGTACCATTTTACCACGATTACCACGTTGAACAGCCATTTGTTTGTCAATGGTTTTAATTTTATCTTTCAGCAAAGAAATTTTATCCCGAACAATACGTCTATCTGTTTCAATTTCCGTTTCACCAGGTCCACGCATACCAATTCCACCTTTTTGGCGTTCCAAGTGCGTCCACATACCTTTAAGTCGCGGTAATAAGTATTCGCATTGTGCCAATTCTACTTGAGTTCTGGCATAACTAGTTTGGGCACGTTGGGCAAAAATATCAAGGATTAAATTAGTTCTATCTAAAACCTTACATTCTAAAATTTTACTAATATTGCGTTCTTGAGCAGCCGATAATTCATCATCAAAAATGGCAGTCCCAATATCGTTATCTGCTATAAATTTACGGACTTCTTCCATTTTACCTTTTCCAATAAAGGTTTTTGGGTTTGGCATATCCACTTTTTGGGTGAAACGTTTTAAAACTTCACCACCAGCAGTATAGGTTAGAAACTCCAACTCGTCTAAATATTCTTTAGATTTGTCTTCATCCTGACTTTTTGTAATAACGCCAATTAATACGGCACGTTCGTGCGTTACATCTATTTTTTCTATCATAAGCTTTAAAAGTACAAAGTTAAACAATTGTAGGCGGTTTAATTTTTATATTTTTAACGCGATTGCTGAAATTTTTGAGTGAGATGCAAAAAACAGCCATAAAGAAAGAAGCGGTTATGCCTCATTCTTAAGAGCTGTTTTTGATCATTATTAAGTCCAATATTTTATAAATCCATTTTTTTATTTAAATATTTAATTTTTAAATCAAGATATGTAAATAGTTTTTTAATGAATTTTATTGTAAAAAACAGTAAAAATATAATTCCGACAAAAATTATTATTTGCCATATAATCATGAATAAATTAATTTCATTTAATTCCATTTTAATTCGTTTTTGTTATTGATATAGGCTGACCATTTAATATATTTATTACTAATGTGTAATTGAAAGACTCACTCCAACTCACCGGAATGCCATCAATGTCAATACCATAAGTCATTGTTCCTTCAAAATAAATTGTTACAACATTATTAACATTATCAATTGAATGAGCCATCTCATCATCTGATTGATTCCAAGAGGTTAGCGGCCAAAATCCTATTGTTTCTGAATTTACTTCTAAAAGTTCATATGCTTGATTATTTGTTGGGTTTTCTAATTTAGAAATTACATTAATTTCTAATTTGGCTAAAGTACCTGCATAATTAATAGTAAATTCGGTTTTAATATTTCCATTTTGTACAGTTGTGTTTTGTCCAAGTTCTAATGTCTGGTCATCTAAAAAGAGTTGAAAATCATTAACTGAATTAAAACTTAAAGTATTGTTTAAATCTAATGTGCTATCAATCACATACGAATCACCTTCATCAAGTATATCATTTAATTGAATTTCTATAATATGGATTGGGTTTGGAACAAAACAATTTGTTTTACAAGTTATTGTCGTTGTTGAACTACCTGAACTACCTCCATGATTGGGATTACTATTTGGATTTGTTGGGTTATAGTCTGGAGCATTCCCACCATTACTTGGGTATCCACCTCCACCATCACAAGAAACTAATGTTGGGATGTTCACATAACCTCCACTTGTTGCCGTATTAATTGTTCCCCACAGTGGGCATGCTGAACCTACGCTATAAGGGTGTTGCTCAGACCCTAAACAATTTGTAGCTTCTTGGTATACATAATTGTCTTCATAACAACTACCGTTATAATAGTATTTTCCAAAAATATCATCGGTTAATCCATCATCATTAATTTCGATAAACGTAACTTTCCTTTCCATATCAACAGGTTGTAAAAAGTTTATCGCCGTCTTTTCATCATCTGTTAATTCATATTGGATCAAATATGCCATATACGAACCATCAGTATCTTCAACTAGCAGTAAGTTTTCTAAAAGTCCATTGTCCACTTCTCTGAAAACAGGAAAAGTATAGGTGTATTTTGTACCATCAAAAATTTCTTTACAATAGTCCGTATTGACAGTAAATCCATTTTCTTCACTATAAACTTCGCGACCATTAATAGATGTTGCTTTAGATTGCACTTTTAATTTGGTTTCAATTTTTTCCAATTAGGTAAGTAAACTTTTCTTTTCAAGAATTTTATCCTTACGTAACGTAGTAATTTTAAAATCAGATTCTGTTTTTGAACTTTCATTTGATTGATTCGTAAAATCGTCTTTCTGGCAACTGGCCAAAATTAATGAAATTCCAAAGAGCAGAATTCCCAATTTTAAATAGTTTGTGATTTGGGTTTGTTTCATAGGTTGTATTGGTTTAAAGTTAGTATAAAATGTTTAAAATTCTGTTTAAAATAACTGATTCATACTGAAATCCTGAACCAAATTATTCCGCAATAATCCAAACCTACTAAAAAAAAAAATGATTAGAACTAGCTTTTTTGGTGAAATATGTACCGTTCATCGAAAACCCAAAAAACCGTTACGGTTTTCCCGTAAAATGGTCCAGTTTCAGCACTTTTGCTTTTTTGGCACTATGAATTTTTAACTTGTAATCCTGTTTTTTACTTCCCAATTCATACTTTTAACCCAAACACTAAAATTAATGACCAGCACACAAAAGTCAGCAGATTCTTCAAGCACTTTTACTATTGCTTTTTATAATACCGAAAACTTGTTTGATATTTATAATGATCGTAGCAAACACGATCGGGATTATTTGCCCAATTCAGAAAGACGTTGGACGCAAAAACGTTACCAAAATAAAATTCAGAAATTGGGATTCGCTATTTCTAAAATTGGTTCAACTGAAAACGGAAAATCACCGAGTATTGTTGGTTTGGCGGAAGTAGAAAATGGGAAAGTGATTCGCGATTTACTAAATTCAGAACATTTAAAGGATATTTGTTACGATTTTGTTCATTTCAACTCCAAAGATGAACGTGGCATGGATGTCGCCTTAATTTATAACACAACCGAATTTACAGTAACGCATTCAGAAATTCATGCATTGACCTTTGATAGACCTGAAGGTGGTGACGATTTTACACGTGATGTACTTTTAGTAACGGGATTGTTGAAAGGTGAAAGCATTTCAATTATAGTCAACCATTGGGCTTCTAGACGCGAAGGTACGAGGCTATCTGAAGCCAAACGCCTGCTGTCATCAGAAAAAGTAGGTGTTATCATTCAAAATTTAAAACAAGCTCATGAAGATGCTAAAATTATCGTGATGGGCGATTTTAATGATGATCCGAACTGTAAGAGTATTGAGCAGTTAACAGAAAGCAACAATTTATTCAATCCAATGAATACCTTGCGCTCGTATAATCGTGGGAGTTTGGTGCATCATTTAAGATGGCATTTATTTGATCAGATTATGATTTCTACTAATTTTTTTAAACCAGATGGCGACCTTTTGGAATTTGATGAAGCCAATATTTTTGATGCTGATTTTTTAAAAGAATACAAAGGAAAATATAAAGGCACTCCGTTTAGAACTTATGCTGGCGACAAACATAAAGGTGGTTATAGCGATCACTTTCCGGTTTATATAACATTGAAGACATAAGCTAGTCTTAAACCGCTTGCCAAAGTATAACGGACAATAAAATACAAGCTACTGGAAATAACCAAAGCAAAATAATAGAGTGGTTTTGAGATTTCTTTTGAATCATTTTAGCATTTAAAACTTGACGCTTTCTACCAGCAAACTGCATCCAGTTTTTAAACCATATAAATATGCAAGCCATGATAAAGAGTATCCATGCTTTATCTTTAGATATGGTATTAAGATGCATTTGACTCGAAAATCCAGCAAAAAACATACCCAACACTAATAAAATTGAACATTGTAAAAAGGATATATAACTTGTAGCAATTTGATGTGCTTTTTTGTTCTTACGGTTTTTGTAATACTTAAAAATACTAAAGAATAAAGAATTAAACATAGTCTGGCTTATGTGAAAATTAAAAACCTGCTAAATATAGTATTTAGCAGGTTTTAATAGTATTAAATTAACAACTTTTATTCGGTTGCAAACACGTTGAAATTATCAACTTGGTATGCACCATCTAAAGTTGTATCAGTTCCAGAACCTGTAACTTTAAAGGCTACGTAAAGCGTTCCTGTGTAACCAGAAATATCAATTAAACCAGAATCTACCATTTCATACCAGCTATTATCCATAGTAGGTAAGCTAGCTGATACAGGCTCCCAAGTGGCAGCTAAAACATCGGTTCCATCAAAATCCGTTGAAACAAAAACCTCTAAAGTATTTGCAGCCGATTCTAAATGGTGTTGTGCAGCTGTAAAGTTTAAACGCTCATCATCTTGCGCATCCATATCAATTCCAGGAGATACTAACCAAGCAATATTTACTGGACTTCCTGAATTAAATGTACTGAATTCTGTATAACCATTGTTATCAAATGTTTTTTCTCTCCAAATCCAAGAACCCGCTTCTGCAAAGTTTGTCCAGCCTGGAATATCTAAATTGGTATTGTTAGTTACTGATTCAAAATCTTCACTAAAAATAGCAACTGCTAATGAACAACGCGCTCCATCAAGGTTTACATCGTCAATAGAGTTTAAAGCCAATACTACAGAAGCACCATCAAATGTTTTGTTTACTACAGCCTTTAGCGTACCATTTCCTGTTGGTAATAATTCATTTTTGAAAGTAGAAAAACCACTGGTTTCAAGATTAATGGTAGTATAGTTAACTCCACCACATGATTGAAGTTGTCTTTTCGTATCAAAATCTTCCATGGGATCAAAGTAACGCTTACCTGCTAAATTATCAGCAAACTCCACATTATCTAATTGTACAAAAACTCCAACAAGACTTGAATTTATTTGAGAAACAGATACGTTTAAAGGGACTATTTCTTCTGTAACCGCAGATCTGAATACGTGTGTTCTAGCTCGTGTTTGACCTAAACTAGTAACTGTTGTTCCGTATTGATCCGTTTCAATACCACCACCAATAGCAGTAACACCATTACCAACACGTTCTTCACCAATATATAAATCTTTCAAGCTTACGTATACCTCACGGCCAAAGTTAAACTGATTGTACATATCTACTTGGTTTATAATAACTTTAATAGCTATCGTTGGGCTTGTAGGACTATCTTGGAGATAAAACTCTTTGAAAAAATTTCCTGATTTATCAGAAGAAGATACATAACCTTTTATGTAAATATTTTCATCAATTGGCTCTAAAAAATCGCCTTCAGAATACATAGCTTTAGCTTCAGAAATAGATATTTCAATTCCGTTAGCTAATAAGGTATTCAAACGTGCATTTTCTTCATCACCTAAACTTGTAGGAATGGTATAATCATCATCTTGTACACAAGATACAATAGCTAAACTAGCAACTACTGTTAATACTAAGGTTAAAAATTTATTTGTTTTCATAATAAATAATACGTTTAATTAATTTTTCTTTTTCTTTTTTAGAATCTAAAGTTAACATTTACAAAATAAGTAGCACCACGTCCGTACCAATATTTTGGTCCAAATTGACGTTTAGGGGTTTGATTGTCAGCTAACAACTCTGTATAATTTGCATTTCTACCTTGTTCAAAACCACCTGTCTTATAAACCTCGTCCAATAAGTTATTAACACTAGCAAATAAGCCAATGTAGTAATCACCTATTTTCCATGATTTTCCACCCGTTAAGTTTACAGTAAAATAGGCATCAATCTCTTCTTGCTTTAATAATTCCGTCGCTACATCTTGATCGTAATTATTAATAGGCAATCCATCATTTGCTAAATAAAAGTTTTGTGTTCTCAAAAGTGGACTCACATCTATATAAGCATTGGCAAGGTAATTTACCGTTGCACCAAAGAACCAGTAATCTGGATCGCGATATTCAAAACCTAATGAATAGGCTTGTTGTGGGCCACCAGCTACTTTATAATCTTTTAAATTAGATGTAACCGTTGGTGTTTTATTAAGACCAAAACTAGTTGATGTTAAATATAGATTAGGATTGTTATCATAGGTATATTGACCAACCGATGCTACACCTTTTAATTTAATAGTTGGTGTTACTTGCGCTTCAATACCCAATTCCGCACCAACATGTTTTTTATCAACACCTTGCAATACTTCCTGAACAAATGCAGATGTGTCATTAAAAGCATCTTGAGGATCTTGGTTATCGTCTGTTATAACTTCGGCGTTTGTAATACCATCCGCATAATAGAATCCAATTTCGTTGGCATCTTCAATTTTGGTATAGTAACCTGTTAATTTAGCCTTTACAATTGGCGATCTGAAAATATAACTAGCATCTACAGAAGTAACTTTCTCTTCTGTTATGTTTTCAACCACACTATTGCTATCTCTTGAATTCGAGTAAGAATTTCTAATAGTTGGTGCTTTTGTAACGTAACCACCATTCACATCTATTAAATGCTTACCAGTTATTTTATAAGTAATACCTGCTTTTGCACCAATACCCATAAAGTTTAATTTTTCGCCCTTTCCAGAGGAGTTATCCTCTAAAACAATACTAGGATCGGCATTATCAAGTCTTAATTGACCTTCATTTTGCCATAAACCTTCACGTTGGTAGGATGTACTTGTTACACTTCCTGAAAGATAGAAATCTACTTTACTATATTTAAATTGTGCTTGCGCATATCCTGAAATAATATCTGCATTGATATTATAGTTATAACGGAATTTATCCCCTTCACCTAAAACACGATCTGGATTTTGGAAATCGTATTGGAAGTTATCAAACGAATCTACATTTAAAACGCCAGAACCACCTAATAAATCAATGATTTCACCAAAGTTTTTAGACTTTAAATTTTTGTAGTTAACAGCTGCATTTAAAACTATATTCTCACTAATTTCTGTGTTGAAAATGGAATTAACAGTGATTTGTTTATCATCTGTACGATCTTCATATAATACATAGGCATTGGTATCACCAGCTGCAGCATTTGTAACATTGGCATCTAAAATACGTTCCCAATCTATTTGACCGTCATTCATAAAGTTTTGTTCAGCAATATAAGCTCCTGCATAATCAGGACCATCATTATCTGCTAAAAAATAACTTGGTAAATCTTGATAGTATGCAGGACTTGGGTTTCCACCTCCACTATAATCTAAACGGCTATTTCCAATTTTACCATATTGGTAACCAACATTGGTATTTAAAGTTGTTTTACTATTAATATCCCAATAATGGTTTAACATAAATATTGGTTCTTCAATTTCCTTGATACGTGAATTTTTCTTTTCACCATCTAACCAACCCCAATATTCGTTGTATTTAATGTCTTTTAAATCGTAAACCTCTTGTGTGTTTGGTGAGGATTTTCCACGACGATTTGGCGTGTACATAGATGTAAAGTTCAAACTATGTTTATCATTAATTTGCTTTTCAACAGCAACGAAGAATGAATTAGCATCGTACAAAGTAGCATCTTGATACCCTTCATTTCCCCAGCGTCTTCCGCCCATTACAGCGTAAGACCATCCACCTTCTAATAAACCAGATGCATAACTAGCCATTACACGGTTGGTATAACTTCTATTGGAAGATGAATATGTCACACGACCACCTTCACGATATTGTGAGGCACGTACATTCATATTCGTTGTTCCTAAAATACCACCAAAATTATAAGCTGAAGGCGCTAAACCTGTTGTTAATTCTTGATTACGAAGCATATCATTTAATCCTCCCCAATCACTCCATTGTGGTCTACCATCGTAGATTTTGTTCATTTCGATACCGTTAATTAAAACCGAACCGTTTTCTGAATCTAAACCTCTAACTCTAAAAAATGAAGAACTCCACTCAAAAGCAGCTGTTCGCTGAAAAACATCTTGTGATGATTGCAATAAACCTGAAATATTATCAAGTCCACCTGTATCATCATCCAATTCATCTTCTGTAAGCTGAATGGTAAATAAATCTGCAGATGTATCGCGTTCCAATGTCATGTCTGTAATATTTACAGTCTGACCTTCATTAATCACAATTGGATATCTTTTAAAAACGTATTCGTCTTTAGATATTCTTAAAATTTGATCTCCTAACGGTAAATCCGAAGAGAATTCGAACATTCCATTTTCATCCGTTGTGGTAGTCGTGTTTGTACCTTCAATGGTAACCGTTACATTTCGAATTGGATTTAAAGAAATGACATCAGTTACACTTCCTTTCACAACCGTTTGCTGCGCAAATGCAGTAATAGTAGCGAAAAATCCAAATAAAAAAACAATTAAACTTTTTTTCATACTAGAATTTATAATTAAAAATATTGATACTTTGCGTTAAATGTTAATTAAATAAGCGTGCAAATTTACATTATTTATAATAAATATCTACTTTTGGCGTGAGATTTGTATTAACATAACTTAAACATAACAATAGAGACTAATGAAAAATTTTAAAGTTTGGATTACTGTAATCCTTGTATGCTTTACCATCACTGCGAAAGCTCAACAAGGGAAAAAATTTAAAATTCATACGGTAGCCTTTTATAATCTAGAAAATTTATTTGATACCATTAATGATCCGAATAAAAATGATGAAGCTAGCCCAATCATGGAAATGAAGATCAACACGAGCGAAATTTACAAAAAGAAAGTATCAAACATGGCTCGTGTTTTAGCAGATATTGGTACAGATACTGCCAAAAATTCACCAGTAATTATCGGTGTTTCGGAAATTGAGAATCAAGATGTTTTAGAAGATGTTGTGAATGATCCGCAATTGATTTCTAAAGATTATGGTATTGTGCATTATGATTCGCCAGATCGTCGTGGCATTGATGTGGGTTTAATTTATCAGAAAAAATATTTCACACCTTTACACACTAGTAATCATGAACTAATTATTTACGATGATCTTTCTCGTGAGCGTGTTTATACCAGAGATCAACTATTAGTAAGCGGAAAACTGGAAGGTGAAATGATTCACGTAATTGTTAACCACTGGCCATCAAGAAGTGGTGGTGAGGCAAGAAGCCGATCTAAACGTGTTGCAGCCGCAAAATTGAGCAAGAAAATTATTGATTCTCTACAAACTATTGATCCGTATGCGAAAGTAATTTTGATGGGTGATTTGAATGACGACCCAACAAACGCGAGTTTAAAGGAAGTTTTAAATGCTAAAGAAGACAAAGAGGATGTAGAGCTTAAAGGTCTTTACAACCCAATGGAGAAGCTTTTTAAAATGGGTTTAGGCTCGAATGCGTATAGAGATAGTTGGAGCTTATTTGATCAGGTATTAGTAACGCAACCGTTTTTAGAAAAAGATTACAGTTCGTTACGTTTGTATCAAGCGCATGTGTTTAATAAAAATTATTTAGTAAACAAGAGAGGACGTTACAAAGGTTATCCATTACGTAGTTTTGCCGATGGTGGCTTCACCGATGGTTTTAGTGATCACTTCCCGTCATACATCTACTTAATTAAGGAAGTAACAGAATAAAAGTTACTCTTTAAAAACAAAAAGCGCCTTTAAGTTTATATAACTCAAAGGCGCTTTTACTTTTTATACATGCCTGGGATTTAACCTATCCATACTTGCCAAGGAATTTTAGCTAGAATTAAAATTAGCGCTAGTGTATAAAACACGGCTATCATTCTGAATTTGGCTTTTGAGGTTAGTTTCTTTTTGTGTTTAGAATATCCAATTGTAATTAATGCAATTGCAATAATCATGGTTAAAGGATGTTCCACAATATTGGATCGTAAGATGCTATCTTTCATAATGGCTCCCATACCCATTTCACTAATTTGCGATATATATGGACCAACAAAATAAAGTACGAGTGCAATAAGTAGTTGAATATGTGAAACGATTAACGTAAAGAGTGATATTCTAAAATCTTTAGCTGAATATTCCTTTCCAGCCATAGCTTTTACAATAGCGTTTAAAGTAGCCACAACTAAAATTAAAAGGACAAAATACGCCCAACCGGAATGCAACATTTTTATCGTGTTATACATGTTTTTTTTAAGTTTAATAGTTAGTGATACAAATGTAATAAATAAAGCGCATAAAAAAACCGCTTCGATTAAGAAGCGGTTTTAGAATTATATCTAAATAGTCATTAGAAGTTAAAGCGGATACTTGTATTCCAAGTTCTACCGAAACCAAAACGACCATTATTACTCTTATTAACACCTTTGTAGTTCTCTTCTGGGTTAGCAGAAGCTTGTGTGTTACCATTAACAGACTCTAAATACACTTCATCAAAAACGTTATTTACGTTTAAACGAAACTGTACTGATTTCTGCTTGTTTTTACCAACCAGCATTTTATAAGAAAAACCAGCATCTACTGTATCATAAGATGGTAAAGAAAGTGGTGCTTTCTTTAAATCGCCAGACGAAAACATATCGTTATTCCAGTTCCAAGCAGCATCAAAACTTGTTCTTGGTAAAAACTCAAAACTACCATTAATACCAGCAGTAACTTGAGCAGCTTGACCAATACTAAAGCCATCAATAACGATTTCTTCCTCATCACCTATTTGCACGCCATCATTATCAAAAACTCTTTGTGTGGCATTATCTTTATATTGCCATTCTCCCATAGATATAAAACCATTTAATCTTAAATTATCTAATGGTCTTGTCATAACTTCAAGTTCAACACCATAATGCACTTCCTTAACACCTAAAATTTGTATACTTTCAAAAGAATCACCATTTTCACCATTATTTCTGATAAGTGTTCTGTTACCCCATGTAGTATGATATGCATTTAAATTAGCCGAAATACGACGTCCACCATTAAATTGGTAACCCACTTCAAAACCAGTAATTTCTTCGTTTTCAGTTTCTGGAGATAATAATTCATTACTCCCTCTGTCGTTTTGATATAAATTATCATGAAACGGTTGACGTGAGTAGTAACCCACATTAGCGAATACTTTGTGCATAGAACTCAACTCATAAGCTGCACCAGCTTTTAAGTTATAACCAATATTATTAACTTTTTCTGATTCTTCAGATACACCCTCTAATTGTGCGTTTAAGAATTCTGTTCTTACATGAGATTGGTTTGATAACGCACCTTGAAAGAAAGCAGAAAAACCATCTTTAACATATTCTAATTGACCAAAAACACCTGCGTAATTAATTTGCTCTTCATAATCATAACCAAAACGTTGAGCATGATCCGTGTTAGGATTAAAGAAAACTTCCCAAGGATTTATTCCACCAGCTTCAGTAAGCTCGTAATCTCCACCGTTATAAGCTGAACTTGCGCTTACAGAATCTACCGTGATAAATTCTCGAACATCTCTAAAGTGAAAACCGTTATAAAAACGCACATCAGCACCCACATTAAAGTTTAATGTTTCCGTTAACTGATTGTTGTAGTTAGTAACTGCACCAAACCAGTTATGATTGTTATTTGAACCTCTGGCATAATCAACTGAACCAATTGATTGCGCAAAACTACCGCGACCCATAGAACCATAAAGCACTGTTGACAACGATGATTTATCATTAATCGTCCAATCCCAGTTTAAGTTAGCAACTGGTTTGTGGTAAATATTACGACCACCTGGATACGCACCTCCATGTAAGGTGTTCGGGCTTTCAACGCCATCAAAACTCCATGAATTATAACGTCTGCCTCTATCACTATCTAAAAAATCTCCGATATCGGCTCCTCCAGCTACTGCATGCCATTGTGGTGCACCAGTTAATAAGAAGTTTAACGAGTGATTTTCGCCAGCTTGGTATCCAACAGACAAGAAGTATGTTTGTCCCTGTCCTTGTGTATTATCTACATAACCATCACCTTGCCAGTGACCTAATAAACCAGAAAAAGACCAACCTTTTTCGCTTATACCTGTAGAGAAGTAAGCCGTAGATTTGATATAGTTATCATTACCTACCATTTGCTCAACAAAACCACCTTCTTTTTTATCAATAGTTTTTGTTACAATGTTTACGGTACCACCAACAGATGAAATAGCTAATTTAGAAGCTCCTAAACCACGCTGTACTTGAATAGCATTTGCTACTTCAGTAACACCTTGCCAGTTAGACCAATACATTCTACCATCTTCCATACCATTAATTGGCTGTCCGTTTAATAAAAACGCCGTGTTACTTTGGTCAAAACCTCTTAAAAACATTTGGCTTTCACCAAATCCACCATTTTGTACAACTTGAACAGAAGGAGTTGATTTTAATAACGCTGGTAAATCAATATTACCTGCTTTTTCTTGAATCTGTGATGCTCTAATAGTCGACACAGCAACAGGTGTTGCTCTATCTTCCGCTAAATCAATAACACCAGACCCAACAATTACAATTTCGTCTAAAGAATTATCGCCTACCAGACTAATTTCCCCTAAATTTTTACTCCCAGTTACCGTTACAGTTTGAGTCGCATAACCAACATAAGAAATAACCAATGTTGCATTTGTGCTTTCCGTTATAATCGTAAAGTTTCCATCAAAATCTGAAGACACACCATTTGTTGTACCTTCTTCAATGATGTTGGCACCAGGAAGTGGCGCGTTCATTTCGGCATCCATAATTGTACCTGAAATAGTACTTTGAGCCATTGCAATACCAGTAAACAAGAATGCTACTGCTACTAATAATCTTGTAATTTTTTTCATTGTATTAATAAGATTGATTTTTAAATTTTCGGCAAAATTAATCCTTTAAAGCATATTAACATTACTTTAAGGTTAAGTTTTTTCGCCTAACTGAAGATATTAATTATTTAGCAGTATTAATATGATAATAAATAAAGCTATTAACAGGTTTTTTAACAATGAAACATTACTTTTTCAAATAATGCTTCAAAATGTTGGCAGTAGAAGCATCATGATTGGTAAAAGTGTTATTTTTTATGTCACTCAAAATATTTGTAGCTAATTGCTTACCAAGTTCAACTCCAAACTGATCATAACTATAAATATTCCAAATTACGCCTTGAACAAAAATCTTATGTTCATAAAGCGCAATCAGTTTGCCTAAACTTTCTGGGGTCAGTTTTTTTATGAAGATGGTATTCGTTGGATTATTACCTTCAAACATTTTAAAAGGCGCTAGATCTTTAATAGTCTCTAATGATTTACCTTGTTTCTTTAATTCGGTAATAACTTCGGTTTCCGTTTTTCCATTCATTAAAGCTTCTGTTTGTGCAATGAAATTGGAAATTAATTTGTCTTGATGCTCTTGATTTCCGTGAAGTGATTCCGCAAATCCAATAAAATCGGCTGGAATTAATTTCGTGCCTTGATGCAGTAATTGAAAGAAAGCATGTTGTGCATTGGTTCCTGGTTCTCCCCAAATTAATGTTCCAGTTTGGTAGGTTATGGGATTTCCATTTCTATCCACCGATTTTCCATTACTCTCCATAATACCTTGTTGTAAATAGGTAGCGAACTGATTCAAGTATTGGGTATATGGGATAACAGCTTCACTTTCAGCTTCAAAAAAGTTATTATACCAAATACTGATTAGTGCTAAAACAATTGGTATATTTTCTTGAAAAGGCGTGTCTTTAAAATGCGTATCCATTTTATGGGCTCCTTGTAATAATTTATCAAAATTATCATACCCAACGGATAAACTAATAGATAAACCTACAGCACTCCAAAGTGAAAAACGACCGCCTACCCAATCCCACATTGGGAACATGTTATCCGAATGAATTCCAAATTCTTGAACACTTTCCATATTGGTAGATACCGCTACAAAATGTTTCGCAATAACATCTTCGGTTGTATGATTTAAAAACCACTTTCGAATGGTATGTGCATTGGAAAGTGTTTCTTGGGTGGTAAACGTTTTTGAAACGATTACAAATAGAGTCGTTTCTGGGTTGAGCTTTTTAATGATTTCACAAACATGATCACCATCCACATTGCTTACAAAATGGGTTGATAAATGATTTTTATAAAACTGCAAAGCCTCCACAACCATAGCTGGTCCTAAATCGGAACCACCAATTCCTATATTTACCACATCTGTAAACGGTTTTCCGGAAAATCCGGTAAGTTCACCATTTACCAAGCGATTCGTAAAAGATTGTATTTGCCGTTTTACCGCATGAATTTCCGGAATAACATTAACACTATCTACTAAAACTGATACATCTTCAGGTGCTCTTAAGGCTGTATGTAAAACAGCACGACTTTCTGTTTTATTGATGGTTTCACCTGAAAACTGACTTTCAATAGCGTCTTTTAGTTTGGTTTCTTCTGCCAATTTAAGAAGAAGTGAGAGTGTTTCATCAGTGATTCTGTTTTTTGAAAAATCGACAAAAAAATCATCCCAATGAATAGAAAGCTTATTAGAACGATTCGCATCGTTCTTAAATGCTTCTTTCATCTTCAAATTTTTGATAGCTGAAAAATGCTCATGAAGATTTTGCCAAGCTGTAGTAGAAGTTGGATTAATTTTTGGTAAAGACATGTTATTTAATCTAATTGTGAAACTAAATCTTCGTTTGAATCCACTATATTAGTTGGTTGTTCAACATTCATAGCGTCCAATTGTAATTTCAATGGTTTAATAAAGTCTAAATAACGAACTTTTAAGCTATCTGAAATCGGCTCTGCTTCTGGCAATTTTTGTTTAAAAGGATCCACCTGTTTCCCATTTTTCCAAAAACGATAACAAACATGTGGACCTGATGTATTTCCAGTCATGCCTACCCAACCAATAACATCGCCTTGTTTGACATATTGCCCTACTTTGACGTTTTGCTTCTTCATGTGTAAATATTGCGTTTCATAAGCTGAATTATGTCGGATTTTTACATAATTCCCATTACCACGCGTGTAGGCCGATTTGGTTACTGTTCCATTGGCTGTTGAACGAATAGGTGTTCCAATATTAGCAGCAAAATCGGTTCCTTT
>CBFHJN010000002.1:73121-73395 GCA_965655805.1 Flavobacteriaceae bacterium
ATAGTGCAATACGTCTTTTTAAATTGTATCTAGAAGTAATTCGTTTGTACTCCACTGGTGCTTTTAAAAAGGCGCGACGCAGGTTTTTGGCTTCTTCGTTAAAATAATCGCTGATTCTTTTTACACTATCCGTTTCAAACTCGAAGGCATAAAACGGTTCTCTTTTATGTTCAAAATAAGCGGCTTTAATATTGTCAATTCCTGCATAAATAGTATCGTCAATATATTTATCGGTATAGATAACTTTAAAGTGGTCTCCTTTCTGAAGTCTGGT
>CBFHJN010000003.1:0-6710 GCA_965655805.1 Flavobacteriaceae bacterium
AAAGCCACAGCCCAATCATATAACTGCTGAAAATAATCAGAAGAATACAACTCATTGGCCCATTCATAACCTAACCAAGAAATATCACGTTTAATAGCATCTACATATTCCTGCTCTTCTTTAGCTGGATTGGTATCATCAAAACGCAAGTTTACAGGTGCATTGTATTTTTCGCCTAAGCCGAAACTAATACCTATAGCTTTGGTATGACCAATATGTAAATAGCCATTTGGTTCTGGTGGAAAACGAAAGCGCAGTGCTTCCTTTTCTAAACCGTTGGCTAAATCTTCTTCTATAATATGCTCAATAAAATTGAGTGATTTTGTTTCTTCAGACATATTGCGTACGTTTTTTAAAAAACTGCTGCAAAATTACGGAAATATACGTTTGATGTGCTACAATTTCGGGCATTATTGCGTAATTTTATCAAAAATAATAAACCATGAAACCCATTAATTATACCTGTCCAAAGTGTCATAATAAAACCTATCAAGTGAGTGAAATGCGCGCCACTGGAGGAACACTTTCAAAAATATTTGATATTCAGAATAAAAAATTCACCTCAGTAACCTGCGAACGTTGTACCTATACAGAGTTTTATAAAACCAAAACGAGTGGATTAAGTAATGTATTTGATTTCTTTACAAGCTAATGGGAACAATTAAAGTTGAAAATATTCGGGTATTTGCCAATCATGGTTGTTTAAAAGAAGAAACCAAAATTGGTAGCGATTATCGTGTGGATTTAGAGATTAAGGCGGATTTGCAAACATCAGCAAAATCAGATGCCTTGCAAGATACGGTTGATTATGTGTTTTTAAATAAAGTCATTCGTGAAGAAATGTCACAACCTTCCTATTTATTAGAAACGGTAGCTAAACGCATATTAAATCGCATTTTCAAAGAAGATACTATGGTAAGCAAAGCAACCGTTTGGGTGAGTAAAATAAATCCACCTATTGGAGGCGATGTAGAAATGGTAACTATAAAAATGAGTGACAAGCGAAAAAAACAAAAGTAAGTAGCGAACACGTTAATTTTTTTTTACATTTGTCCTCTCCTAAAAAAAGTTTCCTGCTTTAGCTGGAATTTAGGGTGTCGTGGCCGAGTGGCTAGGCAGTGGTCTGCAACACCATCTACAGCGGTTCGAATCCGCTCGACACCTCAAAAAACCTTCGATTTATATTGAAGGTTTTTTTATTTCTAATTTTTAAGAAAAATTGATTAAAGATACTCAGCGGTTCGATTTATGCTAATTAACACCCATATTACCTTCAGCTTACATTATAGTTTTTTGAAATTTTTTTTAAGAAGAATTTATTAAAAGATAAATAACGATTCACAAAGCCCTTATTGCTAACACAATTTATGGAGTAATAATCAAATTGTATCGTGAAGTCTTACTTTGAATTTATTTCACAAATACAACGGAAACCTGTATAGGTATTAGGTAATTTAGCAGGTGCAATACCTTTCCAATTCTCACCTAAAAATAAATTGTCACCAGTAATTTCAGAAATATTATACGTAACAAACTTGGTTTTAGGATGTTTTTTGATTTTTAATTCCAACGGATTATCTGCTTTAAAATCTTTAAACCGTTTATTAGCCCTAAAATATGCTTCAGCTTTTTCATATTCTTTAAGGGTGGGAAGCCTATATGAAATCTTTTTGTTCTGGTTAGGAAATTTTAAATTCCATAAAAGTTGAACTCTATCTGAACGCCATTTACAGTAATTTTCAGCTTGTTCTTTAGTAATATGAAGCTTTGGAAAGAATTGATATTTAGGATTTTTACCATACATATCAATCCAATTATTATCATTTGAAAAAATTACAATAATTCCATCGTTTTCTTTATTCACTTCTGAAAAATCTTTTGACTCTTGATACATAATATTTGTAACAGGCGATTTATCCATATACAAACTATCATTAATTTTTATAGTTCCTGGCGGAATTAGTTCTTGTTGTGCCGCACTAAACTGAAAGCTAAATAGGGTAATTAATAGAAATAAAAAGGTACTCTGGGTAAATTTCATATTGGTATTTTAAGTGAATTAAATTTTAAAAACTATTCTGATTTAAAAAGTTCAATATCATCCAACTTATGCTTTAAACGTTCTTTTTCTTTTGGGAAAAATCCTTGTAAAAGCAGTAGAATACCAAAACCCATAATAACTAAAGATACAATTTTTTTGGTTTTAAAAATACGTCTAGGTGTCAACTTATTTTTAAGGGTTTTAGCGGCTAAAATTTTAAGTAAATCAACAATGAAATAAACCGCAAGAATAGTAGCAAGAAATATGAATAAACCTTGATCTGTTTCGGTTAATGAGTTTCCAATAACAATAAAACCAAGCCAACCCAACAGCACACCAATATTAATAAAATTAAGTAAAAAGCCTTTAATAAAAAGCTTTCCGAAATTCTTTTTTAATTCAACCGTATGAAATTCTCGCACAATATCCCTAAAGGATTTAGCCGTTTTTGTAAACGATATAAACCCATAAACGGCCAATAAAACACCACCAAAAATAAGGAAGTTTGGATCATCTTTTATTTTATCTAGTAGTTTTGACGTACTGTAATATGCTACAAGTATAAAAAAAACATCAGCCAGTATAACACCAAAATCGAATATTAAAGCACTTCTAATACCTTTAGTGGCACTTGTTTCTAGGAGAACAAAAAACACGGGTCCAATGGTAAAAGATAAAAGTATTCCAAAGGGAATAGCTGCTAAAATATCGTCAGTCATAAATCTTGAAAAGCAATTTCTACAAATTTATGAAAATCCTAGGTATTAATCCTTACGAATTACTTTTCCGCCAAAAACGGTATTTTCTTCTACCAATTTTGGGTTTCCATAAATATAAACGCTTCCTCCTGCTCTAACTTTAGCATCCACTTTTTCAGTTGCTTTTACATGGGCTTCACCAGCTGCACTAATAATGACTTTAGCTGTCTCACTTTCTAATTCTTTTCCTAAATAAGATCCACCTGTTGATAAGTCTATATCCTGATTTTTGATGTTTCCTGTTATGCGAACAACGCCACCTGTAACGGCTTTAGCTTCTAAAAAGGTGATATCTTTAACCATGAGTTTAATACTACCACCTTCTTGTGCACTCAACTGTATTTCAAACTGATTAAACACCTCATTAGAACCTACAAAAGCGCCTTCATTAACATCAATAATGTCAATCTGTTTGTAATATAATTCTACGGTTGTTTCATCGCCATCGAATAATTTTTCAATGGACATTCTAATTTTTAATTTGCCATTTTTATTAACAATAACAACATCTTCGGTGTTTTTACCTGAAATGATAATTTTGTTTTCATCAGCTTTTATTAAAGCCACTTCTATCCTATCGTAAACTTTAAGTTCGTTAAAATCGCCCAAGGTTTTCTCGGTTTGTGCGTTTATGCTTGTTATAGCAAATAATAGACATGCAAAAATAATCTGTTTCATTCGTTTTATTAATTTGATGAAATTTAAAAAGCTTCTCGATACCTATCTAACGACAGGCAGGCGATTTAATAAAAATAAAATCACTCGAACTGATGTAGCAAAAACTATTCCTGATGTTTTCCTATTAAGTAAAAATCTAAATGTTTTTTAACTAAATCGGTATCTTTTACTTTAACAACGACTTCATCACCTAATTGGTACATGGTTTTGGAGTTTTTTCCTATTAAGGCATAATGATCTTCATCAAATTGGTAATGGTCGTCTTTCATATCGCGAACACTAACCATACCTTCACATTTATTAGCTATAATTTCGATATAAAGTCCCCAATCAGTCACGCCTGAAATAACACCAACAAACTCTTCATCAATATGATCTTGCATAAAGCGAATTTGCATATATTTAATAGAATCACGTTCCGCTTTTGTGGCTAAATTTTCCATGTTGCTGGAATGGTTACATTTATCTTCATAAATATCGGCATTGGCAGATTTTTCGCCATCCAAATACATTTGTAATAACCGATGTGCCATAACATCTGGATACCGTCGAATTGGTGATGTAAAATGACTGTAATAATCGAAAGCCAAACCGTAATGACCAATGTTGTGTGTGGTATACTCGGCTTTACTCATAGTTCTGATAGTCAGCGTATCCACCAAATTCTGTTCCTTTTTACCAACTACGTCACTCAATAAATTATTCAAAGATGATGACACCGATTTTTTATCCTTAAAATTTAGCTTATAACCAAAACGACTTACCACATTTTGAAGTGCAGCTAGTTTACTTTCGTCTGGTTCATCATGAACGCGATAAATGAAGGTTTTTTTCTGTTTTCCAACAAATTCAGATACTTTTCGGTTGGCTAATAACATGAATTCTTCAATCATTTTATTAGCATCTTTTGATGTTTTAAAGAACACACCAATTGGATTGGCATCTTTATCTAATTCGAATTTTACTTCTACTTTATCAAAAGAAATGGCACCAGAACGCATCCGTTTAGAACGCATTTTTTTAGCAAAAGCATCCATTTTAATAATAGCTTGTGCTATGTCTGGTGTTGTTTGATATTCTTTTCCTGTTAATGAAACATCACTAGGAATGGTTGTAGAGATTGCTTCGTTCCTCGCAATGACAGTATCATTATTATTCTCAATGATTGCTTGGGCTTCTTCGTATGCAAAACGTGCATCGGAATAGGTTACGGTTCTACCAAACCATTCGTGAACTACTTCAGCTTTGCTATTCATTTTAAAAACCGCCGAAAAGGTATATTTCTCTTCATTTGGACGTAATGAACAGGCGTTATTTGATAATACTTCAGGTAACATAGGCACCACACGATCTACTAAATAAACCGATGTTGCTCGCTCATAAGCTTCATCATCTAAAATGGTTCCAGGTTGTAAATAATGTGATACATCTGCAATGTGAATCCCGATTTCAAACAACCCATCATCTAACACTTTAAACGATAAGGCATCATCAAAATCCTTGGCATCCTTTGGGTCGATGGTAAAGGTTAGATCTTGACGCATATCACGTCGTTTAGAAATTTCCTCTTTAGTTATAGAGGTATCAATTTTGTTGGCAAAATCTTCAACTTCTTTCGGAAATTCCATTGGTAAACCATATTCGGCTAAAATGGCATGAATTTCGGTATTATGCTCACCTGGACGACCTAGAACTTCAAGGACTATTCCGTTTGGTGAATCGGCTTTTTCCGGCCATTCTTCTAATGCTACCAATACTTTATCACCATCATTGGCATTCTTAGTTTTATTGATCGGTACAAAAATATCTGTGTACATTTTGTTACTATCAACCACTACAAATGCGTAGTTTTTATTGAGTTGAATAACACCCACATATTCGGTTTTAGCGCGTTTGATAATTTGGGTAATTTCGCCTTCACGTTTACCACGTTTTAAGCGTTTGTAGGCATAGAATTCTACCTCATCACCATGAAGGGCTTTATTCATATTATTGGACGCAATGTAAATATCGTCTTCAAAATCATCGCTAATAATATAACCTGATCCTCTGGATGCCATATCCACACGACCTGTGTGATATTCTGTAGTAACAATAGCTTTAAATTTGCCACGATCTACTTCTTCTATTTCTTGCTTAGCCTTAAGCTGTTGCAATTTTTTTATAATCTGATTGCGACTACTAGCGTCATTAACGCCAAGTTTTGACGCAATTTGTTTATAATTAAATGCTTGGTTGCGGTCTTTTTTTAAAATACTTAAAATGGTATTTGTAAGGTTGGAAATCTTGTTATTAGACGGTTTCCGGTGTTTCTTTTTTGTCATGTATAAATTGTAATCATTTTGTTCCTTTAGATAGGAATCTTATAGTTTTATAAACATAATACTTTTAGAGAAGAGTTTAACGCTTTCACTTTAAATATTAGTAGTGAACAGGTTATTAGAAGTATTTTGTTTGTGCAAAGCTACGTTTTTAATATTTAATGTCATTTTTAGTATGCATTATTTAATAGTTTTATAACATATTCAAATTTGAAGTTAAAGCTTTTCTTAAAAAAAATAATTTAAAAAGTAGTTATCCACATATATATAAATAATCATCTTTTTCTTTTAAAATTTTAAAAAATAAATAATTGTTATTATAGTCTGTTAATAGAGGTATAACTTTATTAAGTTTTATTTTGATACTACGTAGTTTACAATTTATTGATAGGTAATTAACAGTTAATTTACACGTAACAAGTTCATTTTTAGTTCTATTTTTAATGCTATTAACAACTGTTCATAACTGATGTTAATAGTTAAAAGCTGACAAGTATTTTCATTTTCTGTGTTTATAAACATCAATTGAAGGTCTTAAAACTTGTCCGAAAAAAACGGCTAACTTTTTAGGTTTATAACTGTCTGTTTTTGCTTGAAAAAATTAATTGACTTTTAAAAATTTATCTATTATAATTTAATGAACACTTATTAACAGGTTATGAGTTTTTAAAAGGTACTTATTAATAATGGATTTTATTTTATTAAAAATAATTTAAAAGTCTTTTAATCAATTACTTATATTTTATATATTTACAACATAGAAATATTCCCTCTTACTAATTTCTCATTTCGGTTAAAATAGCATTAGTACATTAATTATTTAATCTATTTTATCATGAAAACTTTTTACACCTTTCTTTTATCGCCATTCTTTTTTTTAATGTTCACACCTTTGGTATTTGGGCAATATAC
>CBFHJN010000003.1:6810-29676 GCA_965655805.1 Flavobacteriaceae bacterium
TATTCCAGATACGGAATTTGAACAATTGTTAATAACCCAATCTATAGATAGTGAAGGGACTTTAGACGGTCAAGTTTTAACTAGTGATGTGGCAACTGTAACGAGTTTGGATATTTCTTATACATCCATTTCTAATATTGCAGGAATTGAAGATTTTTTAGCTTTAGTGTCTTTTGATGCTCTCCAAATATTTAGTTTAAATGTTGTGGATTTATCAGGATTATCAACTTTAGAAGACGTCAACGTTACTTTTTCATTTAATTTAGGAAGCATTGATCTAACAGGCTGCAGCAATTTAAAAAATTTAAATATATCTTTTACTAATGTTGCAACATTAGATTTAAGTACTAATCTTTTATTAGAAACTATTAATATTTCAAAAGTTGATAATATAATAGATTTAGATGTAAGTGGAAAAAACTTATTAAACACATTGATAGCTTCAGAATCTGGTCTTCAAAATCTAAACGTTTCAGGTTGTACTGCTTTGTCTTCTATAAATATAAACGAAACGTCTGTTCAATCATTAGATTTAAGTGGAAATATAGCTGTAACTAGTTTAGGTTTTTATGAAACCTATTTAACCACTCTAAATTTAGCTAATTGTACTAATTTAACTTCATTAACGGTTGTTGGAAACCAGGATTTAACGAATTTAAATTTAACTAATTGTATGAGCTTAACGTATCTAAATTTTAGGGATTGTACCTCTAATGATTTTCAATTAAATACTGATAATTTTCCTTTTTTAGAATTTATAAATTTTAACAATGCATTTATTCCAAGTCTAGATTTACGTAATAATTCTAATTTAAATACTTTAAACTTATATGATTGCAGTATATCAGAATTAGATTTACGAAACGGAAATAATACCAATCTCGATGTTTTTATAATTGGAACTAATTTAAATTGCATTAGCGTTGACGATGTGAATTATGCTACCAATAATTGGCCAGATGTTTTTGATACGGTTGTTTACAGTACAGATTGTTCGACTTTAAATACAGATGATTTTCAAGTTGAAAACTTAAAATTATATCCAAACCCGAGTGCTGACTATCTCCAAATTTCAGGATTACAACAATATGTAAATTATAGTATTTTAGATGTTCAAGGCAAAGAAATTCAATTTGGAACGCTTAAGCCTCATGAAAAAATTGTCATTAATACGTTGCATTCAGGACTTTATTTTTTAAGAATTGATTCTGGTACCAACTTTAAATTTATTAAAAAGTAGCTGCTTTTATAGACGGGTCTAAACCAAAAGTTGTCGGTTTATTTTTTTACCTTTATCCAGATATTTAAAGTCATAAAAAATGAAATTAGCCATAGGAAACGATCACGCAGGAACCGATTATAAATTTGCTGTTTTAAAGCATTTAGAAGCCAAAGGTTACCAAATTACCAACTACGGAACAGATTCTAACGACAGTGTAGATTATCCAGATTTTGTACATCCTGTTGCAAACGATGTGGAAAATAAAATAGTAGATTTCGGTATCATTATTTGCGGATCTGGAAATGGTGCGAACATGACTGCTAATAAACATCAAGGTGTACGCTCTGCCTTATGTTGGACTAAAGAAATTACCGCTTTAGCCAGACAACATAATGATGCTAATATTTTGAGTATTCCAGCACGTTATACATCGGTTCAACAAGCTATTGGGATGGTTGATGCGTTTTTAGAAACGGCTTTTGAAGGTGGTAGACACCAAAATCGTGTGGATAAAATTCCAACATCCTGCTAAAACCAATTTAAAATTGGCGCAAAAATGGGTCATGCACATAACCACGAACATCCAGATTTAAAAGGTAGAAATTTACTTATTTCTATTTTTCTGAATATCCTTATTACAATAGCGCAAGTTATTGGAGGATTAATTTCTGGAAGTTTATCCTTGTTAAGTGATGCCTTGCATAATTTTAGTGATGTTATTTCATTAATTATTAGCTATGTAGCGTCTAAACTTACCAAACAAAAGGCTTCTGTACATAGAACATTTGGTTTTAAACGTGCTGAAATTTTAGCCGCTTTTATCAATGCTTCTACGCTTGTTATTGTGGCTGTTATTTTAATTATTGAAGCCATAAAACGCTTTTTTGATCCGCAGGAAATTGAATCATCTCTGGTTATTTGGTTATCGGTAATTGCTATTTTAGGTAATGGCTTTTCAGTTTTATTACTTAAAAAAGATTCCAAATCTAATTTAAATATGCGTTCAGCGTATTTACATTTATTAACCGACATGTTGGCAAGTGTAGCAGTTTTAATAGGCGGTTTACTCATGAAATATTATCAGTTATTCTGGGTAGATAGTGTCTTAACCTTTTTAATTGCCGTGTATTTAATTTGGGTAGGTTGGGATTTATTAAAAACATCCACCAAAATGATTATGTTGTTTACACCTGATACCATTAAAATTCAGGATGTCGTTAGAACGGTTAATCAAATTCCTAAAGTCAAAAAATTACATCACGTGCATATTTGGAATTTAAGTGATGACGAATTGCATTTGGAAGCCCATTTAGATTTATACGAAGATATTTCCATCACCGAATTCGATAGTTTATTAACAACCATTGAACAGGTTTTGCATGATGAATTTGATATTAACCATGTAACCATTCAACCGGAATTTGAAAAGCAAGATCCGAAAGAAATAATTGTCCAAGATTAAGTTTTAAAACAAACTAATATATGTTAGTCATCTATACTAAAACATTCCAAGAATTAACAACCAATGAGTTGTACCAACTATTACAATTACGCAGTGAAGTTTTTGTGGTGGAACAAGATTGCGTGTATCAAGATATTGATGGAAAAGATGATAAAGCCCTTCATGTTTTAGGTTTTAAAAATGATAAACTAGTAGCATACACACGTATTTTTAAACCAGGTTATTACTTTGATGAAGCCAGTATTGGTCGCGTTGTTGTGAAAGAAAATGAACGTAAACATCAGTATGGTTATGATATTATGAAAGCATCAATAGATGCAATTAAAAACACCTACAACGAAACGACCATTAAGATTTCTGCACAAACGTATTTAAAAAAATTCTATAATAATTTAGGTTTTCAGGAAGTTGGTGACGGGTATTTGGAGGATGGTATTCCACATATTGGGATGATTAAATCTTAATCCTTGCCACCAACATAGGTCAATAAAATTTCTACACGTCTGTCAAATTTAGCTTCGCCACCTAAGGGGAATCTGCCACGCATACCAACATATTTCATGCGTTTTTTATCAACGCCTTTTCGGGCTAAATAATCATAAATATATTTGGCTCTTGTTACGGATAAATTTTGTTTGTTGGTGCGTCTATCAACAGCATCACGCCTGTTTTGTGTGCAACAAACATGACCTTGAATGGTAAAATAAATATCGTCACGTTCTAAGAGTGTTTGGGCAATTTCTTCTAAAGTTTTTTTAGATTCGTTAAGTAAAATGCTGTAACCTGTTTTGAAGAGAATATTTTCGAGTAAAAATTTATCGCCAGCTTTCACATCGCCTTTCAAGGCTTCAGAAAATCCTTTTTTCTTCGGTTTTATTAAATCGGCTTCTGTTCTAGGCGGTGAGTAAGGTTTCACCCGAATTTCAACCTTGCGGTTTAGTCCGCGAATTTTTGTCACATTTTCTTCCTCTGAAAGTTTAAGTAATACTTCACCTTTACCATCTACATTGGTAATCTTTGTTTCATCAAACTCATTATTAGAAAAAATAGTTTTGATGGAATTGGCGCGATATTGCGAGAGCTTCAGGTTATAAGAGTCACTTCCGGTATCATCCGTAAACCCATAAATGGATATTTTTTCAATGTCTAATGATTCTATTTCGGAAAGGAATATAAGTAGTCTGCTTTCTTCCGTAGGTAATACAACATATTCGTCGGTTTCAAAAAATACAATATGCCTGCGCTCTTCTTGCGAAAAAAGCCAGTTGAAACTTATAAAAAATAAGATTGCTATTCTTGTTTTCATTCCTAAAAGGGCATATAAGTCTCAATATATTTAAATTATTTTAAATAGCCATTATAAGTATTTGGATTCGATAAAATAGTAGCCGCTTTTTTAATCTCTAAATTATGAACTTTATAATACTCATATAAACCTTCGCGATACACGTAGCGCTTGACAATTTCATCGGTAAGGAGTGTTAATAAATCGTCCTTATTCTCATCAATAGCTAATGCTTTGGAGTTATTTAGGTTGCTAATTAAGGCGTTATAATCTTTTTGAATGTTATCGTCTAAATTTTCTTTTTCGGCACTTTTTAAGACATCTGCTAATGCTTTTTCAGTTTCGGTAATATACGTGAAGTTATTGGTTTTTAAATAGCTTTTAAAGGCATTAAAATCAGCATCAGACAATTCAAAATCTGTTACATCAATTTTTGGATGCTTGTAGTAATATTCAGTAGCATAATCGAAAATTAAAAAATCGTTTTGAATGGCATTCGTGATTTCGGAGTTTTCATTTACGTTTAATGTTTCATCTGGTAAAACGCCGCCTCCATCAAATACTTTTCGACCATTTTTGGTTTTAAATTCGTTGTACTTATCTTTTTCAATTCTAACAGCATTGCCTTTATCATCACGATGTAAGTAATCTAAAGCTTGAATGCAACGTCCTGAAGGTGTGTAATAGCGTGAAATGGTAATTTTAAGTTGAGTACCATAGGATAATGGTTTTGGACGCTGTACAAGGCCTTTTCCAAAACTTCTGGAACCCACAATTACGGCTCGATCTAAATCTTGTAATGAACCTGAAACTATTTCGCTAGCAGACGCACTGCTACCGTTAATTAAAACCACCAATGGAATGTCTGTATCTATCGGGTCCTTTTGTGTGTAATATTCCCGATTGTATTTTTTGACTTTAGATTTGGTGGTCACTACTAATTGTCCTTTTGGAACAAATAAATTCACCACATTTACAGCTTCCAATAATAATCCACCAGGATTTCCACGTAAATCCAGAATAATACGTTCAGCACCTTGTGCTTTTAAATCGCGAACAGCATAACCGGTTTGTTGTGATGCTTTATTATTAAACTTATCTAAAACAATATAACCTGTTTTATCATCTACCATTGAAAAGTGTGGAACGGCATCAATTTCAATTTCTGATCGGGTGATTTTAGTCGTAAATTCTTCGCCTTGGCGCAAATAGGTAACGTTTACTTGAGAGCCATTGGTGCCTTTTAATAAATCGCCAGCATCATCTTTATAATTGGCAATTACGGTATTTTCAATTTTTATAATTTCATCACCAGCTTTTAGTCCGGCTTTGTCAGCCGGATATTCTTTATAAGGCTCAAGAATAACCAGTTTATCTTTCATGGTGCGCACATTGGCTCCAATTCCGGTATAGTCGCCAGTGCGTTTAATTTTTTCAGCTTCAACATCTTGTTCGTTGTAAAACTGGGTGTATGGATCCAAATCTTTTAGCATACTTTTAATGGCTGTATCCATTAAATTGGCAGGATTGGTTTCATCCACATAGTTCATATTAATTTCTTTGTATAAGGTGGTGAAGATTTCAATTTGTTTGGCAATTTCAAAAAAATCGTTTTGAAAAGCCGAACCTGTTATGAAAACTGTGAGCGCAAAAAAGGGAATAAGGATGCGCTTTTTAAGTAGTTTTTTCATCAATAGTTTCTTTAGAAATGGTAGTTGTAAACTTTTTAAACAGTTTGTTCATGGACTGCTCAACCTGATTATAAGACGGTTTACTGCTTCCAATGTACAAAATCATAAGCGCATAAGGTGTTGATAAATTGTTAAAATACGTACTTTTGTTTAAGCGATATGCTTCACGCATGAGACGTTTAATTCGGATGCGATCCACTGCTTTTTTAAAATATTTTTTAGAAACTGAAACCCCTATTTTAATAGGTGTATCAGCATCTTCACTCGTGGTTTTAATGTAAACCATACGAAATGGATAAGCGGAAACCGATTGCCCTTCTGTAAAGAGTTTATCAATCAGTTTTTTGCTTTTAAGCTTTTCGTGTTTGTTATAGGTTTGGTTCATGATAATTTTCAATGTACGAAAATAGGAATTACAATTAATAGCGCCTATTTCTAGTATGATATAAATCATATTTTTTAAGACGATTTAATCCTAACTTACATATTTCAAACAATTTAAATAATCTGGTATGGGAAATTTAAACGTTACTAAATTAATTTCAAGAGAAGATAAAGCCGCATTTATTCATCAGTTAACGCGCGATATTGATGCTTTAGAATTCATGTTAGAAAATAATTTAATTGAAAAAGAACCCATTAGAATCGGAGCAGAGCAGGAGTTTTGCCTTGTTAATAACCAATTCTATCCTAATAATAATGCCTTAAGTATATTAAAACAAATAGATGATGAACACTTTACCACCGAAATAGGCGATTATAATTTAGAAATAAATTCTGACCCTTTAGAATTGAAAGATGATTGCTTTTCACAACTCCATGAACAGCTTTCTGCACTTTTAGAAAAAGCCAAAGTGGCTTGTGAAAAACAGGATACTAAAATCATCTTAACAGGAATTCTTCCAACACTATCTCTTAAATATATTACCGATGAAAACATGACAAATATTCAGCGTTATGTTGTTTTAAATGAAGCTATAAAAGAGTCACGAAAACAAGATTTCAGTATTCATATTAAAGGTGTTAACGAATTAAATTTGTTGCATAATTCGGTGATGTTGGAAGCTTGTAACACAAGTTTTCAAATGCATTTACAAATTCATCCTGATAATTTTATATCCGATTTTAATTGGGCTCAAGCCATTGCAGGACCTGTTTTGAGTATCTGTGCCAATTCACCTTTACTATTTGGAAAAGAACTATGGCATGAAACACGGATTGCCCTTTTTACACAAAGTGTGGATACGCGAGCAAATTCGTTTCTGTTAAATGAAAAACAATCGCGTGTTAGTTTTGGTGAAAACTGGGAAACAGGATCCGTTGTAGATATTTTTAGAGATAGTATTTCCCGATTTAGAAGTTTGGTGACATCAGAATATGAAAAAGATAGTATAGATATGCTGGAAGCTGGTGAGATACCAAAATTAAAAGCATTGAGCCTTCATAATGGAACGGTTTATAAATGGAATCGTGCATGCTATGGTGTTGGTAACGGCAAACCACATGTACGGATTGAAAATAGGTATATTCCTTCTGGACCTACACTAACCGATCAAATTGCAAACATGATGTTTTGGGTTGGACTTATGTTAGGAAAACCTAAAGAACTCGAGAATATTCAGGAAAAATGGGATTTTAAGGATGTGAAAAGCAATTTTCATCATGCTGCTAGGTATGGCATGGGCTGTCAATTTATGTGGAATAATACCTATATATCCAGTCATAATTTAATTTTAGACGACTTATTACCTATGGCTTACAGAGGCTTGTATAAAGCGGGAATTTCGCCCAAAGATGTTGAAAAGTATTTAACCATTATTGAAAATAGGGTGAGGTCTCATTCAGGATCTCAATGGTTAATTTCAAGCTATAGAAATCTACAAAAAAAGTATAAACCGTATGAAGCTGCTCAAATTTTAGTGGCCAATATGTATGAAAAACAAGAAAAAACCTATCCAGTTGGAAGTTGGAGTATTTTAGAATCAAATGCTTCTTTAGGTTTTACAGCGGAAAAAACGGTAAAACATGCTATGAGCACTAAAATATTTTCGGTTGAAAAAAACGATAGTTTAAGATTGGTTTTAAATATCATGAAATGGAAAAACATTAATCACATGCCTGTTATAAACAGCGATCTGGAATTAATTGGTTTATTATCCTGGAATGATGTGAAACATTTTTTGAATGACGACCATATAAATGCCATTTCCATTGAAGAAATTATGCAGACAGCTTTAATTAGCACCACCGAGTGGATGCCATTAACCGTAGCGAAAGCACTGATGGAAAAACATCAAATTAACAGTTTGTCAGTTTTAAAGGATAATAAATTAATTGGAATTATAACAACAAAAGATATATAGTTTTTATGACAGAAGTTACAAGTCCAGCACTTCATAAATCGATTATATTAAACCGGATTATCGGTAAAATAAAAGGTGATAAATCTGGACCAACCATGGTGTTTTTTGGAGGAATTCATGGAAATGAAACAGCTGGAGTATTTGCTTTAAATCAAGTTTTTAGCGCATTAAATCCTGAAGATATTTCGGGAACTTTATATGCTATTACTGGAAATATGGCGGCTTTAAAGGCTAACAAACGCTATTTAAATAATGATTTGAATAGATTATGGTTTGAAACACGAATTAAGGATATTCAGAACCAATCTCATTTAAATTCCGAAGAAGCAGAATTACTCGAAATATTCAAAATTTTGCATCATATTTTAGAAACAGAATCTGGTCCATTTTACTTTATTGATTTTCATACCACGTCCAGTAAAACGCTTCCGTTTATTACCATTAACGACGCTTTAATTAACCGAAAATTCTCCATGCTATTTCCTGTTCCACTTGTTTTAGGAATTGAAGAGTATTTAGAAGGACCTTTATTGAGTTATATTAATGAATTAGGATATGTGTCTTTGGGATTTGAATCGGGACAACATGATGAAAAAGATGCTGTTTTAAATTGCGAGGCTTTTATTTATCTGGCACTAGTTTATGCAAAAGTAATGACCCCAAATTCTTTGATTAATTTCCCTGTTTATTATAGACAATTGCAGGAGCAAAGCCAATATTTAAAAGAAGCTTTTGAAGTGGTTTTTTTACATCGTGTAAAGGCCAGTGACCATTTTGAAATGCTTCCAGGTTTTAAAAGTTTTGAAAAAATAACCAAGCAAACGCGTTTAGCTACTGATACCGAAGGTGCGATTGTTTCTAAATACAACGCACGTATTTTTATGCCATTATATCAAAAAATGGGAGCAGAAGGTTTTTTTATTATTCAACCTATTAAACCATTTGCTTTAAAACTATCCGAGTTTTTAAGACGCATAAAATTTGATAATTTTTTAGTGATTTTACCAGGTGTTTCCTGGCAGGACAAACAAAAAAATGTGCTATTAGTGAATTTGAAAATAGCCAAGTTTTTTGCTAAATCGTTTTTTCACTTGTTAGGTTATCGCAGTCAAAAAGTAGATGCCACGCATTTAAGATTATCAAACCGTGAACATGCTTCTAAAAATATGATGTATAAGAAAGAAAATTGGTATTAAAAAAGCCACTCGTTAAAGTGGCTTTTTTTAATTCTATTTTTTTTTGGAGGCGTTTATTTCTCCATTTTGTTATTTTCTCTATCAATATCTGCAACCCATTGTTTTGGGTCTATTTCAACAGATTTTACCGCTTTTGAAACCTCAAAGGTGTAGTTTGGATTTGCCCAAGCCCAATCGGCAAGTATAGTTGCTTCAGTTGGTTTATCGCCTCGCATCATTTGGAGTGGAATGTAAAAATCTTCCGTAGTACCATCTGCATGAGTTACTGTTAAATCTATTGGCATTGGCATGATACCAATACGCTTTAAAGAAACGGTTTTATCAGAAATACTATCTACAGCATAATCAATTGTGTTGGTTGTTTGTGCAAAATCAATTAGATACCAATCTAATTCAAAATCCGTTACACGTTCAGCAGTACGAATAATATCTAAAGGTCTTGGATGTTTGAATGCAAAATCAGCAAAGTATTTTTTGATGGTTGTTTTCAAATTCTCTTCGCCAATAATATAACCTAATTGTGATAGGAATACTTCCCCTTTACTGTAAGCAGCAATACCATACGCTTGGTTATATGCATATCGATCTGCATGAGTTGTTAAAGGCTGTTCTTTACCAGATTTTGCTAGATACAAGTAGCTTCTGTAAGCTCCTGAGGTTGGGTTTTCTTTACCTTCATTCATCACTTCATTCATGGCGTAATCACTAATATAACTGGTAAAACCTTCGTCCATCCATTCATGTTTAGCTTCGTTGGTTGCTAACAAAAATTGAAACCACGTATGTGCTAATTCATGGGCTGTTACACCTATTAAACTTCCCAATGATCGATTACCTGTAATTAGCGTACTCATAGCATATTCCATACCACCATCACCACCTTGAATAACCGAATATTGTTTGTAAGGATATTTACCAATATGCTCGCTAAAATACTGCATCAATTCAACCGTTTTTGGTTGTAATTTTTTCCAGTCGGCTTGTTTTTCGGCATCCAATGTATTTTTGTAGTAGAAATGCAACATAGGACCATCAGGAACTTGAACTGAATCATGAATATAATCTGGGTCAGCTGCCCAAGTAAAGTCATGAACCATTGGTGCTATAAAATGTAAAGTTTTTTTCTTGCCTTTAGTTTTTATATCGTCTTGAAGGTAACCTGTTCCGCCAACTACATAATCTTTATCTATGGTTAATTTCACATCAAAATCGCCCCAAACACCGTGAAATTCACGACCAATATAAGGGTCGGCGTGCCAACCTTCAAAATCGTATTCCGCTAATTTTGGATACCATTGGGTCATAGACAAGGCCACACCTTCTTTATTATTTCGTCCAGAACGACGAATTTGTACAGGTACTTGTCCATCAAAATCCATGTTAAATGTTACCGATTCGCCTGGTTGAATTGGTTTTGCTAATTGCACTTCTAAAACAGTTCCAACGGTTTCATGTTTTAATGTTGTTCCGTTTTGTTTTAAAGAATTGACTTTAATATAGCCAATCTCATTCGGTTGCAGTTTACTAATTCTATCACCTACACGACCGTCTGGATCGGCAATAGTTCGTGAACGCACATCCATTTCACTACCTGGTTGAAAGGCATTAAAATATAAATGATAATACACACGATTTAAAACATCGGGTGAGTTGTTAGTATACACTAGTGTTTGTTTTCCTTGATATTGATACGATTCGACATCCATATCAATTTCCATTTTATAATCAACATGTTGTTGCCAATAATACGGATCGTTGGAAGTTTGCGTTGCATTTTGAGCTTCTACTTGACTTGCTGTACCACAAGCTAATAAAAGACTTAAACAACATACTGAAAGCATGATTTTTTTCATAATTAGTATTTAAGTAAAAAAAATCCCATCCGTTTAAGATGAGATTTTTTTTGTTATTAAATTTATTTCATTTGGCTTGCTACAATCAGAGCGTTGTAAGCATTAACCATTTTAGCCGATTTTGTCAAGTCGCCAAAAGGTCTAACATCGGAAGCTTCACCGCCAACAACCACTTTTGTTTTAACAGCAATACCAGAATCTACAATAACTTGTTTTACTTGTTCAGCAGATAATTTTGGGTAGTAAGAGCGTATTAGAGCAGCAACACCAGCAACAGCAGGTGCAGCCATTGATGTACCACCTTTAGTATCATATTCGTTTTCTGGAGTCGTGGAGTACACTTTAGCTCCTGGTGCAAACACATCTACATTTATTTTTCCATAATTAGAAAAACCAGCAACCATATTTGAACCATATTTAGGCTCCAGTGCACCTACAGTAATAAATGTTTTTGATACTTCAGGACCTGTACCGATGGCATCATTTGGAAAAACATCTTTTGTATCAATATCAATACCTTCGTTTCCAGCAGCATTAATAAAAAGTACATCATTATCACTAGCATATTTTATAGCATCGCGAACCCAATCACTATGTGGTGAGTAGTATTTACCAAAACTTCCATTTATTATATGTGCGCCATTATCTACAGCATAACGAATGGCTAAAGCAATATCTTTATCATACTCATCACCATTAGGAACCGCACGTAAACTCATTAATTGTGCGTTGTTGGCTACACCATTTGCACCTAAACCATTATTGCGTTCGGCAAGAATAATACCTGCAACGTGTGTACCATGACTTTCACTTTTTTCTGAAGGCATTACGTTGGCATTTCCGTAACCAACATCTGATAAATCATCTGGATTATCACCTGTTTTTCTACCTTTTAATTCTTTACTTAAGTTGACATTTAATTGATCCGTAAAATACTCAACGCCTTCTTTAATTGCTTTTAAAGCGGCTGTTGAATTATCAAAACCATTAGCATACATGTTTTGCAACATAGCAGCTGCTTGTTTTACGTCTGCTTTATCTGTATCAATTGCTGCAACTTCTTCTTTGGTATATTCTTTTTTACCTAAATGTGTAGCAATGGTTTCATCTGAACTTTTTACCATTTGGTAAATTTGGTCGTAACGTTGTTTGTTAGCCAAAGCTTCTTGGTGTTTTTCTTCGTATTCAGCTACTGCAGCTTCATATTGCGGATCGTTTTTATCGCCTTTAACAATAACACGAACAAATTCTAATTGTTCGTCATAGGCATCACCTAAAAAGTTCCATCCATGAATATCATCTACATAACCATTTTTGTCGTCGTCAATGCCATTTCCAGGAATTTCATCTGTATTAGTCCAAAGCACACCATCTAAATCTTCGTGTTCAATATCAATTCCAGAATCAATTACCGCAACAATAACGGTTTCTCCTTTTTTGTTTTTTATAATTTCGGAATACGCTTTATCAACGCTCATTCCAGGAATGGTGTCTTTTACCAGATCTAAATGACCCCAATTATGTTTTTCAGCTTCAGTTAATTCGCTAACTTTTAATGGTACTGTGTCAATATTTTCAATTGGTGTCGACAACACTTCGGCACCACCACCACAACTAGTCATTACTGCAGCAATACTAGCTGTAAATACAAACGATTTAATAAATTTCATGTTCAAAATATATGTTTAGTTAAAAATGTCATTACAGGTATAAACGTCTTGTAATCGCACGCCTTTTTCGGTGTTTTTTACTGTAATAATTTCATTATGTGCGTCATGCTCCAAAAATAAGTAATAATTGTTATCTGCTGCCATTTTCAGAAACTTTTCTTTTTCATCTAAAGTCAGTAGTGGTCTGGTATCATAACCCATTACAAAAGGTAAGGGTAGGTGTCCAGCTGTTGGTAATAAATCGGCCATAAAACATATGGTTTTTCCTTTGTAGTGAATCATTGGAATCATTTGTTTATCGGTATGACCATTGGCATAAAAAATATCGAAACCTAATGCTGATTTGGTTTGGATATCGCCTTGTGGAACTTGGGTAAATTTAAGTTGTCCACTGGCTTCCATAGGCAGAATATTTTCTTTTAAAAACGATGCTTTTTCGCGGTTATTGGGTTGTGTTGCCCATTGCCAATGGTCTTTATTACTCCAAAAATGTGCGTTTTTAAAAGCAGGTTCGTAATCGGTTCGTTCTTTATTCCATTGAACACTTCCACCACAATGGTCAAAATGTAAATGCGTCATAAACACATCGGTAATATCATCACGATGAAAACCATGTTGTTTAAGCGATTTATCAATGGAGTCATTTCCCCATAAAAAGTAATACCCAAAAAACTTATCACTTTGCTTATTACCCATTCCTGTATCAATCAAAGTTAGCCTATTACCATCTTCAATTAGCAAACAGCGCGCAGCAATATCAATCATATTATTGGCATCTGCAGGATTGGTTTTTTGCCAAAGTGATTTGGGGACCACGCCGAACATAGCACCACCATCAAGTTTAAAATTTCCGGAATTTATTGGATATAATTTCATAAGCATGCAAATTACGAATTCATGCCATATTACTGAAAAATACAGACCGATATTAGATTATTTTTAACATTTAAAAATTCAAACGAGTTACAAGTTTAATTTGTTGCTGTAAAAATTTACTTTAAATTTATAAAAAGCAAACCATGAAAACACCATCACCATTGAAAATTAAGAAAATGAAATTACTCCGTTTTGGCCGTGATTTTAAACCAGATGATGAGGTTATTTTAAGAGATTATTTAGCCATTGAAAGAACGCGTTTAGCTAATGAACGCACCTTATTATCTTATATCAGATCATCTCTATATTTATTGTTAGGTGGCATAGCTTTTTTTCAATTGAAGGATTTTCCCGATTTTAAGTATTTAGCTATTTTATCACTGATATTTAGTGCGCTGTTTTTTATTATTGGAGTTTATAGATTTGTATTATTAAAGAAGAGCTTAAAGCGCTTATATTATATGTCAGAATTAAAAAATGATGATTAATTTAGTTAGAAATAAATAACACGTTTCCCTATGAGCATAGATCTCATGATTACGTTTGCCATAATTACCGTTGGTGTCTTTTTATTTGTCAAAGATTATTTTTCAATTGATACGACATCCATATTAATTATGGCATTATTTATTATTGCTGGCGTTTTAAATCCTACGGAAGGTTTTTCAGGTTTTAATCACCCAGCAACCATTACTTTGGGATGTATTTTTGTAGTAAGCGGTGGCGTTTTTCATTCTGGAATTTTGGATGGATTAAGTTATAAGATTATTAAACTTGCTAAAATTCATTACGTTGTAGCTCTAGTAGTTTTTTGTGTTATAACGGCACTTTTTTCCGCTTTTATAAATGATACAGCCGTAGTTGCATTAATGCTGCCTATTGCTTTAACGGTTTGCCGTGAAACAGGTATTAGTCCAGGAAAATTGCTGATGCCTATTTCATTTGCAGCACTTTTTGGAGGAACTTGTACTTTAATTGGAACATCAACTAATATTTTGGTAAGTAGTTATGCCAAGCAATATGGATTGGAACCCTTTGGCATGTTTGAATTCAGCCAAGCTGCTATATGCTTGCTATTTGTAGGTTTTATATACATATTTGTAGTGAGTCCGTTTTTACTTCCTAAAAATAAAAAAACGAATGCTTTAACACAAGAAGCCAAGCAGTATATAACCGAATTAATGGTGGCTGAAGATTGTAGCGATATTGATAAACCCATTTCCGAAACTGTGTTAACAACAGATTACAACATTTCAATTTTATCTATTTTAAGAGATGGATTTTTAATGCATGACTTAAAACCTGAAACCATTATCAAGCAAAGTGATATTTTAAAAGTAATGATGCCACCGCAAACCATAAATAGAATAATGAACATAAATGGATATCAAGTGGAAGGGAGTCAACGTATAAAAACCGCTGAAGATTCTGCCGAAGCTTATAATATTTATGAAGTGATAATTCCTTTCGGATCTAGTTTAGCCGAAGGCTCTTTGAAAGCGATGCGTTTTAATCGGACTTATAATATGTCTGTATTAGCCATCAGGCAACGTGGCGAGGTTTTATTAGATAAGTTAACGTCAGTACATTTAAAGGAAGGCGATATGCTATTGATTTTGGGAAGTAAAACAGAACTTCAAAATTTGGAAAATCGGAAATTGATTGTGGCACTATCCGAACACGAAAAGAAAAAAACAAACTACAAAAAAGCTATACCAGCCGTATTGATTGGAATAGGCGTTGTTTTATCAGCATCATTAAACATTACTTCTATTTTAATAAGTGCTATGATTGGTGCTTTGCTGATGGTTTTGACCGGAATTTTAAAGCCCAAAGAAGCGTATCAAGCCGTAGAGTGGAAGGTTATATTTATGATGGCTGGTGTATTATCCATGGGAACCGCTTTAGAAAAAACGGGAGGAGCGACTTTGATTGCTGATGTTATTCAAAAAACTTTTGGTCAATATGATGCCCACATCACCTTAAGCTTATTGTATTTGGTGACCTTTATTTCTACCAATTTAATTTCGAGTAAAGCTACGGCAGCTTTAATGACACCTGTGGTAATCAGTTTAGCTGCCGTAATGGAAGTTAGTGAGCGTCCTTTTTTAGTAGCTGTCATGTTTGCTTGTTCTTTAACATTTATGACACCTATGAGTTACCCAACAAACACCATGGTTTATGCACCTGGAAACTATAAATTCAATGATTTTCTGAAATTTGGAACCCCTCTAAATTTTATTATTTGGCTTGCAGCATCATTTGTTATTCCGTATTTCTTTCCGTTTTAAAGTATACTTTTTTTAAATTCGCATTGGTCTAAACCCTAAAAGTGTTTTTACGTAACTTAAAAAACCTTATTTTACCGTCTAATTACGATGTGTATTTTCGGTTATAAATCTGATTTATTAATAAATTACACATTATATGAAAGCCTCTAAAAGTTGTTATTAGTATTACTTTTTGTCAGGTTTTAGGCAGTAATCGACTATTTATATTACATTTTTTAAAAAATAAATTATTATATGTTAGAATTAGGCGGAATTATCATTTTAGGAATTTTAGCACAATGGGTTGCCTGGAAGTTTAAAATCCCAGCTATTTTACCGCTTATTTTAATTGGCTTATTGGTTGGACCCATTGCTGCCGAATTTTTATCGGAAGATGGATCCAAATGGATTGAACCTATCTGGAATGGCGAAAAAGGATTATTTCCAGGCGAAAGTTTGTTCTATTTTGTGTCTTTAGCCATTAGTGTTATTCTTTTTGAAGGTGGCTTAACCTTACGAATGGGTGAAATTAAAAATGTAGCACCTGCCATTACTAAATTAATAACCATAGGTTCCATTGTTACCTTTTTTGGGGCAGCAGTAGCAGCTCACTATATATTTTATTTAAGTTGGGATATTTCATTCCTATTTTCAGCCTTAATTATCGTTACAGGACCAACCGTTATAACGCCTATTTTAAGAAACATACCGTTGAAGAAGGACGTATCTGCCGTATTGAAATGGGAAGGAATTTTAATTGATCCTATTGGTGCATTGGTTGCCGTTTTGGTTTTCGAATTCATTAGTGTGGATGCTGGAGGCGAATACACCAAAACCGCTTTTATTGAGTTTGGTAAAATTGTACTCTTTGGTTTTACATTTGGTTTTACGTTTGCACATGCGCTTAACTTTATTATGAATCGAAAATGGATACCGCATTATTTAATGAATGTATTTGCATTAGCAGCTGTTTTAGGCGTTTTTATACTATCTGACGTGTTTGCGCACGAATCTGGATTATTAGCTGTTGTGGTAATGGGAATGGTTTTAGGAAACTCCAAATCGCCCTATTTAAAAGAACTTCTTTACTTTAAGGAATCTTTAAGTATTCTGTTAATTTCCATCCTCTTTATATTACTAGCTGCTAATATTAATTTTGATGAGTTATTATTAATTTTTAATTGGAATACAGCGGTTCTTTTTGCTATTGTGGTATTCGTTTTACGACCTATAGGTGTGTTTTTAAGCACACAAGGTTCCAACTTAAAACTCAACGAGAAATTATTTATTAGTTGGGTTGGACCACGTGGTATTGTAGCGGCAGGAATTGCTTCCTTATTTGGATTGAAATTAGCTAAAGACGGTGTTCCTGGAGCTGAATATATTACACCTTTGGTTTTTATGATTGTTTTAGGAACCGTATTATTAAATGCTACAACAGCGCGTATGTTTGCTAAATTGGCTGGTGTATTCTTAATGAAATCGGACGGAATTTTAATTGTAGGCGCCTCTAAAGTGTCTCGATTATTAGGTCATTATTTAGAAACGCATGGTAGACATGTGGTACTTATTGATAGTAATCAAAATAATATTGCCAAAGCCAAAGAATTAGGCCTTGAAGCTCTAAATACCAACATTTATTCCGATAAATTAATGGATAATATTGAATTGAATGATATGGGTTATTTAATGGCCCTAACAGGTAGTTCGGATATTAATAAATATGCCATTGATAAATTCAGCAAACAATATGGCGAAAATGGTTCCTTTAGACTCCTAACATCCACTGAAATAAAAGAACCTGATGTTATTAAAGGTGAAGGATTATTTTCACATACAACTGATTATAGTTCTTTAATTAACGTTATTAATAAGTATCCATCAATACAAGAAATAGCGCTTGAAAGTAAGGAACACTTTTTAGATTTATTAGAAGTGACTAAAAATGATAATGAAATAGTTCCGCTATTTTTAAAGGATACTGACAATGAGCTTCATATTATTGGATCAGATCATCAAAAGGCAGATCTGGTTAAAGTAGATTGGGAATTGGTTTATTTAGGAAAGCCTATTGACGTTGAAAAGGTTGTGAAAGAGAGTTCAAATGGTAACTCTAATTCGGAAGAGGCCAATTAAAATTAATCGATAACGATTCTTAAACTATAAAAAAGCACGCTACAAGCGTGCTTTTTTATGTTTTAAAATGTTATTTCTTGCAGCCAAAAGATTCCGGCAACCGAAGACATATTAATTAATCATTTAGTTTTAAAACAGCCATAAATGCTTGTTGCGGAATTTCTACATTTCCAACTTGACGCATTTTCTTCTTACCTTTTTTCTGCTTTTCTAATAGCTTACGTTTTCTTGAAATATCACCACCATAACATTTAGCTGTTACATCTTTTCGGAGCGCTTTAATGGTTTCTCTAGCAATAATTTTAGCGCCAATAGCTGCTTGAATTGGAATATCAAACTGTTGTCTTGGAATTAATTCTCGTAATTTCTCGGTAATTTTTTTCCCAATAGTGTAGGCATTATCGGCATGAATTAAGGCAGAAAGTGCATCAACTGGTTGGGCATTTAATAATATATCCACACGAACTAATTTAGATGCACGTAAGCCAATTGGCGAATAATCAAAAGAAGCATACCCTTTAGAAACTGTTTTTAGTCTATCGTAAAAGTCGAAAACTATTTCAGCCAATGGCATATCAAAGGTTAATTCTACACGTTCAGTTGTTAAATAGGTTTGATTGGTAATCACACCGCGTTTATCAATACATAAGGACATCACGTTTCCAACAAATTCGGATTTCGTAATGATAGTTGCTTTAATGTATGGTTCTTCTACACGATTTAGTGAGGAAGGATCTGGTAAATCACTCGGATTATTAACAATAATTGGATCGTCTGGATGTTTATGAGTATATGCATGATAGGACACGTTGGGAACGGTTGTAATAACAGTCATATCAAATTCACGTTCCAAACGTTCTTGGATAATTTCCAAATGTAACATACCTAAAAATCCACAGCGGAAACCAAAGCCTAATGCAGCAGAACTTTCTGGTGTAAATACTAGAGAGGCATCATTTAACTGAAGCTTTTCCATAGACGATCGTAAATCTTCGTAATCTTCAGTATCAACTGGATAAATACCAGCAAAAACCATCGGTTTTACATCCTCAAAACCGCTTATAGCATTTACTGTTGGGTTTTTAGCATCGGTAATGGTATCACCAACTTTTACTTCTTTAGCTTCTTTAATTCCGGTAATGAGGTAACCAACATCACCAGCTTTTATTTCTGTTCTAGGAAACTGTTTTAAACGTAACGTTCCAACTTCATCGGCATTGTATGTGTTTCCTGTTGCTATAAATTTAATATGTTGACCTTTTTTAATAGAACCATTAATGACTCTAAAATAGGTTTCAACACCACGAAACGGATTGTAAACCGAGTCGAAAATTAAGGCTTGAAGTGGTTCATCAACATTTCCAGATGGCGCAGGGACACGCTCAATAATGGCGGCTAAAATTTCTTCAATACCCAAACCTGTTTTAGCACTGGCTGGAATAATTTCATCACGATGGCAACCTAATAAATCAATAATATCATCTTTTACTTCTTCAGGATTGGCACTTGGTAAATCTATTTTATTCAGTACTGGAATAATTTCCAAGTCGTTTTCTAATGCTAAATAGAGGTTGGAAATTGTTTGCGCTTGAATACTTTGGGCCGCATCAACAATAAGCAAAGCACCTTCGCAAGCAGCAATAGAACGGGACACTTCATAAGAAAAATCCACGTGTCCTGGCGTATCAATTAGGTTTAAAACATACTGTTCACCCTTGTAAATATAATCCATTTGAATAGCGTGCGACTTGATAGTAATACCGCGTTCGCGCTCCAAATCCATGCTGTCTAATAGCTGATTTTGTTTTTCACGATCCGTTACCGAGCCCGTAAATTCCAATAATCTATCTGCCAACGTACTTTTCCCGTGATCAATATGTGCAATAATGCAAAAATTTCTAATGTGCTTCATAACCTGTTGTCTAGCGTGATAACTAATTTGCAAATATAATTGTTTTATTATGCTTTAAATATTTATAGCTAACAATCTTAATATATTTTATTTACGGGAAAACCGTAATTGCAAGTGAAAAACTCTTTTTATATTGCAACATTAAATTTTTTTCATGAACAGCAAGCCATTTTTCACATTCATATTCTTTAGTCTATTTGTTTCTTTTTCTGCTTTTTCACAAAATTTTTCGGTTTCTGGAAAATTGGTGGATTTAGGAAAACAGCCTGTTGCATACGCCAATATTCTATTATTATCTAGTCAAGATTCAACCGCTATTAAAGGCACGTCGTCTTTAGATGATGGTACTTTTATAATGGAAAATGTTTCGAAAGAAACCTATTTTTTAAAAATTAGTTTTGTTGGTTTTAAAGATGTTTTAGTTCCTGTAGAGGTAAAAAATACGGATGTAAATATTCAAGATGTTACTTTAGAAGAGTCTGCCGAAGCATTAAATGAAGTCTCATTAATAGCCAACAAACCAACTCTTAAAAAAGAAGTAGATCGGTTGGTATTTAGTGTTGCCAATACGGCTTTAAGCGAAGGGAATATGAAAGATGTGCTAAAAAGTACACCTAGTGTTTTAATTTTAGACAATAGCTTAACGGTGAGAAATGCCAAACCAACGGTTTATATTAATGATAGAAAAGTACATTTGTCTGATGCCGAATTATTACAATTATTAGAAGGTACACCAGCCAATTCTATTAAATCTGTGGAAGTTATTACCAATCCATCCGCAAAATACGATGCCGAATCTGGTGTAGTTTTAAATATTGTTATGAGTAAAAGTTTAGCTACTGGGTACAACGGAACTGTGTTTGCAAATTATACACAAGGTACTTATGCGAGATACAATGCGGGAATTTCTAATTTTTATAAAACCGATAAAATAAATGTCTTTGCCAGCTATAGTTACACGGATTCTAAAATAGCACGTGCTAGCGATGAACGCGTTAATTTTAGAGATAATTCGGGAATTTACGAACGTTGGTTTTCTAAATTTGACAGAACCACTTGGTCCCAAACACACACCGTAAATACTAATTTCGATTATTTTATAAACGATAAAAACACCATAAGCTTTTCAGCCAACTTACTGTATCTTCCAGAATTTGAATACATTACTAAAGGGCAGACTGATGTTTTTGATCCATCATATAATAAGCTGTATAATTTTAATAACCAAAACGATTCAGATGATGATAAGTATAACTTCGGATTCGATTTAGATTATGATTTAGAATTTGATAATGGTAGTAGTTTATCCTTAAACACGCATTTAACAACTTATGACTACCATCGTGATCAAAGTGTTCAAAGCACCTATAGAGATGTCAATAATATATTTGATTTCAGAAATGTATTCAGTACTACATCCGACCAAAATACGTTGATAAATACGGTTCAAGCAGATTATAATTTACCTATAAATGATAGTTCTTCATTTGCAGCAGGAGCCAAAGCATCGTTTATAAATACAGATAGTAAACTCAATCAATATAATTTGGAAGGCGCATCATCAATTTTTGATGCTTCTCATTCCAATGCTTTTGAATACAATGAAAGCGTTTTGGCAGCCTATGCCACTTTTGATACAAGTTTGGAAAAATGGAGTTTAAGTTTAGGTTTGCGCGTGGAGCAAACTGATACCGAAGGAAAATCTGTTGTGACAAATAATAATGTAACTCAAGACTATTTCAATTGGTTTCCAACGGCTAATGTAAGTTTCCAAGCCTCCGAAAAAATTAGTTTGTATACAAACTACAACCGAAGCATTTCTCGACCAGATTTCCAATCATTAAATCCGTTTAGGTTTTATTTGAATGATAACACCATAGTAACAGGAAATCCTAATTTGCAACCAGCAATAAATGATCATTTTGTGTTTGGTATTTCCTTAAACGACAGCTTTTTTGTAGAAGCCTATTATAGTAATATTGAAGACAATGCCATAGAGTTGCCGCTTCAGGATAATGTTAATAATTTACTGATTTACACACCAACTAATTTAACGAAAACCGTAGAATATGGTTTTGATTTTGTTGCTGTTTTTGATGTTACGGAACGTTGGAATGTGTATGCCGTAACCTCATTTTTTAACTTGAAAGATGAAGCTACCATAAACGGTACACTTTTGAAACAAGATACCTGGTCTAATTATTCCGTATTAAGTAATTCACTCTCTTTTTTAGAAGATAATAGCTTATCGGCTAATTTTTCATTGGTTTTTATTAGCGAAAGTCAACAAGGTTTTCAAATGATTGACGCACGACTTATTAGCGATTTAGCCATTAAAAAAACAATTCTTGATAAACGAGGTGCTGTAACACTTTCATTTGCTGATTTATTCAACACACAAGATTATACAGTTTCAAACCGATACCTAAACCAAGATAATTCCAGATTCTTAAATCAGGATAACAGGTATGTTAAAATAGGTTTTAGCTTTAAGTTTGGAAATTCAGGTTTAGAAACCAATCAACGTAGTAATGAGGTTCAAGAGCGTGATAGGTTGGAGAAGGGTGATTAAATTTCAAAGAGATGGCAAATCAAAAAAGCTTTTTACTTTTATTATTTTCATTTGCAATATTAAGCTGTGAAGAAACATCAACAGAAACTCGAAACTATCCAAGAGATAATCAATCCGATATCTTTTTAATTCATAAAATAGATTTAGATACTACAGATTTTAATTTCAAACAAATTATTAATTGGGTTATTAGTAATGATTATTCCGATAGATTATCACTGATAGAATTAAAAGATGGAAATGTAAAAAAACGTATTTTCCTTCATACTTATAAAGGTTGCTTTTTTCACGAAAAAAATATTTTAAAAATAAAATCAGATTCAATTCTGAAAGATTCTGGTTATCCTATAAAAAATTT
>CBFHJN010000003.1:29686-40594 GCA_965655805.1 Flavobacteriaceae bacterium
CTGTTCTAAATGACCATTATTTGAGCATTCCTAATAATTATCCCTATTCTAAATCACCAGAGTTTGCAATGGTCGAAATTACTATAGATACAAGTAAAACGGCAACAGAATTAAAAAACCTACTATTAAAAGTAACACGGACTTTTGATGAAGTAAATGCGGTAAATAATGACTCTTTGGAATTAAGAATCTACTTTGATTATTTCAGACAAATTCCACCACCACCTGCACCACCAAGAAACCTTGAGGTTGTTTGATTATTAATTATTTATAGAACAGCAATCCTGTTAATCCTGCCATTCTGCAATAAACAAATTGGTATCCGTCTTGTTATATTTCAGAATAGCAATCCTTCTAGTCTTGCCATTCCGCAATAAACAAGTTCGTATCTCTTCCACCACCATTATTTCTATTCGAAGAAAAAATTAGTTTTTTCCCATCGTTAGAAAAAACCGGAAAGGCATCAAACGTATCACTATGTGTTACACGCTCTAAGTTCTTACCATCAATATCAATTAAATACAGGTTGAATGGAAAACCACGCTCCGATTCAAAATTAGATGAGAATAAAACTTTCTCACCACTTGGGTGAAAAAACGGACTCCAATTGGCACTTCCTAAATCGGTTAGTTGGCGTAAATCGCTTCCATCAGCATTACAGATATACAATTCCATTTCGGTTGGTTGTACCAAACCTTCGGCTAATAAATCTTTATATTCTTTAATTTCTTCATCTGTTTTTGGTCTAGATGAACGGAAAATTAATTTAGTACCATCTGGTGAGAAAAACGCACCACCATCATAACCTAATTCAAAAGTAATTTGCTTGACATCAGAACCATCAATATTCATGGTGTATAATTCTAAATCACCACTTCTATCAGATGTAAACACAATTTTATCACCTTTAGGCGAAACGGTTGGTTCGGCATCATAGCCTTTTTCATTGGTTAATTGTGCGGTAATATTGCCTTCTAAATCAGCTACAAAAATGTCGTAAGTATCATAAATTGGCCAAATATACTTGCCATTTTTACGCAACGGTGTATCTGGACAATCATCTGATCCTAAATGGGTAGATGCATAAATAATATGCTTGTTGTCTGGTAAAAAATAGGCACAGGTTGTACGACCTTTTCCTGTGCTAACCATTGGTGGTATATTGTCCTTAAAAATTTCATCTGCATTCATTAAAAACATCTGATCGCATTGTACATTCCAAGCTGTATTGTTGGATTGAAATACCAATTGTTTATCATCAAAACTCCAATAGGCTTCGGCATTATCACCACCAAAGGTTATTTGCTTCAAGGTTTTAAAATGAACTTCTTCAGGGTAAATTAACGTGTCTGCCCATTTTGTGGCACCAGATTTGGCATCGGCATTTTCGCCTTTATCAGATTTGCAAGAAACGGTTAGTACGCATATAAGTAAGCAGAAGTAGAATAATGGTTTCATCATGTGTTCTTATAAAAAAGTGGCAATTATTATGTAATTTCGCCAAAAATAACATTATTAATATGAAGAAAATAGCGTTACTCGTTCTTTTTATATCGTTTTTAGGTTGTAAAAAGGACTACACTCACGAAAATAGAATAAAAGAAGATGTTGCTTTTTTAGCTGATGATAAATTAGAAGGTCGCGAAACTGGCAGTCAAGGCGAAAAAGAAGCAGCTGCATATATTGTAAAACGTTTTGAAGACATGGGAATTCCAGGAAAAGGGACTAACAATTATTATCAGTCCTTTACGTTCAAACCAAAAACAGAACCTCATGGTGAAGTCGATTATACTGAAAATAGCCAAGACAGCACGATTACTGGAACCAATGTTTTAGGCTATATTGATAATCAAGCTGAAAATACCATCATTATTGGTGCACATTACGATCACTTGGGTTATGGTGGCGAAGGGTCTCTTTATAAAGGTGAAAAAGCCATTCATAATGGAGCCGATGATAACGCAAGTGGAGTAGCAGTTATGTTAGATTTAGCCGGAAAATTAAAAGGTGTTAATACATCTAATAACTATTTGTTTATGGCATTTTCAGGCGAAGAAATGGGCTTATTAGGTTCTAATTATTTTGCCAAAAACCCAACAATTGATAGTAAAGCTGTCAGCTATATGATTAACATGGACATGGTTGGTCGTTTAAAGCAAGACAGCACGTTAGCGGTTTATGGAACTGGAACATCGCCTATATTTAAGCAGGTATTAAGTTCGCATAATGATAAATTTAAACTGATTGAAAACGAATCTGGAGTCGGCCCAAGTGATCATACTTCGTTTTATTTAATTGATATTCCGGTTCTACACTTTTTCACAGGTCAGCATGAAGATTATCACAAACCTGGAGATGATTCAGAGAAGTTGAATTATGAAGGTATGGAAACCATTTCCAACTATATTTTTGATGTGATTACCGATTTAAATGACAACGGCAAATTAGCTTTTAGGAAAACCAAAAATGAAAGTGAAGAAACACCGCGTTTTAAAGTTGGTTTAGGTGTGGTCCCAGATTATTTATTTGATGGTGAAGGCATGCGAATTGATGGTGTAAGCGAAGACAAACCAGCACAAAAAGCAGGATTATTAAAAGGCGATGTGGTCGTTAAGTTAGGTGATAGTAAAGTAACTAATATGATGAGTTATATGCGTGCATTATCTGTTTTTGACACAGGAGATAGCACTAAAGTCACCGTTAAAAGAGATGGGAAACCATTGGAAATGGATTTGAAATTTTAAAAGCTATATGCGCTTTAACAAACAGGAATTTATAGCAAAAATACACTTAATAATTTCGGTGTCAATTGTTGTTCCTGTTTCGTTTTTTTATGGTTTTCAGCCAGAATCGCCATTTGATATTCATTTAAATACGGTTGACGAACATAATTTTTTTAAAGCTATTATGGGACTCTATTTAGGATTTTCAGCCTTGTGGCTTTTAGGCGTTTTTAAATCGACTTATTTAAAACTGGCACTCGTATCCAATTGTATTTTTATGTTGGGTTTAGGCTTTGGTCGCGTAATCAGTTATTTTATAGATGGCTCGCCAACATTTGGATATCAATTCGGAACCATAGCTGAACTATTTCTTGGATGTTATGGCTTGTGGGTTTTAAGCAGTCATAATCTTAAAAATTATATGGATAATTATAAAAAGGCGTAATTTTGCCTAAAATAAAAAACTCTTGGTAAAAATAGGTAACATAGAACTTCCAGACTTTCCACTGCTTTTAGCACCAATGGAAGACGTCAGCGATCCACCATTCCGAGCCTTATGCAAAGAGCAAGGAGCTGATGTAGTATATACCGAATTCATTTCTAGTGAGGGCTTAATTCGTGATGCGGCAAAAAGCGTTATGAAATTGGATATTTACGAAAAGGAACGTCCAGTTGGCATTCAAATATTTGGAGCTAATTTGGAAAGCATGTTGCAAACTATTGATATTGTTGAAAAGTCGAATCCAGATATCATTGATATTAATTTTGGTTGTCCTGTGAAAAAAGTAGTCAGTAAAGGTGCAGGAGCAGGTATTTTAAAAGATGTTTGCCTCATGGAACAACTCACTGCTGAAATGGTAAAACGTACTAATTTACCCGTAACCGTGAAAACCCGTTTGGGTTGGGATCATGATTCCATCCGTATTTTAGAAGTTGCTGAACGTTTGCAAGATGTTGGTTGTGCTGCCATTTCTATTCATGGCCGAACGCGTGCTCAAATGTATAAAGGTGAAGCCGATTGGAAACCTATTGCAGCCGTAAAAAATAATCCACGTATGCACATTCCTGTTTTCGGAAATGGCGATGTGGATACACCAGAACGCGCTATGTTAATGCGCGATGAATATGGTTTAGATGGTTGTATGATTGGTCGTGCAACTATTGGAAATCCTTGGTTTTTTAAGCAAGTGAAGCACTTTTTTAATACAGGTGAACATTTGGATCCCATTTCTTTGGAAGAACGCGTAGATGCTGCCAGACGTCATTTACAAATGGCTATTGATTGGAAAGGTGAAAAATTAGGCGTTTTTGAAACCCGTCGTCATTATACTAATTATTTCAAAGGTATTCCCAACTTTAAAGAATACCGCATGAAAATGGTAACCAGTGATGATGCCGTTGATGTTTTCGCCGCTTTTGATGAGGTAATGGATCCGTTTTCAGATTACGAATTCGCTCAATAACAATAGTATTTAAAAGAATGGTCTACTTATTTATTATAGACTTGTAAAGCGCATTAATTCTGACGAGTTGTATATGTAACTTATTATTTGTAAAATATTTACGAATCAAGTCTTAATTCTTTGTTCTAACAGTCCCGATTTCGGGACGATCTTAATTCTTTTTTAAGAATCAATAACTAATCAAATTTTTAGTAATCCGAACTGAAGCAACTTTAGAAGCCAAAATTCCCAAAACCGAAATGGTGATAAATACAATCAGAAAATTCTCCCATTTCAATCCCATTGGATAGGGTAGGGATGGTGTAATTTTTACCAACCCAAAACTTATTTGAGCCTGTACAATTAGGTAACCAACCAACAAACCAATTAATCCGCCAAAAACCGTCATTAGCGAACCTTGTAAAAAGAAAATGCGCCTGATATCTTTTACGGTTGCTCCCATGTGATACAGCGTATGGAGCGTTTTTCGTTTATCTAAAATCATCATGATAATCGTTCCAACCACGTTAAATAAGGCAATAATGAGGATTAAAGTGAAGATGAGGTAAACAGCCAGATACTCGGTGTTGAGCATTTTATAAAGTGCATCGTTTAACTGTTCGCTATTTTTTAAAATAATTTTATCGCCTAAAATGGTTGAAATAGCTTCGCGAGCATTAGTTTCGCTGACAGTTTCACTTGTTTTAAATTCTAATGCTGTGACTTGATTTTCATTAAAACCTAGTAAATGGCGTGCCATATCAATTGGCGCATAAATGTATTTATCATTGGTGGCTTCGTTAATATCAAAAATTCCAACATTAATAGCATTCACGCTTGTAAAAGCTTGCTTCACATCGGTCACCTGACCTTTTCCAGGTTTCGGAATGTATAGTTCAACGGATTTTCCGTAATCCATAACACCAATATTGAGTCGGTTAGCAATGCCCCAACCCGTTACAATTTGGTTTGACTTTTCTGAAAACCAACTTCCTAGTGGCACAACAGAATCGATAGCATTCACCGATTCAAAATTTTCATCAACCCCTTTTACGTATGCATTTGGGTAATTTCTATCTTCAAATGTGATAAATACACGTTCTTCCACAACTTGCGAAAATGATACAATATCTGGATGATTTTGCAGCGCGCTTAATTCTTCTGAAGTGATTGTAAACGATTTTCCAACGGCAGCTTCAGCTTTTAAATCCGGATCTATTAAAGATGTAAATTGGAGCGTGAAATCCTTTAAACCAGCAAAACCAGAAAGTACAATAAATAAGGATAAAGCACCCAAAACAACGCTTATGGCTGCTATGAGTGTAATAAAATTAATAGCGTTATTACTACTTTTAGAAAGTAAATACCGTTTGGCTATGTAGAGTGAAAAATTCATAAATTACAAGAGCTGCAGGTGTTTTTTGAAGATATTTAATCTGATTACGATTTTCTGCGCTTTTCTAAAAGGTCGGGATCGTTTATAGGATCTTCGGTTCTTTTTAATGATTTTTCAATGCCATCAATATATTCTAATGAATCGTCCACAAAAAATTCTAATTGTGGCATACGTCGTAATTGATGTCTGGTGCGTTGCGCTAATTCGTGCTTAATAAGTGGTGCATTGGAGCGGATTCCAACAAGCAATTCTTTCGCCTTATCATTCGGGAAAATGCTTAAATATACTTTTGCAACCGATAAATCGACGGTTACTTTAACCTTCGAAACGGATATTAAAACACCTTGCATACCACCTTCACTGGCCGCTTTTTGAAGGATTTCAACTAAATCACGTTGTAAAACCGATCCTATTTTTTTTTGTCTTTGACTTTCTTCCATGATGCAAAAATACGCATATTTAAAGATTATTGTATTTTTGAAGATACTAAAATAGTTTTAATTAAAAGAGATTTCTGATTTCTCGGAAAATGAATATGAATAAAATAGAACATATAGGCATTGCTGTTAAAAATTTAGAAGCGTCAAATGATTTATTTGCCAAGCTTTTTAATGCACCACATTACAAAATTGAAGAAGTAGCCAGTGAAGGTGTAAATACCTCATTTTTTCAAGTAGGCATGAATAAAATCGAGCTTTTAGAAGCCACTAATCCGGATAGTCCAATAGCTAAATTTTTAGAAAAACGCGGCGAAGGTATTCATCATATTGCTTTTGATGTAGATGATATTGATGCCGAAATTTTACGACTCGAAAGCGAAGGTTTTACGGTTTTAAACAAAACACCCAAAAAAGGAGCCGATAATAAATTGGTTGCTTTTTTACATCCAAAATCTACAAATGGCGTTTTAATTGAGTTATGCCAAGATATAAAGGAATAAAAATACTTTGAGAGTATTAAAATATGTAGTAATATTGCACTCTCTTTGAAAAAAGAGGAACCAGAAGTTAGCGTTATGCTAATGGGTCCTATAACTCAGCTGGTTAGAGTATCTGACTCATAATCAGAAAGTCCCTGGTTCGAGCCCAGGTGGGACCACAGAAAAACCTTGTAAATTTTATATTTATGAGGTTTTTTTATTTTGATGCTTTTCGTTACCAACTTGAGCATTTTTTATACACTATTCTTATTTATATAATCTTCAATAAAACTACATAGAAAAATATAATTGCCAGTTTTTTCTAAATAAATATGGCAAGATTAGAACATCAAATAAAACACCATGGATTATTCAATTAAAATGATATTTTTACAATCGTTTAAAAACTTAAATTTTGCAAAAACTCATTAGTCATTTAATAGCCGTTTTTTTTGTTTGTTGTGCCTATAGCCAAAACACTGTAACTGTTTCTCAACGACCTGTTTGGGTTGATTTTCAAGAATATAAAGAATATCCAAAAGTAGACTTAACCGAAATAACACAAGGCACGTTAACGCTTTTGGCTGATTATCAAACCCATGTACCAAAACAGGAAGTTTATTTCAGATTGGTTACTAAAATTACTGATAATGTAGGAATTCAATCAGCATCTAAAATTAATGTGGTTTATGATCCGTTATATCAAAAATTAGATTTTCATGCCATCACCATAATTAGAGATGGCAAAGTAATTGATAAATTAGTTCCTAATCATTTTCAGGTTATTAGGCGAGAATTAAATGCTGAAAACTATTTATACGATGGCACTTTATCTGCTATGCTCAATATGGCAGACGTACGCTCAGGAGACATTATTGATTTTAGCTATACTATCAAAGGTTTTAATCCAATTCATAATGGTAAATACTCTAATAGCTTTATTCTAAACGACTACGTACCAATTGGAAAAATTAATGTATCAATTGCAACTAAAAACAAACTGAACTACAAATTATATAACACAAGTATTCAGCCAATATTAAGTAACAGTAATGGTTACAATAAATACAATTGGACTGTCGAAACACCTGATCATTTTCAATATGAAGATAATATTCCGTCTTGGAAAATAGCCTTGCCTACAGTTGTCGTTAGTGATTATAATTCTTGGGAAGAAGTTGTACAATGGGCCACGAGTATTTACGCCAATAATGAACCAGTGAGTGATTTCGTTAAAATGAAAGTAAACGAAATTAATACAAGCTATGAAACGCAAGGCGAAAAAATAAAAGCCATTCTAAACTTTGTTCAGAATGATATTAGATATTTAGGTTTAGAGTATGGTATAGGGAGTTACAAACCCAATTCGCCTAATAAAGTTTTTGAACAACGATATGGTGATTGTAAGGATAAAAGTGTACTTATGGTGCAAATGCTCAAAGAATTAAATGTAGAGGCATATCCAGTGCTAGTCAATACTACAATGAAAAGCACAATTACAAAATTACCACCATCACCTGTATTCTTTGATCATTGTGTAGTTAAGGTAATTGATGAACATGAAAACGAATTATATTATGACCCAACCATCTATAATCAAGGTGGCTCATATAGAAAAACACACTTTCCTAATTACGAATATGGATTAGTTATCAAAAATAATAATACGGCCTTTGATACCATTATGTCCAATTCAGATAATAAAATAAAAACTTTAGAAGAATTTGTTATCGAAAAAATTAATGCTGGAGCTGCTTTAAACGTTACAACAACCTATACAGATGTTGAAGCAGATAGAATGCGTAATTATTTTAAGAATAACAGTAAAAGTAATATCATTAAAGAATATGAAAATTATTATTCTAATTACTATTCTAAAATTAAAATTGTTGACAACCCAACATTTAAAGATAATATATTAAAAAATGAATTTGTAGTTACCGAATCATACCAAATTGATAGTATTTGGCAACCTATGCCATTAAAACCAGGTTTTATAGCCATTGAGTTTATACCAACCAGTTTAACAGATGTGCTGTATATACCGAATATGGAAAACAGAAAAAATGATATGGCTCTACCATATCCTGTTTCTAGGGAGCATAAAACCAATATTGTTTTACCAAACGCCTGGAAAATAGAAACAAATAATGATCAGGTTAGTAATGATATATTTTACTACGATTTTAGTGTAAATTATGATAATAAGAAAAATGAAGTACAATTAGAAAGTTATCTCAAAATTCAAAAGGCGTCAGTGTTACCAGAAGAATTTAAAACTTATACGCAGGATTTGAACACCATAGACAAATCATTTGGATACACTATTTTAATTCCGGAAGATGCATCCAAAATTCAAACAGAAACTATTTTTTCTGTGATAGGAAAATTGGTGTTTTATATTATTCTGATTGGTGTATTTACCATTTTACTGGTTTGGTTTATACTAAAGAAAAAAAACTCTAGTAGCTAAAGAAATACCAGAAACAACCATTAATATGAGGCTAATTATAACAGATATGTATAATTAGGTTTGTGATATATGTTTGATAAATACTCCTAAATTTCAGATTTATTTTATGATTTTAAAATTATACAAATACCTATTTTTTAGAATATTCAGATGGTTTTTACGTTCTAATAAACAAGAAAGTTAAGCTGTAAGAAAAACAATTATGGCTTTGGTATTAATTGAACTTTGTAGTTTAAATCTTTTTTTTCAATTAACTAATAGATTTGCTAAAATAGAAATTACATCTCCTTTTAGCACGTTACCATCGTCATTACTTTTCGTGGCAGTTTTATCTTTTTTAAATTATTATTTATTTAAAAAAGATAAAAAGTATCAAAAAATTAATGACACTTTTTTGAAGGGAAAGGAAACCGATAAGCTATGGTTTATAAAAGGAATTTTAGTTGTATTATTGATAGCTGGAATTTCATTGGTTTATATTTTATATCCATATAGTAATTTGCGTTAATTTTTCTGAATTGGTAATATTCCAGTTAGCGCTTTTAAAAACTTCCAAAAGTAAATCTTAATTAGTTTGTATTTATATTGGCATGTTTACACAATATTTTTATTTTATTTGGCTTACCGATAATCCACATATTTGGAAGAACAAGACTTTATTAATGCGCTAAAAGCCGGGAAGCAATTTGCTTACGGTAAGCTTATAGACGATTTTCAACATAAAGTATTTGCGACATGTATTTCATTTGTTCCTAATAAAGAGGATGCGGAAGATATTGCACAAGAGGTTTTTGTTGAGGTTTTTAATTCCATCCATAAGTTTAAAGAACAATCCAAATTATCAACATGGATTTATAGAATTACTACTAATAAGTGTTTGGAATTTATAAGGGCACGAAATACGAAGAAGCGTTTTGGATTTTTACAATCCATTATGGGAAATGATATGCCTATTGATAAAACTAGTTATTTTACAGAAATGAACCATCCTGGTATTATTTTAGAAAATAAGGAAACCAGCGAAACCCTTTTTCATGCCATTAATCAACTGCCAGACGCTCAAAAAATAGTTTTTACCTTGCATAAAGTAGATGGTAAAAGTTACCAAGAAATAAGTGATATTATTGAAAAAAGTGTCTCTTCCGTAGAGTCGTTAATGTTTCGCGCAAAAAAGAATTTACAGAAATTATTAGAAAAGTATTATAAAAACGAAAATTGACGCAAGTTTTTTAAACTTTTCACATCTAAAAGTATAGTATGGACACAGATAGAAACATTCAAAATAAAATAAATACTACAATCAATTCAGTTGAAGCGATTGAAACGGTTCAGGCATCGCCCTTTTTTAAAGATAAAACCATGCAACGTTTATTTGCTGAAAAAGAAGTAAAAAAAGTTGCTTGGTCTTGGTTTACACCTAAATTACAGCTAGCAACTTTGGTCTGTTTGGTGGTTTTAAACATATTTGCTTTTTCAACTATGAATAAAAGCACTTATAATGAGAATGTAAATGAGTTTGCAGAAACTTACGGACTATCTATAGATACAGAAACATCTTTATTAAATTAATTATGAAGAAGAATTTAATTTTATACGTATTACTCATTTTTTTGGTCATTGCCAATGGCTTTTTCCTCTATAATTCTATGCGTCCAGCAAACGATAATAGAGAGAATAGACCTCAAGATCCTTTAGGTTTTATTACTAAAGAGTTAAATTTTGATGCGACTCAATTAGAGAAAATGGAAGCCATTAATAATGGTCATCACCAAAACATGAAGCGTATTAGTGACGATTTAAGAGGCTTAAAAGACGATTTATTTAAAGAGTTATCTAATACAGATTTACAAAATGAAACGGTAGACTCACTCACAACACTTATTGGAAACAAACAAAAAGAACGCGAAACAGAAGTTTTTTATCATATTAAAAGCATTCAAGACATTTGCAACGAA
>CBFHJN010000004.1:0-25208 GCA_965655805.1 Flavobacteriaceae bacterium
CAATCGCAAGTCGTATCGAAGAATTTTTCTTGAGAGTAAGAATTTAATCCTAGTAAAATTGTCAATATTAATAATGTTTGTTTCATTTTCGTTTTTTTCTAATTGTGGGCAACTAGTTATATAGTAACTTTTATTACTTATATCCCGTAAATAAGTCAGGATATGGTAAGTTTTGTGTTACCGTTATCCCGTAAAGATAATTTTTTTATGGCAGTATCCAATGGGCTACTTATTTGTTCTAAATCTTTTTTAGAAACCTGCGTGTAAATCATTGTGGTTTCTGGTCTACTATGTCCTAAAAGTTCTTGTATATACCGAATATCTGTGCCTTGTTCCAGCATATGGGTAGCATAGCTATGACGCAATGTATGCGGTGTTACATGTTTTGTTATTCCTGCAGCTTTCGTACTTTTCCTTAAAAAAGCACGAATTGATTCAGGGCTGTATTTGCCATTTTTTGGGTTTTCTATAAAGTACATTTTTGGTTTGTATGTGGCATGATAGTTTTTTAACAAGGGAAATAAACTTTCTGCAATAGTAGTATATCGGTCTTTTCTGCCTTTTGAATTTTGGATATGTAATTGTTTTCGGTTAAAATCAAAATCAGAAAGTTTTAAGTTTATAATTTCTCCAATTCGTAATCCAGAACCATACAACATAGCTATAGTAGCACGATGCTTTAAGTTTTTTGTTGCCTTTAATATCAGTAGCACTTCTTCAATACTTAAAATAACCGGTAATTTTTTATCTTTTTTGGGCATAAATATTTTGTCTGAATCTATGGAGCAAGCTGGATAGAAATAAGCAAAATGTTTAAATGCACTTACCATTTGCCTGTGTGTGCTAATAGCATAATTTAATTTTTCCACTGCCCATTCTATATAGTTTCTGACATCGTTTTCGTTGAGGTTGTTTACTGGTTTAGAATCTGTAAAACGCAAAAATTCGAGTATAAATCCACCGTATGATGCTATTGTGCTCGCACTAAATCTTTTTCCTTTTAGAAATGTTAAAAAATGTCGATAGACAAGCGTTTTTTCTTGATTTAAAGGTTTTAGTTCTAATTTAACACCCTTGCTATAACGAGGTACACTTGACTCATTTTTGCTATCTAAAAGACGTAAACCTTCTTTTTGAAGATGCTTTTTAAAATCCTCTAATCTAACTTCGTCATAATAGAAATAAAATGTTCTATGTGTTTTTGTCCAGTAAACGCCTTTAAACTTTTTTATATATTCTTTGGTTTGAAAATCATATGCAAATTTTATGGCAATACAGCTTTTTGCGTTATGTGTAAATGGTTCTAGGGTTATGGCATTCATGATGTTAGATTAACATGTTGTATTTAAAGATAAGGAAAAAAGCCTATTCAATTTAATGAATGGCCTTCTTATTATAGGTGTAAAATTGAATTTTTAATTTGTCTGTTTTTGCTAAACTTTTTTAAATTGAAATAAAAAAACGGCATCAGTTTTATAACCAATGCCGTTTGTGAATTATTTAAACTAAATTTTAAACACGTACATGACCGTCGCCAAATACATAATACTTATTAGTTACCAGCTGTTTTAAACCTAGTGGTCCTCTGTGATGTAATTTGTCTGTACTAATAGCTAGTTCGGCACCAACACCCATTTGTCCACCATCTGTAAATCTGGTAGAAGCGTTGTGGTACACAGCTGCACTATCTATTTGTTGCATGAATTGAGCTGCTTCGTTTTTATCTTCCGTCATGATGGTAGATGAATGACCGCCTGAATAGGTATTAATCTTTTCAATTGCTTCATCTAATCCGTCTACTTCCGCTACTAATAGTTTCATAGCTAAAAATTCTTCATACCAGATATCATTATTAGATATTTGCTCTTCATTAGTTAATATACCAGCTATTTTCGAATCAACTACTAATGATACACCTACATGATTTAGCGTTTTTTGAAGCTCTTGTACTTTTCCTTGATAATTAGAAATGTTTTTGTCAATCAACACTTTATCTAAGGCGTTACAACCCGAAATTTTATCAGTTTTTGCGTTGATAATGACTTTCACCGCTTTTTCCCAATTGGCATATTTTGAAACGTATAAAAAGTTATTACCACGTCCTGAAATTAAAACCGCACAGGTTGCATGGTCTTTCACAAACTTAATTAAGCGTTCGCCACCACGTGGTACAATTAAATCGATTTTTTCGGTAGGATTTCTTAAAAACTCCTGTGTTTCTTCACGTTTTAAATGCAATAGCTTAATCCAGTCTTTTGATAGACCGTTTGCCTCTAAAGCTTCGTGCCAGCATTTTTCTAAAATGAGATTACTATTGATGGCTTCTTTTCCGCCTTTTAATAGTATTTTATTATTGGCTTTAAAAGCTAAAACAGCGGCTTCAATGGTTACATCTGGTCTAGATTCATAAATAATCATGATGGTTCCAAATGGTGCTGTTTTGTTGGTAATTTGCAACCCTGTATCCAAGGTCATATCGGAAATTGTTGTTCCAACGGGATCGTCTTGATCACGAACTTCTTTAATAGCTTGAATCATACCGTCAACTTTAGTTGTATTAACTACTAAACGGTCGTAAAGCGCTTGATCATCTTTATCAAATGCCTCTAAATCTTTTTTGTTTGCTTGTATAATTGCGTTGCGTTCTCTATCAATAATGTTAATCATCGAATTTAAAACGTCGTTTTTTTTGTCTGTATGTAATAATTCCATAATGTTGTTTTTAGTGAATAAATTTAGTTCCAACTTCTTTGTTATCAAGAATATCTACTATAACGTTTTCGCGTTTTCCATTGGCAATATATGTTGGAATGTCTTTGCTTGCCGTGCCTTTGGCTATTTTTAATTTGGAAGCCATACCACCACGACCTTCGCCTTCTTTTTTACCTGATGCTTTAACATATTGTTCCACATTTTGATTTACGGAAACTTCCTTAATTTTCTTGGAATTGTCATCATCAGGATGTCCTGTGTAAAGTCCGTCCGTATCGGATAAGATAATTAATCGGTCAGCATCAATGAGTTCGGCCACTAAACTGGCTAATTCATCATTGTCTGAAAACATGGACATGGTTACGGAAACGGCATCATCTTCATTAGCAATAGGGATAATACCTTCAGACAATAAGCCTTCGTAACAATTAATCATGTTTTCACGATGTTTTCCTGGGTCAAAATCGCGTTTTGTTGCTAAAACTTGTGCGCAGCGCATACCATAGTCATGAAATATGCTGTAATAATGACGCATCATGCGTGGCTGTCCTACGGCTGAATACACTTGACGTCTAACGGATTTATCAGTAATTTCGGTTTCTCCAATAACTTCCTTGCCTGCCATGGCTGAACCTGATGAGACTAAAACCACCATCACATTACGTTCATATAACACAGCAATTTGCCGAACCAGTTCTCTCAAAACAGGTCCTAAAATGCGGTTGTCTTTATTGGTTAATACGTTTGTTCCTACTTTTACTACTACACGTTTTATATCGTCGTCCATTATTTTATTTTTCTTTTCCTAATTCAATTGCTCTATCAAATGCAGCATATGCAGCATCTTGAATGAGTTGTTTTACATTATTATCGTCCATAGAATCTATAGCTGCTTGTGTGGTTCCGCCTTTACTAGCCACACGATTAATCCAAGTTTCAGGTGAAATATTTGATTGATTAAACAGTTCAATAGCACCTTCAAATGTGTTACTAACGAGCACTTTAGAATCGTAATCTGAAAAACCCATTTTTAAAGCTGCATCTAACATAGATTGCATAAAATAGAATACATAAGCAGGTCCACTTCCGGAAATTCCAGTAGAGGCATCAATGAATTTTTCCGTATCTACGTGAATAGAGGTTCCAGTAGTATCTAATAAATTACGAACCATAATGAGTTCTACTTTAGAAACTTCAGGAGATTCTGTGTATGATGTGACACCTTTACCAACTTTTGCTGGCAAATTCGGCATGGCACGAACTACTTTGGTTGCGCCTAATTGTGTTTTAATCGTGTCAATTGTTACACCAGCCATAAGCGATACAAAAATTTGTTGTTCGTTAATTTTTGGCACCATAGTTTCAAATAGGCTGTCTATATGATATGGTTTTACAGCAAGAAAAACGATGTCTGCTTTTGGTAAACAATCGTCTAAATTATCGTAAACGTCAAAATGTGGTTCTTTGTTTAAGGTTGTAATTTTTTTTGGATCAGTATCATATATTTTCAGATTGTGTTTTCCTAATAATGGCGATTGCGCCATACCTTCGGAATACGTTAATCCCATATTTCCTGCTCCAATTACTAATACTTTCATGTTTTTGTAATGTATTGATTATCAATATTAATTTCTCTATAATGTACAAGGACTGTACGGAACACCTAAATTGAAAAGTTAATTTTGAGAAATCCTAAATACAACATGAAGGTGTTGAATTATTACGATATTCGAATATTTTTGTTGTTTTTATTGCGAAATACGCAAAATCTACTTTTAATAAAACTGACAAAAAGGTGACAGCCTGTCGGGTAATGATAAGCTATTAATTATAAAATTGAAGTTGTGCCTAAAAGAAAAGCCTTGCATTTTCCCGCAAAGCTTAGTTAAATAAGGGTGTTTAAAACTATTTTTTTTCAGCTAAACCACGCGTAAGCCAACCACGTCTGTTAGCGGTTGCAATGGCAAACGGTGTTATCCAAAATAAACCAAACGTATAAAGAATACTGTACGTATAAGCCCAAAGCGATTCCTTAATTTCATAGCGATGCGCATAAAACAACACCGAGAATGTTGAGGTTACCAAAATGCTTAATAGGGTAGAGCCTAAAAATAATAGGGGATGCATTAATACGAAAAACAGCATAAATAGTACAAACGGATAACTCATGATGATTCTAGAAAATTGACTGATAAATAAAAGTCGCGTTCCAAACTTGCTTTCATCTTTAAAATTGGTAAAAACGTATTTAGCCATATTTATATTTTCGCGAACATTGCTGCGTCCCCAACGAATAAACATTTTGTATAAGCCATGATACTCTTCAGGAACATTGGTGTAGGCCACAGCATTACGCTGAAACAACACATGTTTCCCTTGTTTTAAAATCATGTTTGTCATGGCGCGATCTTCACCAATATCTGATGGTTGTCCCATGAATGTTTGATTAATCCAATCTGGTAAACATGCAAATACAGCTTCACTTTTATAAGCAGCCAAAGCACCAGGCGTACATAATACTGAATTCAAAGTGCTTTCTGCAGAGCGTACAAATTCAAAACTCATTACGAAACTCACATCCAACATTTTTGGAAGCATGGCTTTTTTGTTGTTTAAAACCCGAATATTTCCAGCTACAGCACCACATTTTTCATTAGTAATAAAAGGACTGACTAAATTTCTTATAGTGTTTTCGTCCACTATAGAATCACTGTCAACCGTTACAAAAACGGAACCTGTTCCTAAATTAAAGCCACGATATAAAGCATGGCGTTTTCCTTTGTTTTCAGGTTGTTGGAGAATTTCTAATCGATTTCCTAGTTGTTTTTTGGCATCTACCATCCAATTCCATGTATCATCTAAACTGCCGTCATCAATAGCTAAAAGCTGCATTTTATCAGTAGGATAATTACTTTTTGACAAGCTCATGAGCGTATCCCAAACTTGCTTACCTTCATTATAAGCCGGAACGATTATGGTTACGGTTGGTAATTCTTGGTTAGAAACGGATTCAATAGCTTGATATTTAAAAAATTTATAAGCCATGAAAATAAAGTAGAAGACTTTATATAAAACCAATATTCCTGCCAGAATCATGAATGCAAAACCAATAATGGAACTTCTACGGTCTGCATTAAATTGTTCAAAATCATTATGAAAAATGCTAAATAAATAAACACCCATGGCAATAAAAATGAGCGTGCTTATTAGTGCTATTTTATTCTGAATGTTTTCAAATTTTGTTTTTTTTATAAAGGTATTCGGAGTTGTAATTTTTGTAGCCATATATAATGCGGTCGTGTTTATTGATGTGTTTCAGTAAGTACGACACGATTTACAATTTGGATGCTTTTTAATCTTTTTTTAAGAAAATTTCTCTCGCATTCTACTGGTTTATCTAAATCCAGTCTTGTTCTTCCAGGTTTAAAACACCAAAAGACTTTACCCATTTGCTAAGGGATGTAACAAAGAAAACCGTATGGTCATTTACGGGTTTGTTAAAAGAATGGAAAAAAACTTTGATATTTTTCCGTCTTCAATGAGTGCCATTGCAAAGTTTCCAACAAATTCGTCATTTATTTTTTATTTGGTAGCAGCAATAAATGCTTCCAGCCTTTTTTCTGAAGTAATCGGTTTGTGTAGAAACCCGTTCATTGTTCCGAGGTCAATAATTCCATCTATGCTATGACGGCAAGAATAATAAGTGATGTGAATTGGAATGTCCTCATTTCGTTTTAATTTATTGAGATATCTAAAATAGGTGTATTCAAATATCAAAAATGAGTAAAGCGACCGACAACAAGATTTTGTACAGATTTTACAAAAATGGGTTGCTGAATAGCATGTCAGGTTTCCATTGTATTAATAAACGCATGAATAAATGCATTTTTTAACAATTGTGCTGGACTTTTAAAAACATGAAATTTATCTGCGATTAATTTTAATCAACGCCAAATTCAAGTTGTCGCTGATATTCTTTTTCATCAAAATAACCCTTTGATTTTTGGATTAACCCATTATCATTAATAGTCCATTCCTCAAATCCACTAAAGTTTACGTTATTTCCCGTTCCATTTGAGCCAGTATTTGTTCCTGTTAGTGTCCAATAAAATCGGGTTTTGTCCAATTTAGTTACTAAACTATCCATGGATACAACCATATCTGGAAAAGCGTCCATAAAACTTTTAGCAACATTGGATATGGCTTCAGTACCTTCTACTGGTTCAGCATCATTTATTTGCAGAATGCCATCTTCGGCATAAAAATATGAGACAAAATTAGGTCTTTGGCTACACCATACTTGTGCATAACTTTTGGCGAAAATATCTAAATCAAACTTTTTCAGCTCTTCAGGTAATTGTGTGTTTGTGAATGATATATTAATAAATTTCCATTCACCATCCTCCTTGATGAGAGTAAAATTGTCGATGTTATTTGTCCGTGGAACACCATAAGTATGCAGGATAGCATCCGCCCAAACAAAAGCAATTTGGTCTTTATTTATAAGGAATTTGTATTCAGTAACAGGTTCGTAAAAAGGCTTTCTGTCTCGGTTTTTTTGTGATTCAAAATATTCGCTAATCGTGATGACGGAATTTTTAGAGACGCCATCTCGTATGATAGCACTTGCCAAGTTTGCCTTATCTGAAACTAGGGACTCCAAAGTCTGAAAATCAGAATTACCAACAGCAAATAGGAGTTTTTCTACAAGGGCCTTTAATTCTTCTTCCTCGGGATTTATTGGTTTTTCTTTTTGTGTTTCAGTAACCTTTTCGGGTGCTATCGTTTTGTCTTCATGTGATTGACAACTTATCATAAATAAGCAAGAAACAAATGCAATAGTTGGCATGGCAATACGCAAAGTTCTTTTCATAATTAGAGTTTTTAGTTATTGCTAGCGCATTTATTTTTAGCGTGTTGCACATGAAAGTTAGTAAAATTAAACGATATTGAAAATTTGAGAATCCCAATAACTATCGGGATTTGTAAATAGGGAGGCAGCAGTTGTTTTTATTGGGTGTTGTGCATAGTACTTTTTATTTTTTCAATTTCAGATTCAATTTCCGTAAAGTTTATAAATCCGTTTTGATTGGTTGTTTTTTTAATCGTTTTTTTCCAAAAAGGAAAAGCCTAGGTTAAGGAAGTTCCATAATTTTCCCAAGTTCCGTTTTCATTCTGAAATTCATACTCGTTTTTGAATGGGAATTTTCCTTTGTAATAATCTATTCTCCTTTTTTTGCAAGTCAGAAATCGCAGAAACTCATCAAATCCTTCGTTTAAATTATCAATTTTCGGATAAAAATGTTTATGTGAGATTCCGAATCCAACTGTCAACATTCCGCCTTCATCAAGTTCAATCCAAATTGACGATTCTTCCTCGTTTTTCGAATTCAGAGCCAGATGAGTTCCGTCTTCAAATTCCGAAATCCTATCAGGAAAATGAGACTCCAAAAGCTCCTTTATTTTGCTAAATGTCAATTCGTGGTTTGTCATTTCGGTATTATGCACAACTCGCTATAAAACAACTTTTACTACTGATATACTGGAAATAAATCTAGATATATAAATTTTTTGGCTGCTGTTATCCAGTAAATATAATTTATTTGTGGCAGTATTTATATGCTTTTTATTAGGCTTTACCCTTTTGGATTTTATTATACCGAGTTACTAAAAGCAAAAAGCCTATTCAAATTATATGAATAGGCTTTTTTATAGATTTAAAAACTAGTTTTTAGTCTTTTTTATCTTCTCTTGGTTTTCTGTCATCACGACGGTTGTCACGACCTCTGTTGTTGTCACGAGAACCACGATTATCACGTCCACCAGAACGTTTATCATCTCTTGGTGGTCTTTCTGTAAAACCTTCTGGTTTTGGTAAAATAGCTTTACGCGATACTTTTTCTTTACGAGTTCTAGAATCAATTCCAAAATACTTCACATCAAAAACGTCTCCCATGTTTACAACATCAGATACATTTTCAGTACGTTCCCATGCTAATTCACTAACGTGTAAAAGCACTTCGTTTCCTGGTGCATCCATATATTCCACAACAGCACCAAAATCTAACATCTTGATTACTTTTACTTCATAAACGCTTCCAACTTCTGGTTTAAATAAGATAGCATCAATTTTTGCTATAACAGCATCAATGCCTTTTCTGCCAACACCCAAAATTTCAACTATACCTTCTTCAGTTACAGGATCTTCGTTGATAACGATGGTTGTATCTGTTTCTTTCTGCATTTCCTGAATGACTTTTCCACCAGGACCAATTAAGGCACCAATAAACTCATTAGGAATACGTCTTGTTACCATTGTTGGCGCGTGTTCTTTAACATCTGCATTCGGTTTAGAAATGGTTTCAACTAACTTGTCTAAAATATGTAAACGTCCAGCACGAGCTTGTTGCAAAGCATTAACAAGAATTTCGTAAGAAAGACCTTTTACTTTAATATCCATTTGGCAAGCAGTAATACCATCAGCTGTTCCTGTTACTTTAAAATCCATATCTCCTAAATGATCTTCATCACCTAAAATATCAGATAATACAGCGTATTTTCCAGAATCTGCATCAGAAATTAATCCCATAGCAATACCTGAAACTGGTTTTGTCATTTGAACTCCTGCATCCATCAAGGCCATAGTACCAGAACAAACAGTTGCCATTGAAGACGATCCGTTAGATTCTAATACTTCAGATACCACTCTTACTGTATATGGACAATCTGCAGGAATCATGTTTTTTAAAGCACGTTGCGCTAAATTACCATGACCAACTTCTCTACGCGATGTTCCACGGATTGGTCTTGCTTCACCTGTACAAAAAGGAGGGAAGTTATAATGTAAATAGAAACGCTCTTCACCTTCTTGTGATGGCATATCTATTTGGTTGGCGTCTCTAGACGTACCTAAAGTTACAGTTGCTAAAGCTTGCGTTTCTCCACGTGTAAAGATTGAAGAACCATGTGTGGATGGTAAATAATCTACCTCACACCAAATTGGTCTAATCTCGTCAGTCTTTCTACCATCTAAACGTAAACCTTCGTTTAAGGTTAAATCTCTAATGGCCGCTTTTTCAGCCTTACGGTAATAGTCAGAAACTAAACCACCGTAATCTTCTAATTCTTCTTCAGAAAAAGTAGCTTTTATACTTTCTTTTATGTCTTGGAAAGCAGCACTTCTTTCATGTTTAGACGATCCAGCTTTTGCAATAGCATACACTTTATCGTAAGACATGTCATGTATTTTCTTCTCTAAAGCTTCATCTTTTCTTTCTGGTTCGTATTCACGCGTTGCTTTTTTTCCAAATGCCTCTGCTAATCGGATTTGTGCAGCACATTGAATTTTAATATGTTCGTGCGCAAACTTAATGGCTTCTGCCATTTCTTCTTCAGAAATTTCATGCATTTCACCTTCAACCATCATAACGGAGTCGGCAGAAGCACCAATCATCATATCGATGTCAGATTCTGCTAATTGAGCAAATGTTGGGTTGATAATGAATTCACCATTAACACGACCAACTCGAGCTTCAGAAATCGCACATTCAAATGGGAAATCTGATAATTGAATGGCTGCCGAAGCGGCTAAACCTGCCATAGCATCTGGCATCACGTTTTCGTCATGAGACATTAATTGAATCATCACTTGCGTTTCAGAATGGTAATCTTTTGGAAATAAAGGACGTAAAACACGGTCTACTAAACGCATGGTTAATACTTCGCCATCACTAGGTCTTGCTTCTCTTTTAAAGAAACCACCAGGATAACGACCTGCAGCTGCAAATTTCTCTCTGTAGTCTACCGTTAAAGGTAAGAAGTCTACATCTTTTTGTTCGTAATTGGAAACAACGGTACATAATAACATACATTTTCCAGACTGTACTACAACGCTACCATGAGCTTGTTTTGCTAATTTTCCGGTTTCGATGGAAATTTCTCGTCCATCACCAAGGTCAATGACCTCTCTAAATACTTTTGGAATCATAATTTTTTAATTCTAATTAAACAATGGTCGTTGTGTTGTTGTAGTTGTTGTGTGTGACCAATGAAAAACCATTATAGCTTCTTCTAATTTGTCATTGCGAATCACGTTTTTACGTGATGTGGCAATCTGCTTCTTTTTGAAAAGATTACCACGTTGTTACACTCCTCGTAATGACATGTAACTTGTTGTTTTTAAAACAAAAAAGAGGCGCGAAGCCTCTTAAATGTTATTATTTTCTTAATCCTAATTCCTTAATAATAGCACGATATCTTAAAATATCTTTCTTAATTAAGTAATCCAGTAATGCGCGACGCTTACCAACTAGCATTACTAATGAACGCTCTGTATTGTAGTCTTTACGATTACTTTTTAAGTGTTGCGTTAGGTGCTCAATACGTTGTGTAAATAATGCAATTTGACCTTCTGCGCTTCCAGTATCGTTTTTTCCGCTACCGTGTTTTGCGAAAAGCTCTTGCTTTTCTTCTTTTGATAAATACATTCTAATATTATTGTAAATGATTGTTATGTATATGAAAGATTTTCTTTCAAGCTGCAAATATAAGAATAATAAATAAATTGAAGTTGAAATTGTATGTTCTTTTTGGGTTAATAATTATTTCTATGCAGTTATAGAATTATTTTTTATTGCGTATCTTTAAAATGCTGTTAATCAATATTATAAATATGCCTGAAAATGTTCATCTTTTTAAAGAAGCTCTTTTTGAAAAAATCTTCACGCATGCCCATGGAGGTATAGCCATAATTAGTTTGGAAGGCAGATGGGTGAAAGTCAATAAAAGTATTACGGATTTTTTAGGTTACACCGAAAATGAACTGAATGCTATTTCTGTTTTGGATATTACGCATCGTGATGATGTGAATAATGATCTAGACCATATGAACCAACTCATTGATGGTGAAATCGATAATTATCAAATAGAAAAGCGCTATTTTCATAAAAACGGCCACGTTATTTGGGCGCTTTTGTCAGTTTCTATGGTCTGTGATGAATTGAAAAGACCGTTATATTTTATATCGCAAATTGCGGATATCAATGAACGAAAAGTTGCTAGCTGGCAACTCAATCTATTAATGAATGTGGCCAAGGAGCAAAATAAAAAATTATTAGATTTTGCGCACATAGCCACGCACGACATACGTACACATGTTGGTAATTTAGGGTCCATTATTGGGTTTATTGAAGATGATTTTGAACATATTCATGAAAATGAAAACTTTAAAATGCTCAAAGAGTCTTTATTAAACTTGGAGGAAACATTAGAGCACTTAAACGAAATACGAAAAAATAAATTAAACGATAATAAGGAGTTAAAAGCCTTGTCATTAGATGCATATGTTACTCATGCCATTTACAATATTAATGCCATTGCCAAAAAACATCATTGTCAAGTTTTAAATCATACTAATAAGGAGCATCAAGTATATGCTATTGAGCCTTATTTAGACAGTATTATTCTGAATTTTTTAACCAATGCCATAAAATACAGATCTGTTAATCGGCTTCCAGTAATAATTATTACTAGCGAAATTGTAGAAGAATTTGTTGTGTTAAGAATTGAAGATAATGGACTAGGAATTGATTTAGAAAATCATGGACATAAATTATTTACTTTAAACGGAACATTTCATGAGCACATGGATTCTAGAGGTATAGGATTATTTATTACCAAAAATCACGTAGAAAGTATAGGCGGCAGAATAGAGGTGGAAAGTCAGGTTGATGAAGGTACTTGCTTTTCGGTTTATTTCAAGAAAGCCTAGTCCAACCTAAAATCTATTCCATTTATTAAGTAAAAAAAAAGAGATGGAACTCCATCTCTTTTTTTAAATTATGAATTGATAAAAAATTAAGCTCTCAATGGCTGATTGGTAATTAAATCAATATATAAGTTGACTTTATTTTTTAAGTTTTTTCGGTGTGTAATGAAATCCAAGAAACCGTGTTCTAACAAAAATTCGGAAGTTTGAAAATCCTCTGGTAAATCTTGTCCTGTAGTGTCACGAACCACACGTGGTCCAGCAAAACCAATTAATGCACCAGGTTCAGCAATATTAATATCACCTAACATGGCAAATGATGCCGTTGTTCCACCTGTTGTAGGGTCTGTACATAAAGAAATATACGGAATTCCTGCATCTGCTAATTGGGCTAAAACAACCGAGGTTTTTGCTAATTGCATTAAAGATAAAGCAGCTTCCATCATACGTGCACCTCCAGATTTAGAGATAATCATAAACGGAATTTTTTTCTTTAAAGCATATTGTCCTGCTCGTGCTATTTTTTCACCAACTACTGATCCCATAGAGCCACCAATAAAGCTAAAATCCATACAGGCAACTACCATATCATTTCCTTTAGATTTTCCAACGGCTGTACGAACAGCATCGGTTAATTTGGTTTTTTCTTGAGCCGCTTTTAAACGGTCTGGATATTTTTTAGTGTCCTCAAATTTTAAAGGATCTTTAGAGTCTAATTTAGCATCTAATTCCTTAAATTTATTATCATCAAATAAGATTTTGAAATATTCGTTACTCCCAATTCTTACATGATAACCGTCTTCAGGACTGACGTAAAAGTTCTGCTCTAATTCTTTAGCATCAACAATTTTTCCTGTTGGCGATTTATACCACAACCCTTTAGGTGTGTCTTTCTTTTCTTCCGTAGAAGTTTGTATTCCTTTTTCTTTTCGTTTAAACCAAGACATAGTGATTAACGATTTTTAAGTTATGCGATTAACGATTTTTTACTATTAAAAGTCGCTATTATTCGCGTTAGTTAGTCAAGCAAAATTACATGATTAATTTTAATCAAGCTCTTTTTACGCTTTTATTTTATAAAGTGTTCACATTATTAAGGTCCTCGAAGGCCTTCTTTAATCGAGCTACAAATGTTTCTTCTCCTTTACGTAACCAAACACGTGGATCATAATATTTTTTGTTTGGTATATCATCACCATCTGGATTTCCTATTTGAGATTGTAAATAGTCCTTCTTTTCTAAAATATAATCGCGAACACCAGAAGTAAAAGCATATTGCATATCTGTATCAATATTCATTTTAATAACGCCATAACCAATGGCTTCTCGGATTTCTTCAACCGTAGATCCAGATCCACCATGAAAAACAAAATCTATATGATTGTGTTCTACATTAAATTTCTCTGAAATATAGGCTTGCGAATTTTTAAGAATCTTCGGTGTTAACTTTACATTTCCAGGTTTGTAAACGCCATGTACATTTCCGAAAGCGGCTGCAATAGTAAATTGATTACTTACTTTGCTCAACTCTTCATAGGCGTAAGCCACTTCTTCGGGTTGCGTGTAAAGTTTAGAATCGTCCACATCTGTGTTATCTACACCATCTTCTTCGCCACCTGTTATACCTAATTCGATTTCTAAAGTCATACCCATTTTGCTCATGCGTTCTAAATAACGTTTGCAAATTTCTATATTTTCTTCAATAGGCTCTTCACTTAAATCAATCATGTGCGAACTGTAAAGTGGCTTACCCGTTTCTTTAAAATGTTGTTCGCTAGCATCCAATAAACCGTCTATCCAAGGCAATAGTTTTTTGGCACAATGATCGGTATGTAAAATAACAGGAACGCCATAAGCTTCGGCGATTAAATGTACGTGTTTGGCACCTGCAATACAACCAGCAATAGCTGCTTTTTGGTTTTCATTACTCAAACCTTTTCCAGCATTAAAAACGCCACCACCATTAGAAAATTGAATAATAACTGGTGCGTTTAAATCGCGAGCCGTTTCTAAAACGCCATTAACACTGTTAGAACCTACTACATTTACAGCAGGTAAAGCAAAACCTTTTTCTTTGGCTAGTTTAAAAATTGCTTGAACTTGTTGGCCAGTTGCAACGCCTGGTTTTATGGAATGTGACATAAATTATTGTTTTTTTATTGAAACAAAAATAATAAAATTAAATAGCTTAAAACGGGTAATTGATACCAATGTTATAAACAGCGTTTGTGAAATTATAATCATTAAGCCACCGATTGCCCTGCTGATAGGATGGATCATAGGTTTTAAAACCCGTATCAAAACGGAAAATAATAAATCCAAAATCGTAACGCAATCCGAAACCGGTTCCTAAAGCAATATCTTGAAGCGATTGAAAGTCGGTAAACGTAGCCTGCGGATCTTCAATATTATCCAACACGTTCCAAATGTTTCCAGCGTCTGCAAAAAATGCTCCATAGAAATCACCAAAAATATTAAAACGATATTCTAAATTGAAGGCTAATTTTAGGTTGGCTTCGTTAAATTCATCATTGCTATCTGAACTTCCTGGCCCAAGACTATAGGCTGTCCAAGCACGATTATCATTAGTTCCACCAGCAAAGAAACTTTTCGAAAATGGAATACTATTGGAGTTGCCGTATGGAATGGCAATTCCAAAAAAGCTACGAAGTGCTAAAACTTGTTTTTTGCCTAAATCCCAATGTTTGATATAATCGAATTCGAATTTGACGTATTGCGAATAGGCAACATCAAAAAGCTCGTAATTATCATTGCTATTTCTGGGGCTTCCAAAGGCACTTGAAGCTAATGATAATAAGTTTCCAGCCGATTCTATTTTTCCTCTAAAGATGGAGAAATTTTCATCAAATAAACTGGTTCGGTTGTCGCGAACATAATTATAGCTGGACGCAATAATTAGGTTGTTTTCTGTTAAACGTTCTTGGCGTTCATTTATATAATTAATGTTCTGAATATTATCTGAAGTTAGTCCATTTGGTGGATTATCACTTATAGATTCTTGAATAAATTCATTAGCCTGATCCGGAATTCCCAATTCGTCATTTGGGTCTATATAGCCAATATCTTGAGCAATATCATTCAATGTATTGTAGGATGTGCTATATACATTAAAATAGTTATCAGGATTTAAGTTTTTTACATATTGAATGCTAAATAAATCAAATCTGTTTGTGACTTTGAAATTGGGTTTCCAGCGGTAATTAAGCGTTCCGGTAAGCGTTTGTTTGTCCAATCCTATATTGGTTTGGCTGGAGGTGGCAATACTCATTCTCGTGCTTGGCGACATGCTTTTTGGAATCAGTTTTCCGGTATTAAAAGGTAATAACAAGCGCGGAACGGTTAGTTTTAAATCGGCTCCCCATTCATTAATATCAAAAAATTTGTCTTCATTATTAGCAGCGTCTTTGGAGGCTCCAATGGATCCAAACGCTGAAAGTTGTAAGGTTTCGGCACCACCAAAAACATTTCGCATTAATACGGACGGATTAAAAGACAAGCCAATTGTTTGAATATTGCTTTGCGATACTTCTGCGCTAAATTCCAAACCAAATTTCTTTAATGGCGTTAAATACACATTGGCGGTTAAGGTGGTATCTGCATTTTCTACATATTCAATATTAGGGTATTTAAAGGTGCGCAATTCGGAAATATGTCTGTAAGATAAGGTTCTGTCATTATCTCTAAACGTAGAATCTGGTGTTATAAAAATGGCGTCGGTTAAAGCTTTGGGCTTAAAACGTAGCTTATCATTGCTATACAATGTGTATCCTTTGTAGGTTGTGGAATCTTTTTGCGCTTTATTACGATCTTGATAGGAGTAATCGGTAAAAATATTAACGTCTTTTATTTTGTAAATGGTAAAGGGTTCGCGTCTGGATGAATCGTCATTTTTTATTAAACGATCTTGTATCTGCAATTCAATTTTCACCTTTTTATTGGTGTCAATAGTGTCCATTTCAAAATACACATAATCTTCGTTAAAATGATACACACCATGGTTGCGGAAGTAATCGGTTAGTCGGTTTTTTTCTTGTTCAAACGTAACCGTTTTGTATTGTTTGTTTAGTTTAATAAATGATTCCCTTTTAGATTTATTATATAAGGAATCTATGGCTGGTGATGCTATTTTTACACTTAATGAATCCACTATGTATGGATCACCTGTGGTTACGTAATAATCTACTTTAGCACGACTGGAATCTGTTTTTGTGGTTTCAGACGTTGCCTTGGCGGTAAACCAGCCGTTATGAAAGTAGTAAGCCTCTAATTTATTTAACGATTGTTTGGTTTTTTCTTCGTTTAAAATTACAGGTGCTTCTCCTGTTGTTTTAATCCAAGTATTAATACCTTTTCTGGAGGCAATGTATTGGTCTAATTGTTTTTTGGAAAGTAGGCGTTCCAAATTTTCTTCACGATTAGGTTTTTTAGCTATATTGGCTTTTAAAATGGAATCAATATTGGGTCTCGCTAAATTATAAATATGCAGTCGAAGCGGAATAGTTAAGAGTTTTCTATTAGCTTTTTGGTAGAGTAGGCTGTTAACAATTTCAGTATTATTTACATTATCGTTAACATGTATGGTGTTTTTAGTGAGTAACTGTTCATCTGCGTCAAGATGCTTAATAGTATTGCAAGACACCAAAAGCACTGTAAAAATAATATAAAATGCTATTTTTGAAGAATGTATTCTCAAGGACACCTAATTATAAAAATTTAGTGATGGTTTTATGTATAAATTTGCGATTGACAAAAAATGTAATACTGGATTCAAAAATACATTATTTCAATCAAAATAAAGCATTTATATAATGACACATTTTGAAAGCTTTGTATTTTATTCTTCTTAATTTAGTCGGCATCTTTTAAAAGCAATTTCATGCTATCAAAAAACCAAATAAAACTACTAACGCGTTTAAAGCAAAAAAAGTACCGACAACAACACGGATTGTTTGTGGCTGAAGGTGTTAAAACCATTCAAGAGCTTTTAAATTCTAATTTGGAGTTAGAACAATTATATGCTGTCAAATCCTTTAACATAAATACAAATCTGGAAACGCTTATTTCTGAAGCTGATTTAAAAAAAATAAGTTCCTTAAAAACACCAAACCAAGCTTTGGCAGTTTTTAAAATACCGGAATGTCAAGCGATTTCAGAAAGCGGATTTATTGTAGCGCTTGATGCTATTCGTGATCCTGGAAATTTAGGAACCATTATCCGTTTATGTGATTGGTTTGGAATAACACAACTCGTTTGCAGCGAGCAAACCGTAGATTGTTATAACCCAAAGGTTATTCAAGCAACCATGGGTTCTATTACACGTGTTTCTTTAAATTATGTGGATTTGAATCAGTTTTTGAGTGCTACCAAACTTCCCATTTATGGCGCTTTTATGGATGGTAAAAATGTGTACAGAGAATCACTTTCTAATAATGGCGTTTTGGTTATGGGTAATGAAGCTAACGGGATTTCTGAAGACATAGAAAAACACATTACCAAACGTGTAAGCATTCCGCGTTTTGGTGCTATTCAAGAAACCGAAAGTTTAAATGTAGCTACGGCAACGGCCATTTTATTGAGTGAATTTAAAAGGCGTTGAGTTGTTAAAGTCTTTGGTACTATTTTTCCTGTCATTGTTACAACTTAACAACTGCACAACAAACAACTTCACAACAAATAGTTATTGAAAGGTGAAATTTAAAAATACACCTCGGGTTTTCATGCTATTTACATTACTAGTCCAAGGGCTACTGGGATCTTTATCTTGGATGATTTCGTCATTTAAAGCAAAAACACCACGAATAGATGGCGTAAATTTAAAGAAGTATAAGTACAAATCTACACCAAAACCAACTTCGTAAAAAAACATGTTCTTTTTGGTTCTAAATTGTCCGCTACTATTATCGTCTGGGTTATTTTCGTTACTTGATAAATTTAAGGCTGTTGATAAACCCGCAACTACAAACGGCTTAAAGTTATTAATGCGTTTGGTGGAAAATTTCATTAAAAGGGGGAAGTGGATGTACGTTGATTTCACTTCACGTTTTAAATCCGTATCGGTAAACTCCATACCTTGAAAATAACTTTCATCGTAAACCAAATTTCGTGTGGTAATATATAAACCAGGCTCAAAGCGCAAATCCATATATTCCATAATGCGTAAATTACCAATTAAACCAACGCTAAAACCTCCTGTTTTCTCGACTAAAATATCAGCTTGATCCATGTTGTAATCAAAATTGAAATCATAGCTATTATAGCCCAAAAAGAAACCATAACTCAAAAGTTTTTTATCTTCAGTTTCAAGGTTTCTAATTTTTTCTTTTGAAAATAATTGGGCCGAGGCGACTTGCGATAGTAAAATAAACCCAAAAAGGAAAAAGTGTTTTTTCATAAAACTATTTTGATAATGTATAAATAGTAGCCACGCCAAATGTTTGTGGCAGATCATTCACATTAGTAAACCCAATTTTACGCAAAATATTGTTTAATTCCTCACCAAAAGGAAAAACAGAAGCGGATTCACATAAATATTTGTAAGCCGTTTTGTCTTTTGAGAATAATTTTCCAATAACTGGTAAGATATTTTTGGTGTAAAAATTATATCCTTGTTTATAAGGCGTTTTAGTAGGCATGGATGTTTCAAGAATAACAAATGTGCCTCCAGGCTTTAGCACACGGTGAATTTCAGCCAGGCCTTTTTCCAAAGTTTCAAAATTACGAATCCCAAAGGCAACGGTAATGGCATCAAATGAATTATCTTCAAATGGCATGTTTTCAGAATCACCTAAAACCATATCAACTCGGTTGTTTAGGTTTTTATGTGCTACCTTTTGTTTGCCTATTTCCAGCATGCCACTGCTAATGTCAAAACCAACAATCTTCTTGGCATCGGTTTGGGCTAACATAATAGCCAAATCACCTGTTCCTGTTGCAATATCTAAAATGGTTTCTGGATGACTAGCTTTGACTATTGCTAGTACTTTTTTACGCCAAGACACGTCAATACCAAATGAAATTACACGATTTAAACCATCGTAATTTCCTGAAATAGCATCAAACATCTGCGTAACCTGTTCCTTCTTTCCAAGGTTACTATCTTTATATGGATTTACTTTTGACAACGTATATTTTTTTGCAAATATAAACCTTTGCAGTACCATAAAGCAACTAGATTGCAATTTATTATAAACTAACGAAATAAAATGATGTGCTATTTTTTTGCATATATTTGCATTACTTTTTAGTAAAAAACACATGAAACCGAAAATGATTGAAAATCTTGCATTGAGGAGCAAAATTATTCTACATATTAACATTCAGGTTCCATCTGACGATTGAAAAATATAAATAATACAGATGAAAATTATTATTGCGGGAGCTGGTGAAGTCGGATTTCATTTAGCTAAATTACTATCCTTTGAATCGCAAGAAATTACGCTGATAGATACCAACAAAGAAAGTTTGCTTAATGCAGATAATCATTTGGATATTAAAGTGATGAAAGGCGATTCTACGTCTATTTCTATTTTAAAGGAAGCACGAGTTGCCCAAAGTGATTTGGTAATTGCCGTAACATCTTCTGAAACAACGAACATTACCGTTTGCGTTTTAGCAAAACAATTAGGTGCCAAACGCACCATTGCGCGAATTTCTAATACGGAATTTATTCAGCATAAAGATGAGGTTGGTTTTACTAAATTTGGTATAGATGAACTCATTTCACCTGAAGCATTAGCGGCTTCAGAAATTCGTTTACTCCTATCGCAATCTGCTTTTAGTGATACCTACGCTTTTGAAGATGGTGCGCTAACCATGGTAGGTTTAGATTTATCCAGAACCATGGCTTTTGTTGGGAAAACAGTAAAAGAGGCTGCTGAAATATTTCCGGAAATTCATTTTGTACCCATAGCTATTCAGCGCTTCGGAACACAATTTACAATTATCCCAAGAGGTGATACACAACTTAAAGAAGGCGATCATGTGGTGTTTATTACATCAGAAGGTGGTGCGGAAGAACTCTGTAAAATTACCGGAAAAACAAACACGGATATTAAGAACGTAATGATTCTTGGTGGTAGTAAAATTGGGTATAAAACAGCACGTGATTTGGCAAGTAGCGGTTTTAATGTGAAACTGATAGAAAAAGAAAAAAACCGCGCTTTTGATATTGCGGATGAGTTGCCTAATATTTTGGTTATAAATGGTGATGGTCGGAATGTAGACTTATTAAATGAAGAAAATATTGCTGATATGGATGCCTTTATAGCCGTAACTGGAAATAGTGAAATTAACATTATGTCTAGTTTGGTAGCGAAATCCAAAGGCGTAAGGAAAACAATTTCATTAGTTGAAAACATGGATTATTTTGAGTTATCGCAATCCATTGGAATTGATACGTTAAATAAGAAGTTATTAGCAGCTAATAATATTTTTAGATATGTTAGACGAGGCGAAGTAATTGCCATGACCAAATTGAATAATATGGATGCGGAACTTTTAGAATTTAAAGTGAAAGTGCGTTCAAAAATTTGCGAGAAACTTATTAAAGAGGTTGACTTTCCAAGATCAGCCATCATTGCAGGTGTTATTCGCGATGGCGTTGGAAATATAGCACTAGGCGATTTTAAAATTCAAGAAGGCGATCGTGTGGTGATTTGTGGTTTGCCGCGCTCCATTAAAGAAGTCGAAAAACTATTCTTATAGTATGAAACTGAATTATAAAATTATTTTTCATTTTTTAGGATTACTGCTTCTTTTTAATGGTGGTTTTATGTTAGTGTCTGCCCTTATAAGTCTTATTTATGAAGATGGCGTCACGCTTCAATTGTTTTTGGCTGGTATCAGTACGTTGTTAATTGGAATTGCCATGATGATTCCAACTCGGAACCACAAGAAAATTATGGAAAAACGTGAAGGGTATATTGTGGTCGCTTTTGGGTGGATTATTATGGCGCTTTCGGGTTCCTTGCCTTATATTTTTACAGGTGCTATTACAGATTTTACCAGTGCATTTCTGGAAACCATGTCTGGTTATACGACCACAGGAGCAACCATATTAAACGATATTGAAATTATACCGAAAGGGGTTCTTTTTTGGCGCAGTATGACGCATTGGATTGGTGGTATGGGAATTATTGTTTTAGCTATTGCTATCCTGCCATTATTAGGAATTGGCGGTATGCAGTTGTTTGCTGCCGAAGCACCAGGGCCAAATGCTGATAAATTGCATCCCAGAATTACCGATACTGCTAAACGGTTATGGCTTATTTACTTTGGTTATACAGTTGCGGAAACCATTCTCTTAAAAGTGGCTGGCATGAATCTTTTTGATGCCATGAATCACTCTATGAGTACGTTGAGTACTGGTGGTTTTTCAACAAAAAATGCCAGTGTTGCCTATTGGAATGATCAACCCATCATTCAATACATAATTATTCTGTTTATGTTTTTAGCCGGAACCAATTTTGTTTTAAGCTATTTTGCATTCAAGGGCAAAGTTCAAAAAATATTTAGAGATGAAGAGTTTAAACTCTATTTCATGTTTGTTGCCATCTTTACAGTCATTGTAGCCTGTATTATTTATTTTAAAGCAGATCCATCAATATCATCTATTACACATCCTATGGTTTGGGGTGAAGCGGAAAGTGCTTTTCGCCATGGATTATTTCAAGTATTAACGGTTATAACCACAACCGGATTCATTACTGCTGATTATACCTTATGGGCTCCGTTTTTAGTGGTTTTCTTTTTTGGTTTAATGTTTTTAGGCGGTTCAGCAGGAAGTACATCTGGTGGTGTAAAAGTGGTACGCCATTTAATTTTAATAAAAAACGGATTTTTAGAATTTAAACGCGCGTTACACCCAAATGCTGTTTTACCAGTTCGTTACAATTCCAGAGCCGTAACAGGTGATATTGTTTTTAATATTCTAGCGTTTTTCATTCTCTATATGTTATCCTTTATTGTAGGTTCTTTGGTGTTTTCTATGTTTGGATTAGACCTTATGTCGTCCATAGGAATTGCGGCTTCTAGTTTAGGAAACGTAGGCCCAGCTTTTGGCGATTTTGGTCCTGTAAATAATTATGCTTCTTTACCAGCTTTAGGGAAATGGTGGGCAGCTTTTTTAATGCTGATCGGGCGATTGGAATTGTTTACAGTTCTGATTTTGTTGACGCCTTTCTTTTGGAGGAATAGATAAGATAGAAACTAAAAAATCCACTTCAAACGAAGTGTATTTTCTTTATATTTTGATTCAATCTTTATATTTAAGTTACAGCCTCTTTAATCCGCTTAATCGCTTCCACAATTTGTGCTTGACTCGCAGCATAGGATAACCGAATGCAATTAGGGTCGCCAAACGCATCACCAGTTACAGTTGCTACTAACGCATGTTCTAATAAAAATAAAGAGAAATCCGTTGCATTGTTAATCGTCATTCCTTTTAAGGTTTTTCCAAAAAATGCGGAAATATTTGGAAATACATAAAAAGCCCCTTCTGGTGTGTTATTTATAAAGCCTGGAACATCCTCCAATAAAGTTAGTATCAAATCACGACGAATATGAAATTCATCAATCATGAATTTCACACGTGTTGGCGATTCGTTTAAAGCTGTTATAACCGCACGTTGGGCAATGCTGTTAGCACCACTAGTTACCTGACCTTGCATTTTATTACAGGCACGCGCAATATGTTCTGGAGCACCTAAATAGCCAATTCGCCAGCCTGTCATAGCAAATGCTTTAGAAACACCGTTTATGGTAATGGTTCTTCCAAATATATCTGGGAATTCTGCCATACTAACATGACCGTCTTCGGTGAAGTTAATATGCTCGTAAATTTCATCAGAAACCACATAAATATTTGGGTGTTTTTGAAGCACATCAGCTAAAGCGCGTAATTCATCTCTGCTGTAAAGTGAACCACTTGGGTTACAAGGCGAACTATACCAAATCATTTTTGTTCTTGGTGTAATTGCAGCTTCTAGTTGTGCTGGTGTCATTTTAAAATCGGTAGCAATACTGGTTGGTACTTCTACCGGAACACCTTCGGCAAGTTCTACAATGTCAGCATAACTTACCCAATATGGACATGGTAAAATAACTTCATCACCTGGGTTAATCATCACTTGTGCCACATTATAAAGCGCTTGTTTTGCACCTGTAGAAACTACTATCTGTGGTAAGGTATAATCTAAATTGTTATCACGTTTAAATTTGGTGATAATAGCTTGTTTCAATTCCACATAACCATCCACTGGTGTATAAGAACTATAATTATCATGAATGGCTTGAACAGCTGCTTCTTTAATATAATCTGGTGTGTTGAAATCTGGTTCACCTAAACTTAAGCCAATAATATCTTTGCCTTCAGCGCGTAATTCTCTTGTTTTTGCTGCCATAGCTAATGTGGCAGAAGTAGCCATGTTTAAAACTCTATCTGAAAGTGTATTCATTAGAAATATCTTTTTAAAAGTAAATAAAAATTAGGCCATACTTGGTTTCATACCAAGGACTTTTAATTGATTGTAGTGTTCAGAAATAGCAGTCCAAATAGAATTGTACTCATTGTAAGGTAAGCTAAATTCATGAGCTGTTTCTCTCACTATTTTTGCAATGTTTTTATAATGTACATGACTAATGTGTGCAAATAAATGGTGTTCTACTTGTCTGTTTAAACCACCTGTATAAAATTCAACTACCCAGCTTTTAGGCGAAAAATTGGATGTGGTAAATAATTGATGGATTGCCCATGTATTTTTCATGGTGCCATTTTCATCAGGTAAAGGCATTTCGGTGTTTGGCATGACATGCGCTAATTGGAAAATAACACTTAAAATTACACCAGCTGTGTAATGCATTATAAGAAATCCAATTAAAACTTTCCACCAGGCAAAACCTAAAGCTAAAGGTAATACAACCCAAAGGGAATAGTATAGTATTTTTCCAATGATTAGTTTCGTCCACTGTGTTGCTGGATTAGGAAAATCACCATAAGATAATTTACGTTTCAAATAAATATATGTTTGTTTGAAATCCGTTGTAATAGCCCAGTTTACAGTTAATAAGCCATATAGTAAAAAGGCATAATACTTTTGATATTGATGAATTTTTAACCATTTAGAATGTTTTGAAAATCGGATAATACGTCCTGCATCAATATCTTCATCATGGCCTTGAATATTTGTATAAGTATGATGTAAGACATTATGCTGCACTTTCCAATTGTAATCATTTCCGGCTAAAATATGGATGCTACTTCCCATTAAGGTGTTAACCCACTTTTTACTGGAAAATGAACCATGGTTAGCGTCGTGCATCACGTTCATACCTACGCCAGCAATACCAATTCCAATAACAATCATGCAAATTATTTGTAACCAGCCTGGCATGGTAACGGTTAATAAAAGAACTAAAGGCCCTAAAAGGAGTGTAAACATGATAATGGCTTTAATATATAGCCTCCAATTACCTGTTTTTTTTATGTTATTATCTTTAAAATAATCATTAACGCGTTTATTCAATGTCCTGAAAAACTTGGCGGAATCATTTCGTGAGAAAGAAAGGGTTTTATTTGTCATACCAATTGTATTAAATGTAATAACCAAAATTGGGTTATCGTTATACTTTGTGCAAATATAATTAATAAGCATGGTTATGAACACAAAGTTTTCATAAAAATATGCGTGAAAAATTACCTACTTTTGTCGAA
>CBFHJN010000004.1:25218-39275 GCA_965655805.1 Flavobacteriaceae bacterium
GAACCTAACAGAGGATCAGATTAATAAATTTACACTGCTGGAGAGCTTGTATCAAGACTGGAATCTGAAGATTAATGTGGTATCCAGAAAAGATATTGACGAGTTGTATTTGCGTCATGTTTTGCATGCATTAGCTATTGCGAAGGTGATAGAGTTTAATCCAGGAACCAAATTAATGGATGTTGGAACTGGTGGTGGATTCCCTGGTATTCCGCTGGCTATTTTATTTCCAGAATGCTCATTTCATTTGGTGGATAGTATTGCTAAAAAATTGAAAGTCGTTGATGAGGTTGTTGCTGGTTTAGCGTTAACCAATGTGAAAACCACGCATACACGTGTGGAGGAAATTACGGACACCTACGATTTTATTATTAGTCGAGCAGTTGCTGCCATGCCAACCTTTGTACATTGGATAAAAGGTCGTGTGGCTAAAAAGCAAAATCATGATCTTAAAAATGGAATCCTGTATTTAAAAGGTGGCGATTTATCTGAAGAGCTTCAAGATTATAGAACAGCTGCGATTTATAATATATCTGATTTTTATGACGAAGAATTTTTCGATACTAAAAAAGTGGTGCACCTTCCTATTAAATATAAAGGTTAATCTATGTAGAATTACATATCATGGTATACAAAAAGCTCCGAATGGATTTCGGAGCTTTTTATATATTAATTCAAGATTATCTATTTAACCAATAATTTTGTTCTTAAAATCTGATTGCCTTCATTTTCTATGTTTAATATATACAATCCAGAAGCCATTTGGAATGGAATTGTGGTGCGTTGATTTAAATCTAAAGTAGATTCTAATACCATTTTTCCAGTAACATCTATTATAGAAATGTGAGCGTCTTTATACATTTGTGAGCTTAAAATGGTCATGTTTTGTGATACCGGATTTTGTTCTAGTTTTATGAGGTTTCCTGTAAATGACTCTGTGCTTAAGGTTTCTAATATAATTTCATCTAAAGCAAAATCTACATTTTGCTGCGTTAAGGTTACGTGTGGCTCATTTTCATTTGGCATATACCAAGCATCAAACGATGTTGTATTAGTTGTTGCTCGGGCTGTTGTAACATTACTTGGTGTATGGAACCAGTTAATTTCATTATTCGTTATTTCGAAAGCCATAGAACTAACACTCGGAATAAAATTAAAATAATCGGTATTTAAAGATCCTAAAAATTCACCAACAAGACCGTCCGTTGATAAATCTTCCGTTAAATTTAAAATATCAAACAAACCGCCTGAAGCTGCATCTACACCATTAGAAAAGCTTGGTGCTCTAGATGAAGCATTGTTAACACGATCGTTAGCTAATGGGAACCACCAAGGAAAATCTAAATGCACTTGACTCATTTCAATTTGCGTGTTCAAAATGGGTGTAAAGAATGTGTTTGCCTTTAATTCGGCAACACCAAATAGTTCAATATTAGCATTTACAATTTGGCTTCCTGGATTTAAATTATTATTTCCAGCTGTATTATCTGGATATCTGGCGTTTATACCACTTCCATTAATGATAGCGATATTTCTGGTTAATTCTGGGAATCCAGTCATTCTAGTGTCTAATACAACTTTGAAAGGATGCTCCTGGGGTAAGTTTAGGCTACTATTAAAGCTAACGCCATCACTATTGGTAATATGTGGTTCAAACTGATCGACTAACATTTGTCTTGCAGCGGAAGACCGCAACATCCCATCAATTATGGGTTGTAATTCCTCAACATTCTGATCACCTAATACCCAAAAATCGTCCAAGCCAAAGGCTAAAAAGTTAAATTGATGTTGAAACCCGATAGGTACATTGGCACCATGATGAGGAGAATCAAAAGAAATCCATAATCGGGTGTCATGATCTAAATTAGTATTTTCCATATAATTTAAGGCATATCTAGAAATCAATCCACCCATACTTGGACCAATAATTACATTTTCTTCTACGCAAATTTTTTGCGTGTTAATGGTGTTTATTAATTCCACTAAAATCATGGCATTTCGCTCTATAAAATCTACTCCACCATCTACAACTTGATTATCAGCAGCACGTGTATAAACTGGGAAGTTTAATATAACGACATCAAAACCTTCGTCGCGAACCAAATCTCCTAAATTGGAGGTGGTACCATTTTGCTCAAAATTAAGTAATTCATAAATTCCGGTAATATCGCGTCCATCACCAGGGTCAAAGCCGTCCACTAAAATAATAGGCTTGTCTAAGACATTGTCTGCACTTAAAAACAACTCATATTCTCCAGTGCCATCATAAGATGTGCTTTCACCATAAGGCGAGAGATCTGGAGTGATACTAGAATTTATTGAGGTTATTACCCGATTGTAATTTCGTTCTAAATCGGTGTTGGAATAGGCAATATCTAAGGATGCTTGACGATTTAAAATGGTTCCATTGTCTAAAGTAATTTGAAAAGTAAGTGTTTTTATTCCGTCTTCAGTATAAGAAACTCTTGTGTTCTCACCTATGTTAATTGTTCTAAAATCTTGACCATCATCAAAATTAATGGCAATTTTTGCAATACTATTTTCTGTGGTATTAAAAATATTTTCTGTGGTTAAAACAAAATTGGTTTCCAGACCTTTGTGTTTTTTGCGCAATGGTGCCATGATGGCAATATTATTTTTCTCAAAAATAGCTTGATTTGAGTTTCTTCTCATTAAAAACCCATTGGCGTCACGTGTTACAATTTGATTTCGAAGGGTATTTTCTGTGATAGATTCGTAATCAGAATATAATATAGCCAATGGAACTAGCTTTGTAAAATAACTTTGTTCGCTTTTCTTTTTAATATTGGAAAGTGGTTGTAAGCGATTTTGAAAATCATTTTGCGCAATGGTCTTATAGGCTTGGTAAAAGCTATAGGTATTAATAGGTTTGTTATTATATGTTGTTATATCAACAACTGGCGACTGCGGAACCAGAATAGTGGTTTCCATACCTGATTTGTCAAATTTTTCAAAAGCTTTGTGGTTTTGCGAAAAAACCGAAGCGGTAAACAAGGAAATAAGTAAAAAGTAATTTATTTTCATATGATAGTAATTATTGATTAAATAAATATAATATCAATAAATTCATGAAGCTAAAAGTTTGGATGAACGACATAAAAAAACCCTTAACAGGTTATTGTTAAGGGTTTTTGCTAATTTGTGAGTGGGACTATTCTCCTAAAAAAGGATATCTGTAATCAACAGGTGTTACAAATGTTTCTTTAATCATACGTGGTGACACCCAACGTAATAAGTTTTGGGCAGAGCCCGCTTTATCATTAGTTCCAGATGCTCTAGCGCCTCCAAATGGCTGTTGACCGACAACAGCTCCTGTTGGCTTATCATTAATATAGAAGTTTCCAGCACTATTTTGTAGCGCTTTCGTAGCTTCTTCAATAGCATAACGGCAGGTTGCTAAAATAGCACCAGTTAAAGCATATTCACTAGTTTCATCTACTAATTTTAAAGTTTCAGAATAATCATTTTCGTCATAAACATAAATAGTTATAACTGGGCCAAATAGTTCAGTACACATAGTGGTGTATTTCGGATTGGTCGTTACAATAACAGTAGGTTCAATGAAGTATCCTTTAGATTTGTCATAATTTCCACCTGCAATGATTTCAGCTTCCTTGTCAGCTTTTGCGGCATCAATATATTTAGCTAATTTATCAAACGAACCTTCATGAATAACAGCAGTTATGAAATTGCTCATGTCTTCTGGAGATCCCATTTTAAATGATTTCAAATCAGCTAAAACAAACTCCTTAACCTCATTCCATAAATTAGAAGGAATATACGCCCTAGAAGCAGCACTACACTTTTGACCTTGGAATTCAAAAGCGCCACGAACGATTGCGGTTGCTACTTGTTTAGCGTTAGCAGTTTTGTGCGCTACAATAAAATCTTTTCCACCAGTTTCACCAACTATCCTTGGGTAAGTTTTATACGTATCAATATTATTACCGATTTGTTTCCAAAGTGATTTAAACACATTTGTAGAACCTGTAAAGTGTAATCCTGAAAAGTCTGGACTATTTAATACTGTATCCGTAATCATAACTGGATCTCCAAAAACAACATTTATAACACCATCTGGGACGCCAGCTTCTTTAAAGATATCCATAATAACTTTAGCGGAATATATTTGACTGTCACTTGGCTTCCAAACAACCACATTGCCCATTAACGCCATACAAGAAGGTAGGTTTCCGGCGATAGCTGTAAAATTGAAAGGTGTTACTGCGTAGGTGAATCCTTCTAATGGTCGATATTCTATACGGTTCCATGCGTCACTAGTGCTTTCTGGCTGATCCATATAAATATCTGACATGAACTGCACGTTGAAACGTAAAAAGTCAATTAACTCGCAAGCTGAATCTATTTCCGCTTGATAAATATTTTTCGATTGCGCAATCATGGTTGCAGCATTAATTTTAGCTCTATATGGGCCTGCAATTAATTCGGCAGCTTTTAAAAAGATACCAGCACGTTGTTCCCATGGCATTTGAGACCATTCTTTTCTAGCTTCTAAAGCTGTAGAAATGGCTTCTTCAATATGAGATTTTTCGGCTAAATGATAGGTTCCAACAATATGTTGATGATCATGTGGGGGAGACATTGTTCTCGTGTTTCCAGTTTTCACCTCTTTTCCATTGATATACATGCCTACGTCCATCTTGCTGTTATACATATCTTTATATGCTTTTAAAACTTCTTCGCGTTCTGGCGATCCTGGAGCGTAGGTTTTTACAGGTTCATTCACTGCAATTGGTACGTTAAAAAATCCTTTTCCCATGTGTGTATGTGTATTTAAATGTTTTAATATATTTTCAAGGTGCAAATGTACGTTTTTTTAGCTATTTTTTTGACAGAAAGGCTCTTAAATACACGTTAAAAGTTTCGTGTTTTTTGTAAGTTTCATGACTTTTATAAATTATTCAATTATGTGCACTGTAACATTTATTCCTAAAGGAGAAACTGATTTTGTGTTTACCTCTAATCGTGATGAAGCTCCAAATCGAGATACGCTTGCTCCAGATTTCTATTTGGAAAATTCGGTGAAATTACTCTATCCAAAAGATAAAAAAGCTGGAGGAACTTGGATTGGTATTAGTGAAAAAAGTCGATTGGTTTGTTTGTTGAATGGTGGTTTTACCGCTCATAAACATGGTGGAAATTACCGGTTAAGTCGAGGAGTGGTAGTTAAAGATGTTTTAATAGCTTCTGATTTTCTTCAAATTATTAAATCTTACAATTTGAAAGATATTGAGCCTTTTACTATGGTGATTGTTGATTGGAAAAATAAAACGCAAATTTATCAGTTGGTTTGGGATGGCAATCAAAAACATGTAGAGAAGCTCACAAATGAACCGCGAATTTGGTCTTCATCATCATTATATTCTGAAACTATGAAGAAAGCGCGTTTAGAATGGTTTAATACTTTTAAAAACCAAGATGATTTTTCTTTAGAGGCTATTTGGACCTTTCATAACACGGCTGGTAATCAGCATACCGATTTTGGATTAATTATGGACAGAGGTTTTGTAAAAACCATGAGTATTACCCAAATTGAAAAACGTCAGAATATAATAAATATGGATTTTGCTAATTTGCAAGCCCATGAAGTGGTTGACAAGAAAATGGTTTTTTCTGAAGAATAGTAAAGATTAGTTTAAGGCAAAAGGTGCACTTAATTTGAAAGCAGGAATTGCCACTTTAAATTTCTTGTCGGTTTCTAAATTAATCATATTATAGCACCCTAGCATAGCGCCAAATGGTGATGTTAATAAGCAGCCAGAAGTATAGGTATGCAATTCCCCAGGTTTTAAAATAGGTTTTTTGCCAATTACACCTTCACCTGAAACAAATTCTTCATTATTTAAGGCATCTAAAATAGTCCATTCTCTAGCGAATAATTGCACTAAATGGTTGCTTTGGTTTTCAATAGTAACTTTATACCCGAAAGCAAATTGGATTTTGTAATCTTTGAAGAATGTGCCTTCAAAATGAGTTTCAACCGAAATTTTAATACCTTTTGTAACTTGTTGAACCATGCTATTAGTGGGTTTTCAAGAGTTTAGAATACTGCTAATGTAATAAATATTTATGGAGAATAAAAAAAAACAAGTTTTAGTCGATTAACAGCTATCTTAATTGGATATATTTACCGAATTCCCTTCGCCTAGACCAATAATACGGTCGTATCTGGCACCTAAATCGCGATAATAAACCAGTACTTTATAATTGTTTTCTGTTTGCCAAAAACTGCCACTAATGGCACTTTCATTAAGTGTACCTGTTTGGTTGTTTACAACAATATATTTGTAATTATAAAAACCTTGTTTTAAAATAATAGGCACTTCATAAATACCTGTTTGTGTATTAAAGGTCATTTTGGTAAATGCGTTAATAGCGTAGTTGTTAAAATTCCCATACACATGAACGGATTGGTTGGGTGGTAATTCGTTGAGTAAAAGTGAAAAATGTATCCAAGCATAATCCGCTTCAATGGATGGTTTTTCAGCGTCAATAGCGGTAATAAGAAAATTTCCGTTAATGTCGGGATTATACGTATAAGGCTGATTTAAACGTGGGACGTTAGTAAATAAATAATTGCTATAAAGTTCATTCAATTCTATAAATTGAATGGCTGCATTGGCACCACGAATATCTTTGTTTTCAAAGTAAAAATATTCGTTTCCACCTTCAAAGAGTGTTTCATTAGTGTATTTGTAAATCAACTCATTGCCAATGGTGTACTGTGGTGGTACGTTGCGAATGGCTGTGTTGAGGTTGTTATTTTGAATAATCAGTGTTTTTACCGTTTGTAGTGGATTGTTAAATTGAATATTACCAGAATTTATAACAATGTCAACGCTTTGCATACGTTCTACTTGCCTAACATCTCGCGAACGTTTTACCGATACAGCAACGTTGGCTAAATTTTCCTGAACCATAAATTTTCGGGAGAATACCATTTCGTCTAAATCATTGAAAATAGAAATCATATAATTCCCCGAAACTTTTAGACCTCGCGTTTGTTGATTTGGTAAACGCAGGATGTAGTGCGAGTATATTTGGTAAGTATTAAATGAGTTTTCATAATTCCGGATGCGTTGATTATCTATTCCACTTAAAAACTCGGTTTCCATCAGTTGGGATGGTGTCCAGTCGTAATCAAAATGTTCAATTTTATAGTAATAGTCGTCCTCATCTCCATTTAAGGCATCAAATTCGAGAATTAATTGTTGACCAAGTTGTAAAATTGGTAATTGACTTTCACGCGTTTGGCCTTGAAAGGTAATTGATTTTATATATCCTGGTGGATGAACCTCCTTTGCTATTTGAGAGAACATACTCTGACCAATTAGTAGAACAATCAATGATAAAAATGTTTTAAACATGCAGTGATAGTTTTAAGGCTTAAAGATAAACAAATTTTATGCCTAACCACCCATGTTTATTTAGAATAAATATAAATAACAAACTTCATGAAAGACTCTTATAAAATGATGTATAATTTCGTAAATTTGCACCGATTTTTGCTTCGGTTAAATATCAGAAACAAATTTTTACTATTAACAAATAGATTTATAAACATGTCAAACGACATTACCATTAAAAAAGGTCTAGACATCAAGCTTAAAGGTGCTGCTGAAAAGGTGACAGAAAACGCTATTATTAGCAATTTTTGTACTGTTAGACCAGAAGACTTCCACGGTGTTACACCAAAATTAATTGCTAGAGTAGGGAACAAAGTAAAAGCTGGAGAGCCTCTTTTTTATGACAAGGCCCAAGATGCTGTTATGTTTGTTTCGCCTGTATCTGGTGAAATTGTAGATATTCCAAGAGGTGATAAGCGTCGCATTTTAGCATTAAAAATTCAAGCAGATAAGGAACAGGTTTTTCATGATCATGGAAAATTCAATATAGAGTCTGCAACTGCTGAATCTGTGAAAGCTCATTTGTTAGCTTCAGGTTGTTGGCCATTTATTAAACAAAGGCCTTATGATGTGATTGCTAATCCTGAAAAATCGCCAAAAGCTATTTTTATTTCTGGTTATGCAACTGCACCATTGGTTGCTGATTTAGATTATGTATTACAAGGTAAAGAAGCAGAACTTCAAGCCGCTGTAAACGCTTTGGCTAAATTAACTGAAGGACAGGTGCATGTGTCTGTTGGTAAGAATGTAAATTCCCCATTGGCAGGCTTGCAAAGAATAACATTGCACAAAGTGTCTGGGCCACATCCAGCAGGAAATGTAGGAACGCAGATTAACAAAATTGACCCTGTCAATAAAGGTGAAACGGTTTGGACTATTAATCCGCAGGATTTAGTGATAATCGGTGAATTACTTTTAACAGGGAAATTTAATGCTGAGCGTTTAGTTGCTTTGGTTGGATCGTCAGTTAAAAAGCCAAGATATTTCAAAACCAAAATTGGTAGTGAAGTAGCGACTATGGTATATGATAATGGTGTAGATAAAGACGGAAACGATCGTATTATTTCTGGAAACGTATTATCAGGAAAGCAAGTTAAACCAGACGGTAGTTTGGATTATTATAGCAATACTATTTCAGTTATTCCAGAAGGTGATGATTACGAATTTTTCGGATGGAACAAACCCGTTTTTGATAAAATTTCAACCTCTAGAGCACTGACATTTTCATGGTTAACACCAAACAAAAAATTTGAATTAACAACCAATACAAACGGAGAACATAGAAATTTTGTGGTAACCGGTAAGTATGAAGAGGTTTTTCCGTTGGATATTTATCCACTTCAAATTTTAAAAGCTTGTATGTATCAAGATTTAGATGAAATGGAAGCATTAGGAATGTATGAAGTTGCGCCAGAGGATTTTGCTTTAACTGAATTTGTGTGTGTGTCTAAACAACCACATCAGCAAATAATCAGAAATGGTTTAGACGTGATGATTAAAGAAATTGGATAATGATTCATTTTCACTATAAAATGAAAAATATATATAAAGATGAGTTTAAAAAGTAGTTTACATAACTTAAAAGAGAAGTACAAAGGTACCAAGATGGCACCTGCGTTCAACGCACTTCATACTTTTTTGTATTTGCCAAATGAGACCACGCATAATGGGACTCATATTAAGGCAGCCGATGATTTAAAAAGAACCATGAATATTGTTATTCTGGCATTGGTTCCATGTTTAATTTTCGGAATGTTCAATGCAGGTTATCAGCATTATTTAGCCTTGGGAGATATTGAATCCGCACATGGTTTTTTAGGAGCATCCTTTTGGACTTTAGATAACTTAATTATTGGAGCTTGGACAGTCTTACCACTAGTAGTCGTTTCTTATGGTGTTGGTCTTGCTGTAGAGTTTTTATTCGCAGTTATAAAAGGTCATGAAGTTGAAGAAGGGTATTTAGTAACAGGTATGTTAGTGCCATTAATTGTTCCTGTAGATATTCCATTATGGATGTTAGCAGTTGCCGTTGTGTTTGGTGTTGTTATTGGTAAAGAAGTTTTTGGTGGAACGGGAATGAATATTTTAAATCCAGCCTTAACTATTCGTGCATTCTTATTTTTCGCCTATCCAACATGGATGTCTGGCGATAAAGTTTGGGTTCATGGAGCTGTAGAGCGTGCTGGAACACCAGATGCCATTTCAGGTGAAACGATTTTAGGTTCCTATGCACAAAACAATTCGGTAGTTTATGATTACTGGGATATGTTCTGGGGAATTATACCGGGTTCGGTTGGAGAAACCTCTAAATTTCTAATTATCATAGGAGCTTTGATACTGATTTTTACAAAAATAGGAAGCTGGCGAATTATAGTGAGTACTATTTTAGGTGCTTTGGTAATGGGATTAATATTCAACGGTGTTGTAGATGCTGGTTGGATTTCAGGTACAAGTAAATTCTACGGATTAATGAGTGTACCGTTCTGGCAACACTTAATTATTGGTAGTGTACTATTTGGTGCTGTGTACATGGCAACAGATCCAGTAACCGCTTCGCAAACCAATAAAGGGAAATGGATTTATGGTTTCTTAATTGGATTTATTTCTATTATGATTCGTGTGTTCAATCCAGCCTATCCAGAAGGTGTATTTTTAGCAATATTATTAATGAACGTTTTTGCACCAACAATTGATCATTATGTGGTGCAAGGAAATGTGAAACGCAGAATGAAGCGTTTAAAAGTTAAAACAGCATAATTATGGCAGTTAATACAGATAAAAATTCATACACAATTATTTTTGCCGTTGCAATGGTAGTTGTTGTAGGTTCCTTATTAGCGTTTACAGCATCGTCTTTAAAACCTAATATTGAGGAAAACAGAAGAATGGAAAAGCAGCAGAATATTCTATATGCCATGGGAATTAATGATAACGAGTCCTCTGGTGATATTACTTTTGTATCCACTGATAAAGTAGCAGAAGATTTTGCAACAAATGTTTCTGAGCAATTGGTTTTAGAATCTAAAGACGGTAAAATTATCAACCAATATACACGTCAAGAATTTATGGATTCGAAAGATGAAGATAAAGGAATTGAGCCCTATCTTATTGATATTAAAAAGCAACAAACACGAGTTAAAGAAGGTAAGTCTAGATATTTACCCTTATTTGTAGGTAAGCAAGATGGTAAAACAGTTTACGTTGCACCAATTCGTGGTAAAGGACTTTGGGATGCCATTTGGGGATTTGTAGCTTTAGATGAAAACATGGTGGTTAAAGGTACATTCTTTGATCACGCAGGTGAAACACCAGGTTTAGGTGCTAATATCAAGCAGCGCTATTTTATGGATGATTTTTATGGTGAACATTTATTAACTGAAGCTGGTGTCTTTAAAGGTATTAAAGTAGCTAAAGGAAATAATGACCCTAAAAACGATAGAAAAGAAGATTATGCGGTAGATGCATTAGCAGGTGCAACCATTACAGGTGATGGTGTTTCGGCAATGATTAAAAATGATTTAAAATTGTATTTACCTTACTTTCAAAATTTAAAAACTAACTAACATGGGACTTCTTTCAAAAAAAGACGCGAAGTTAATAACAGATCCATTAACTGATAACAATCCAATTACCATTCAGGTATTAGGTATTTGTTCGGCATTAGCTATTACAGCCGAACTAAAAGCATCTTTAGTAATGGGTGTGGCTGTACTTTTTGTTTTGGGTGTTGGTAACGTTGTTATTTCATTAATGCGAAATATCATTCCTTCCAAAATTAGAATTATTGTGCAACTTATTGTTGTTGCCTCTTTAGTAATTATTGTAGATCAAGTTTTAAAAGCCTTTGCTTTTGAATTAAGTAAAACCTTATCCGTTTTCATTGGTTTAATTATTACCAACTGTATTATTATGGGACGTTTTGAAGCTTTCGCTTTAGCAAACGGTCCTTGGAAATCTTTTTTAGATGGTATTGGTAACGCTTTAGGTTATGCTGTTATTCTGGTAATTGTTGGTTTTTTCCGCGAATTATTAGGTTCAGGAACCTTATTTGGTATTCCAGTTTTAGGTGATGCTATTGAAAAGACAGGTGTGTATTCAATCGGTTATGAAAACAATGGCTTTATGTTAATGCCGCCAATGGCTTTAATTATTGTGGGATTAATTATTTGGGTACAACGTAGTAGAAACAAAGATTTAATTGAAGATTAAATCCGTAAACAAAAACTACTAGAAATTTAAAAAATAAAGAAATGATAGAACATTTAGAGTTATTTTTCAAGTCCATTTTTATTGATAACATGGTCTTCGCGGTATTTTTAGGTATGTGTTCATACTTAGCCGTATCTAAAAAAGTGGCAACAGCCGTAGGTCTTGGTGCAGCCGTTATATTTGTATTAGCTATAACTGTGCCGTTAAACTGGTTATTAGATCAATATTTATTGCAGCCTGGCGCATTAAAATGGTTAGGCCCAGAATTTGCCGATTATGATTTAGGCTTCTTGTCTTTCATCATGTTTATTGCAACAATTGCAACCATGGTACAATTAGTAGAAATTGTGGTGGAGAAATTTTCACCTTCGTTATATAACTCTTTAGGTATATTCTTACCACTTATTGCCGTAAACTGTGCTATTTTAGGAGGATCGTTATTCATGCAATCTCGTGAAATTGAAACTTTAGGTTTAGCCCTTAATTATGGTTTTTCTTCCGGAATTGGATGGTTTTTAGCCATTTTGGCTATTGCTGCTATTCGTGAGAAAATTAGATATTCTAATGTGCCAGCACCTTTACGAGGTCTAGGAATTACATTTATCATAACTGGCTTAATGGGAATTGGGTTTTTAAGTTTTGGTGGAATGTTAACAGGAGGCGATGAAGAAGGAGAGGCTTCAAAAGAACCAACAGCACAAGTTGAGCAAGTACAAACTGAAAATGAAGCTATAGAATTAGCCGAAAATACTAAAATAGTTGAGTAATATGATTTTAGCAGCAGGAACTTTAGGAACCGTAATAACGACCGTCGTAGCGTTTTTAATTATCGCTTTAGTGCTTATTACTTTATTGCTATTTGTAAAGCAAAAATTATCACCATCGGGTCCAGTAAAGATTATGATTAATGGTGAGCGTGAAATTGAAGTGGCTTCTGGTGGTACGTTGTTGTCTACTTTAGGAAGTAATAAAATTTTCTTACCATCAGCTTGTGGTGGTGGTGGTACCTGTATTCAGTGTGAATGCCACGTGTTATCAGGTGGTGGTGAAGCTTTACCAACTGAAACACCTCACTTTTCTAGAAAAGAATTGGCTCATGGTGCGCGTTTATCTTGTCAGGTAAAGGTGAAACAAGACATGGAAATTACCATTCCTGAAGAAGTATTTGGAATTAAAAAATGGGAAGCAACCGTTGTGCGTAATTATAACGTGGCTTCTTTTATTAAAGAGTTTGTAGTTGAAATCCCAGAAGATATGGGTTACAAAGCAGGTGGCTATATCCAAATTGAAATACCACCATGTGAGGTTAAATTCCAAGATATGGATATTACTGCACACCCAGAAGAGCATGAAACGCCAGATAAGTTTCAAGCAGAATGGGATAAGTTTGCTTTATGGCCTTTAGTTATGAAGAACACCGAAACGGTTGAGCGTGCATATTCTATGGCTTCTTATCCAGCTGAAGGACGTGAAATTATGTTAAACGTACGTATTGCAACACCTCCTTTTGATCGTGCTAAAAACGGTTGGATGGATGTAAATCCAGGTATTGCGTCGTCGTATATATTCAACCAGAAAAAAGGCGATAAAGTAACCATTTCAGGACCTTATGGTGAATTTTTCATCAATGAGTCTGAAGCCGAAATGTTATATGTTGGTGGTGGAGCAGGAATGGCGCCTATGCGTTCGCACCTATACCATTTATTCAAAACCTTAAAAACAGGTAGGAAAGTAACCTATTGGTATGGTGGACGTTCTAAACGTGAATTGTTTTATTTAGAGCATTTCCGTGAGCTGGAACGCGATTTCCCAAACTTTAAATTCTATTTAGCTTTATCGGAGCCAATGGAAGAAGATAACTGGAAGGTAAAAGAAAATATTGATGCACCAGGTGATGGTTTCGTAGGATTTATTCACAATTGCGTAATTGATAACTACTTAAATCATCATGATGCACCAGAGGATATTGAATTGTATTTCTGTGGACCACCATTAATGAATCAAGCGGTTCAAAAAATGGGTGAAGATTTTGGTATACCAGATGAAAATATTCGTTTTGATGATTTTGGAGGATAATCTGAAATCATATAAAAGCTTAAAAGCCGGTTCAATTGAATCGGCTTTTTTATAAAATTAACCACCCTCTTTTTTTTTTTTTCAAATTTAAGCAGCAACTTTGGATTCTAATTGGTGATTAAATAATACCGAACAGTCCAAAACATTTGGAACATTATCTAATTCGCACAACAAAGCTAAAATAGCCGTTAAACCATTAAAAAGCACATCCTTATTTAAATTTTCAGGACGTATATTTTTATAATGAAGCGGTAATTGATAACCACAAGCTTTTAAAAAGGTAGCTTCAATTTGTAATAATTCTGATGGTTTATAACCTTCAAA
>CBFHJN010000005.1:0-233 GCA_965655805.1 Flavobacteriaceae bacterium
TCTAAACTGGTTATTCTATTTTGCTTTTCCGCAATATCTTTACTAAAACGCGCTGCCTGAATAATTTCTTGTTCTTTTTTAATGTATAAGGCTTCCACTAAATCGGTATACTCTTTATAGGTTTCAAGCGCTTTGTTATAGTCGCCAGAACTGCTATACACTTCCGATAATTTTCGTTTAGCATCTTTAGCAACTACTAAATCATTTTTTGCGCTGGCTTCATCTATACTTTT
>CBFHJN010000005.1:243-35105 GCA_965655805.1 Flavobacteriaceae bacterium
AGGTTTTAGCGCTATTATAATCCTTTTTTAAATAGTAAGCATTTCCAATTTTATAATTTTGTTTTTGAACTGTTAACGCGCTTTCAACACCTATAATCGAATCTGTATCCATGTTTTCAATCCCTTGAATGGCTTGTTTTCGAAGTGTGATTTCGTCAGAGAAGTTTCGATTTTTATTTTTAAAATCCGCTACTTTCACTGTCTCTTCTACTGCTCGTGATTCGGTTTCTTCAGCCGCTAATGTCATAGCATTATCAAAATAATCTTCAGCTTCCTTTTCCTTATTTGTTTCGCTAAAAACTTGCGCTATTTTCGAATTTAAATCTATTATTTTGGACTTAATTTTATGTTTATTTGCCTTTTTTAAAGCTAAATTATAGGCTTTTAAAGCATCCTGATATTCCTGAATACTAAAATAGGTATCACCCAAACCTTCCTGTAAAATTACATGCTGATAATTACTTAAATTGGACGTAGAAATGCCATTGTAGGCGGTAATACTTTCCTGATAATTACTATTTAACCAATAGGCTTTTGCAAGTTTTAGCTGCACGATATTGGACTTATTACTTTGCAAACTGATGCGATAATTACTAATGGCTAAATCATATTGTTTCCAGTACACATAAGTATCGCCTAACACTTCATAAACTTCAGCATTATCATTAATGGATTGACTTTTAGAAAGGGCTTCAGTTATAAACTGTAGACTTTTTTTTATATCCGTTTTTAAATAGGTTTCCGCTGAATCTATGGACGCATTAAAGGTTTGTTCTGGATTTTTTTGCGGTGATTCGGAATACGTCGCATTGGCACGCACTTCAATTTTCAAGCGTTCGTTATCTTTAATTGTATAATAAACGGTTTCAAAATCTGTATGTTTTACAACTAGCTCATCTCCTTTTCTGACTTGTATTCTAAAATCGCCAGCCATATTGGTTGTGGTATATGCGCCACCATTGACTTCAATATTCACTTGCGGAATCGGTTGTTTGAGTTCGGCATCATATACCGAACCGCGAACTGTAAAAACCGCCTGCTGCCTGTTGGATGGTGTTGGCGTATTTTGCGCATGGCTTACATTTGAACTTAAGCATATGCATATAAATAAAATAGAGGTTATAATGAATTTCATTAGTCATATTTGCTTTTATAAACTTACGCACTTTAGGTGGTATAATAAAATGCAAAATTTTAAAAGTCTTCGTCTTTTAACCATAAATAGACCGGTTTACATATTAAAGACTACTATTCCCTAATTAAAAGTGTAGTTTGGCACATTTTAGTTTGCTTATAAACTAAATTTTAAGGCATAAAAAAACTCGGAAGGGTATTCCGAGTTTTATGATATGTTTTTTCCTTATTAGTTAATTGCAGGACAATTACAGTGGTAACGCTCTTTTCTGCAACCAAAGTTATAACCCAAAGTTATTTGATGAAAACCGCCATTATTAAATACTACCGAATTGGACTGGTATGAATAGGTGTAAGCAAACATAAAGTCTTTAAAGTTAACACCTACAAGTGGCGAAATATACTGCAGTTTTTGACTACTAACGCTGCCTCCATCAATATATTCGGCACCATCTAAACTACGACGATAGGATAATCCTCCCCAAAGTTTTCCAAAATCCATTTCCTTATAAACCTTCGCATTAATATCAATTGACGATTCTTTGGTTCCATCTTTATATTGAAACATAATTGATGGTTCATAACTCCATTCGCTACCAAACTTACCTAAAACAATACCAGTAGAGAATAAATACCGTCTTAAATTACTGGTAATTTCAATATCGTTGTTAATACCTTCGTTATTTAAAATATTTTTAACTGTGGCATGTGCATAGAAGTTATACAAGAAATATGAAAAACCGAAGTCGATATTAAAGTTGGTAGAACTTTGCTCAATACCCGAAATAATACGATCTGGCAATTCGTTTAAAAACGCAGTTTCATCTAGTTTATATTGAATAGCGCCAACACTTAATCCAAAGGATAACATGTTTAAATCTACCTCATTTCTAGAAAACATTAATTGATAAGCATAGGTTAAATAAGCACCATTTTGAGAGTGATACCCATTTTTATCTGTGTAAAATATAGCACCAACACCAGAATTTGAGTCACCTATTTGTCCATTGGCACTAACGGTTAAAAGTTTTGGGGCATTTTCATGACCAAACCATTGTTGTCTACCTGTCATACGTATTTTTGCACAGTTGGCAACACCAGCCATAGAAGGGTGAATTAAATAATAATTATCCGTTAAATAATCGGTATAAATAGGAAGTCCTTCTTGAGCTTTTACAAATTGTGTAAAAAAGGCAACAACTGCTATTAAAAATAACCTTTTCATTCTCATAGTATTTTTTTCAGGGTAGATTGATAAAATCATACATAAACCTAATCGTTATATAAAACTCGGTTTTTACAATAAAATTATAAATCCGCGACCAAATATATAAAAATTACTTTTTATCACTCACTTACAAAAGTTAAACCTTATCAATTTTCACGAAATTAATAAGTCATTAAACCTAGTTTATCGAGCATTAAAACTCAAATATATGGATATCTGTAGTTTTCTTTTAGTATTTTTGCGAAAAATATAATTATCATGAATCCATATACAGTTTCCATTCAAGAAACTTCCAATAATACGATTGTAAAATTTGAACTTAATCAGTTTATAACCAAGCATCAAAGTTTTGAATTCAACAATATCGATGATGCCAAAAACTCCCCTTTAGCGCAACAATTATTTTATTTACCTTTTGTGAAAAAGGTTTATATATCAAGTAATTTTATTGCTATTGAGCGCTTTAATATTGTGGAATGGACTGATGTGCAAGAGGAGGTAGCCGAGCAAATTACGGAGTACCTCAATTCTGGTGCAGTTGTTATAAAGGATACAACAACCGTTAAAAAAGTACCCGTAACGGTTTATGCTGAAAGCACGCCAAATCCAGCGGTAATCAAGTTTGTAGCAAATAAAAAATTAGTAACTGCAACTTATGAATTTACATCTATTGACGAAGCCAAATTATCACCTTTAGCAACCGAATTATTTCATTTTCCATTTGTAAAAAGCATTTTTATGGAAGACAATTATATTTCAGTTACGAAATATGATGTTGCTGAATGGGAAACCATTACTATGGAAGTTCGCGAATTTATTAGATCGTTTATTGAAAATGGAAAAGAAGTTGTTTCCTCAAACGCCGAGCAAATATTAAACAAAACAAGCGAAAAACTGGATGAAACCTATGAATCGCGCGATGATACATCTAAAGAAATTATCAATATTTTAGAAGAATATATCAAACCAGCGGTTGCTAGTGATGGTGGAAATATTCAATTTGAATCCTACAATCCAGACACCAAAACGGTAAAAGTTATTTTACAAGGCGCTTGTAGCGGTTGTCCATCATCGACATTTACCTTAAAAAATGGTATAGAAAATATGCTAAAAGAAATGCTGAAAGGTCGTGTAGAAACGGTTGAAGCTTTAAACGGGTAATTTTATATTTCATAAATATTTAGTACCTTAATAGCTAAACTTAAAAACACACTATTATGGCTATTTTAAAAGTTATTGAAGTATTATCTAATTCCGAAACCAGTTGGGAAGATGCAACGCGAAAAGCCGTTAAAGAAGCATCGAAAACGGTCAAAAATATTCGATCGGTTTATGTAAAAGAACAAAGTGCTATAGTAAACGGCGAAAACGTTACCGAGTTCAGAGTGAATATAAAAATAACCTTCGAGGTTAAATAATTCCATACAAAACGTCCTTTATAGGACGTTTTTTTATGCCAAATCATGTTTAATTATGATCCTATTTATTTATATTCTAGTAGTATTTATAGCTCTGGAGCACCTTTACTTCATGTATTTGGAAATGTTTCAATGGACCAAGCCAAAAGGTATTAAAGCTTTTGGACTGAAATCCAAAACCTTTGCTGATGAAACCAAAATATTAGCCGCTAATCAAGGTTTATACAATGGTTTTTTAGCTGCAGGACTTATCTTTGGCCTAATTATAAATAATTTCAAAGTTGTTTTATTTTTTATTTCCTGTATTAGTATTGCTGGAATTTATGGTGCTTACTCTACACAAAGAATTAAATTATTTTATATACAAGCCATTCCAAGTATTATATGCTTGTTAATCATTATTTTACATTTCTATAATTTTTAAGACTGTAAGATTATACTTAAATTTGTGACTTAACTAAAAATACAATTTTGATTTATGGATAAAAATTTAGATTACTGGATCGAGCAAGGTATCACCTTTGCCACAACTTATGGGCTAAAAATTATTGGTGCCATTGTTATATGGATTGTTGGTTCATGGCTGATTAAAAAAATCTTGAAAGGATTCAGGAAATTAATGGATAAAGGCCATTATGAAGAAAGCTTAAAGAAATTCCTTTTAAACTTAAGTAATGCATTATTAAAGATTATTCTGGTAATTACTTTGTTAGGGACTTTAGGCGTACCAACAACGCAATTTGCCGCCATTATTGCAGCTGCAGGTTTAGCTATTGGTTTAGCACTTCAAGGCTCATTGGGTAATTTTGCTGGAGGTGTTTTATTAATGATTTTTAAGCCTATTAAAATTGGTGACTTTATAGAAGCTCAAGGCGAAAGCGGTACGGTTAAAGAAATTGAAATATTTACAACGAAACTAAATACAACCGACAATAAAGAGGTTATCATTCCTAATGGAGCCCTTTCTAATGGTAATATTATTAACTATAGTACAGAAGAAAACAGACGTGTTGATTTTACCTTTGGGGTTGGTTATGATTCTGATATCAAGAAAACAAAAGATGTAATTTTTGGTGTTATTAACTCACACCCATTGGTTTTAAAAGATCCTGAAACAGCTGTAAATGTTTCTGAATTAGCAGATAGTTCAATCAATTTCTTTACACGTGCTTGGGTAAAGAAAGAAGATTATTGGACGGTTAAATTTGATGTTATAGAACAAACCAAAGAAGCACTAGATGCTGCTGGTATTGATATTCCGTATCCACATCAAGTTGAAATACAAAAACAAGGTTAATACCCTATTTTTTAGATTTAGGTTTTAAAGCCACAAAATCTTTTAAATAGTAAGGCTCAAAATAAGCGACATCTTCGGTGTCGCTTTTTTTGTACTTATTATAAGCTAATGCACCCATTTCTTTCGCCGAAGGCAATCGGTTTTCTATGAAATGAGCATGCGTATGCTGAATCAGCGCTTTTGTTTTTTCAACGCCATTTCCAATAAAGTAAACCAAGTTTTTCTCTAAATATGTATCGTAAGATGATTCGTTTAAAATTTCAGCTTCAATGGAACGAATAGATTGGTGATTGGCATCAAAAACCTCCGAATACACTTCCATCCGCCTAGCATCTAACATTGGGATTATAATACCTTCTTCAATGTTTACCTGATGTGCCAAGGCTTCTAAAGTAGATACGCTAATCAACGGAATATTTAAAGCAAAGCAGAGACCCTTTGCTGCCGAAACACCAATACGTAATCCCGTATAGGAACCAGGCCCTTTACTAATGGCTACAGCTGCTAATTCAGATTTATCAATATTGTTTTCTTTTAGAATATCATCAATAAACAGATGCAAGCGTTCGGCATGCGAAAAGCCATTATTATAATCTTCTTTTAAAGCAAAAGTCTCTCCTTCTTTTGAAAGAGAGACCGAACAATTTGTTGTTGCTGTTTCTATACTTAATATTATAGCCACTCGTTTACTGTGTTATAGGTTTACCAAGGTAGAAGTCTAATACTTTTGTTTTAAAAACAAAATCATATTTGGCATTAATTAATCTAGATTGTGCATTGATTAATTGAATTCTAGACTGTTCTAAATCGAAAGAATTCATAGCACCCAAGTTATAACGTTCTTGTGTGTTTTCAAACGCTAAATTTTGAGATCTAACAGATTTTTTTGCAGCTTCATAGGCCTTTAATGCCGCCTGCGCATCTGTGAAAGCACGTTGTATATTACTTTCCAGATTTAGTTTGGCTTGCTCCAAATCCAGTTTACTGTTTTCTTGTTGAATTTTTGCTTTGGCAACAGCCGTTTTATTTTGGAATTGAGAAAAAATGGGAATTCCAACACTTACCGAAAAGCTATGTGCTTTGTTGTCGTTCAATTGACTTAAAAATGCAGCTTCATCATCTTGCAGATTTGTATAAAACACGTTGGAACCGAAGCCATAATTAAAAGACACATTAGGCATGTAACCACTTTTAGAAATTTCAGTGCTTAATTCAGCTCCTTCAATATTTTTTTCTGCAACTTTTATTTCATATCTATTTTCAAAGGCATAATTTAAAATAGGTTGAATATCATTATACATGAGTGCTGCCGAAGGACTATCAACTTCAATAATTTCTACATTAAAGCCTTCATAAGAAACTTGCAGTAGTTGCGACAAACTTAAAATAGCTAAATTATAGTTGTTTTCAGCAACGGTTAAGTTTTGCTCATCACTACTTACAGTAGCCTCTACATCATAAATATTAGCTTGTGGCTGTACGCCTGCATCTACCAATTGCTGAACTTGATTTAACTGTTTTATAGAAAACGCTAATTGTGCTTCAGCAGTTTCCATATTTTCCTTATTAAAAAGAATGTTTAAATAGGCATTAACCACGTTTAAAGATATGTCGTCCTTTATTCGGTTAAGCTCTAATTGGTTTCTATCCAATGTTAATTGGGCTTGTTTATGCAAGTTGGTGTTTCTAAAGCCGTTAAAAATAGTTTGATTAACATTTATCCCAAGGTTTGTACTATTAGCTGTTCGGTCTACAAATTGACCTGCAAACAACTCTTGGTTACCTAAAGAGAGACTTTGTCTGGCACTTGCTCCTAGCGAAGGCAATAAACTCCCTTTTGCCGCTGTAATATCCTCCTCGTTTAACAGTAATGTATTTGAACCTTTTTGAACGGAAATATTATTTTCCAAAGCATAATTAACACATTCTTCAAGTGTCCATACTTTTTCTTGAGCCAAAACACTTCCAGAAAAAACGAGACCTATAACCGTTAACGTCAGTATTTTATTAATCTTCATCATTGTTATCTTCTTTTGCTTTGTTCCAAACTTTAATTTTATCTGTTTCGCTTACACCATCTGTAACTTCCACATTAATTCCGTCTGAAATTCCAAGTTCGACGTATTTTTCTTCAAAGGTGCCATCCTCTTTTTGAACTTCTACAAATGGTTTTTCAGTAAAGCGATTAAATTGTAATAAAGCTTCCTTAACTACCATTACGCTATCCTTACTTTCCATTTCGATTTCAGCATTAGCGCTATATCCTGCTCTAATTTTTACGGACGGATTAACCTCTACATCTGCCTTAATAGTAAATTGTACAGCACCATTTTCTTCTACTCCTTTTGGAGCTACAAAGGTTAATTTAGATGGAAACTCTTCTTCATTAATGGCACCTAAAACAACAATAATATCTTTACCTTCTTCTAATTTACCAACTTCAGACTCGTCTACTTTTCCTTCAAAAATCATTTTGCTCATATCAGCAATGGTGGCAACGGTTGTACCTGCATTAAAGCTGTTTGATTCGATAACTTGATCGCCTTCACGTACCGGAATTTCCAAAACGGTACCTGGAATTTGCGCTATAATATTGGTGTTTGCTGAACCACCTCCAGAAAGAGATCCTTGTCTTATAATTTGAAAATCATTTTGTGCTTGACGCAAGGATTCATTTGCTTGATCTAATGACAGTTCACTATTTTCAAAATCTTGTTTTGAAATTACGCCTTTTTCAAAAAGCGCTTTGTTCCTGTCGAATAAGGTTTTTGCGTTATCATATGATAATTGTGCTGTATTAATTCGGCTTCTGGCACTTACCAAACTTTGCTCATTTGGTACCACACGAATTCTAGCTATTAAATCGCCTTTCTTAACAATATCACCTTCTTCAACAAGAATTTTATCAATAATTCCAGCTATTTGTGGTTTTAATTCAATTTCTTCTTCTGGATTTAATTTCCCTGTTGCTACCACTTTTGTTTTGATGGATGTGAAAAATGGGGTTTCTGTTTTAAATTCTTCAATAGCTTTGGAGTTGGAGTCTTTAAAGTATTTAATTACCCAAACAAATAGTACTAGGACTACGATGCCAATGATGATTTTTACTGCTTTATTCATTTGATTGTGTTTATTATTTGTAATTGATCGGTTGGTTTTATTTTATTTTTAAATTATACTATTATTCTTCCCGTAAGGCTTCTATGGGTTTAATGCTGGTTGCCTTAAAGGCTGGAATTAATCCTATTAAAGAGCCTAAAATGACAAGTATGAGTAATGCTACAAACACGACTGCAATAGAAACAGATGCATTTACCATTGTTGCATCTGGACCTTGACCGAAAGCAGCATCCAATGCAATAAGAATCCAACCACCACTAATGATTCCAAGGAATCCAGCTAATAAGGTGATGAAAACGGCTTCCACTAAAATTTGCCGTCTTATTTCAAAAGGTGTTGCTCCTAATGCGCGACGCACACCAATTTCCTTGGTGCGTTCTTTTACGGTAATTAATAGGATATTCCCAATAGCAAATACACCTGCAAAAAGGGTTGCAAGACCTACAAACCAAGTTAAAAATTGCATACCTGTTAAAAATCCCGTTATCTTCGCAAATTCCTTTCCTAAATTAAAACTTCCGAAGGCTCTTGTGTCTTCTGGATGTACATTATTTAAATTTCTTAAGATGAGCTTGGCATCTTCTTCAATTTGTGTAATATCAAATTCTGGTTTGCCAGTAATCATCATCCAACTGATGTTTTCGCCACGATTATAAATTTGCTGAAAGGTGGTAAATGGAATATGCATATCTGTTGATGGTCCCATATTCATATTTCCTACTTCAAATACACCAATGACCTTAAAATTCATGCTGTTTATTTGAATCAACTCGCCTATAGCCTGAACATCTTTTTCAAAAAGTTGTTTATAAACATCTTCAGAAATAACGACTACTTTTCTATTGGTATCTATATCATTTTGATTGATAAAACGACCATGGATTAATTTCTTCTTTTGAACCTGGTCTAATAAAGGATAATCGCCATTAATACCAAAGGTTCCTGACAGGAAGTTGCGTACAACCATAGCTTGACTTTGACTTCTTGGAACGACAAACTCGATTCCATCAACGTTTTCCTCTACTTTTTTAGCATCAGAAAGTGTAAGCTTTACTTGTCTGCCTTCTTGAAACCCCTGAAAAGGTATACTGGTACTTTGTGCCCAAACAAAGACACTGTTGGTAGCAAAATCACCAAACAAACGATTAAAAGCATTTTCTAATCCTCGGGCTGAACCTAGCAGACCTATAAGTAGTAGAATTCCCCACCATACGCCAACCATGGTTAAAATAGATCGTAGTTTGTTTTTACTAAGACTATCAAAAACCTCTTGCCAAGTATCTTTATCTGTTAAAAATTTAAACATATTAGTCGTCTCTTAATGCTACAATGGGTTTAATTTGCGATGCTTTCTTCGCAGGTAAATAACCTGCAATACCACCCGCTAAAATAAGTGTAATAGTAGCAGCAATAATTAAAGAAGGTTGCACACTAGGATCTTTTATAAAATAGGTTTCCAACATAGGGGCTGCTGCTTCTAATATACCTACACCAAGTAATAGGCCTATATATCCTGCAATAGCTGTAATAAGAATAGATTCAATTAAAATTATAGAAACAATGTTGCGAGGTGTAGCTCCTAATGCCTTACGAATACCAATTTCTTTGGTACGTTCTTTCACAATAAAGATCATAATATTACTAATACCAACCACACCTGCAATCAACGTTCCGAAACCAATAACAAAAATGATAAATCCTAAAGCGGTTGTCATTTGGCCCACGGCTTTGGTACCTTCAGCCATATTTTGAATACGAATAGCACGTTGATCAGTATCGGCTACATCAAATCGGTTTTTCATTTTATTGGTTAAGGTTCGCCCAAAAGCAATGGCTTGATCAAAATCCATTTCCGGATTATACGTCAGATTAATTTGATCAACATAATCATTATTACCATACAAGCGTTGTGCTGTTGAAATAGGCATATAAATTAAGCGTTCTTCATTATCACCACCATCATCAGAAAAAATACCGACCACTTTGTACGGAATACCATCTAGGTTAATGTATTTCCCTAAAGCAGTTGTTTTTAAAAATAAATCTTCTTCAACCAAACGTCCAATGACAACCACTTTCGTATGTTGTTGAATATCCATTTCGTTAATATAACGACCTTGATTGATTATTGTCATTTCTAAATATTGGTGATCTGGATGAACAGCACGAACGGAATAACTACTTTTTTCATTTCTAAAAGTTGCCGTAACATTCCTGTATATTCGGGATGTTATAAACTGAACCTTGTCGTCAAATTCATCCTTGACGTACTCATAATCTTCATTTTTAAATTGAATACGTCTACCAGCTTGAAGGCCCTTATTGGCCTTGGTAGTCATACCAGAATAAATCATGATGGAGTTATTGGCATCGTCATTAAAGGCTTCAGAGAATGTGTTCTGCAAACCATTGGCTAAACCAAAAAGGACAGCAAATAATAAAATAGCAAAGGCGACCGTAAATCCGGAAAGCAAACTTCGGGTTCGGTTTTTATTAATACTTTGAAATATTTCGCGCCAAAGATCTATATCAAACATATTGTTCAGCTCTTACTTGTTCTACAACAACATCTTCCATAATAACGCCATCTTTTAAACGTACAATACGTTTACACATATTAGCAATGTCCTCTTCATGCGTCACCATTAAGATAGTTTTTCCTTCGTCATTTAACTGCTGAATGAAGGCCATAATCTCATAAGATGTTTTGGTATCTAATGCTCCTGTAGGCTCATCAGCCAATAATAATTTGGGGTTAGCTGCTAAAGCACGTGCAATGGCTACACGCTGCTTTTGTCCACCCGATAATTCATTTGGCAGGTGGTGTGCCCAATTGGATAAACCTACTTTTTCTAAATGAAACATACCCAACTCCAAACGTTCAGCACGTTTCATGCCTTGGTAGTATAATGGTAATGCTACGTTTTCAATAGCATTTTTATAATTTATTAAATTGAAAGATTGAAAAATAAAACCTAAAAATTTGTTTCTATAAATAGCTGCTTTTTTCTCGGTTAGGTTTTTAATAGGAACACCATCTAGAATATAATCGCCTTCATCAGCTTCATCCAACATGCCTATAATATTTAATAAGGTAGATTTTCCTGAACCTGAAGATCCCATAATGGCAACCATTTCACCTTCTTCTACTGAAAGATCAATGCCTTTTAATACATGTAAACTAGAATCACCTATTGGATAGGATTTGTGCAATTTGCTTATGGTTAGCATAATTTATTCGAGTTGGTTTTATTTCTATTCTACAAGTAAGACTTACAAAACTGAAAAATGTTACAACAAATGTATATATATTTTGAAGTATCGCTTTTTAAGGCTTGTTAAACTTTTTATAAATAAACGGTTTGTAGACTGTTATTTCTCGAATTGAACCTCCAATTCAACAAGCGGATTTGTATAGTAATACGTGGTTTTCCCAAAGGCCTTCCACTTCATTATACGCTTCATATGTGTCCAAGGTTGCCCGCGATAACTGGAATATGTTAAGGGTTCATCATTATAAGTCATTACCAAATTGGGCACTGTAATATACATGGACTTTGATGGCTTTATAGGTTCTGGGTTTAGGGTTTCAATACCTACAAAAATACCCGATTCTAGGAACGGAATAAACGTATCATCAAATTTCAGTTTAATAGTTTGATTTTTATTGGCTGGTTTTAATACGCTATCATAAAATGAAATAGCTGTTCCTGGACCAGACGCATACTTGTCTTTTTGGTAGAATTTAATTCGGAAATAAACTGGATAGACATCGTAAATATCAGAGGCTCCTTTTTTAACTTTAAAACTAACGGATTTAATTTTCCCTTTCCGAGATGTTTCGTTTTCAATAAAAACACAACGTTCATAACCAATTGGCACGGACGACTTAAATTTAATTTTCTGCCGTTTTACACCTAGGCTTTTAGTGGCAGAATATCTCTTTTTTTTATAGACGAGCAACACATCATCCAAATCCGTTATTGCCGGAACTAAACGGATATTTAATAAATTATTCGCCTCTGAAAATTGATTTAATGCGATGGTTTTTGGCTGATATCCCAAAATGGAAATTAATAATCTGCCATTGGAATGTTTATCAATATTAAAAACAAAATTACCAACGCTATCTGTGGACGTTCCATAATTTGAATGCAATACGCTTAAATTCACATAAGCTAGTGGCTTGTTTGAAAGACTATCTGAAATGGTCCCGTAAAGTCGTTGTGCGTTCAGAACATTAAAGCCAAAACATATAATAAACGTAATTAAATACGCACGCATTTAATTCTTTTTGGTTCTAAAACTTCTGTAGATAAGCAAACCTATACCACCAACTAACAAATATGGAATTGCCATTAAATATACAATACCATTGTTGATGCCTTCCGCTTGAACTTGACCTTCTTCAGATTCTAAAACTGCGCGACACATAGCACATTGGGCTTCGGCTGGTAATGTACAAAACAGCATGATTATACTGGTGAAAATGAGTGTCTTCTTCATGTCATAAAACTTAATATACGTAATAAGGTGAAATCATAATAAAAACAACTACACCTGAAACTGCAACAAATAACCAAAGCGGAAAGGTAATACGTGCTATTTTTTTATGACGTTCAATGTTATTCGTAATTGCGCGAACATAGGTTATTAGAACAAATGGAATTACCACAATAGATAAAAGAATGTGCAAAATTAAAATTACATAATACACGTATTTCATAACCCCTTCTCCACCGTATTTGGTAGAATCACTGGTCATGTGGTAGGCCACATACATCACTAAAAAAGCAACAGAAAACAAAATAGCCGTTTTCATTAAGTTTTCGTGAAGTTTGCGTTTTCCTTTGGTAATAGCTAAAAATGCCAGGACCAAAAGCAAAGCTGTAATGGCATTGGTTGTAGCATAAATTGGTGGTAAAAACATCAATGGTTCCGTATTTGGGATTTTAACACCAAATAAAATTGCCACGACAATAGGAATAACTACTGAAAGGACAATAATCCATTTGTTATACTTCTGTTCTGCTTGTAAATTCTGGTTCATTACTCTTTTAATAGTTTAGCAATATCTTTTTTCAGCATACTGATTTCTTCTTTCTGTCCGTCTTCGTCAATCTTCTCCTCCTCACTGATAATACCTGAATAGAAAATTTTAGGGTTCCCAAAATCATCTTGTCTAGAACGGATAAATCCGTTTTTATCTATTAATGCGAAATTCCCCGAATGCTCAAAACCAGCTTCGTCTTGTTCCTCACCCACATAAATATTGAAACCAATGTTAGCCAATTCAAAAATAGCACCTTGATTACCTGTCATTAAATTCCAATTGGGATTTGTTATACCATATTCATCAGCATAGGCTTTCAAAACTTCTGGAGTATCTGTTTCCGGCATGATTGAAAATGAAGCAACACCAAAATCTTTAAAATCTTTAAATTCATTTTGAATTTCAACCAAATTTGCATTCATTCTTGGGCAAATGGTTGGACAAGTGGTAAAGAAGAATTCAACCAAATATACCTTTCCTAAATAATCCTGTTCGGTAATAGTTTCGCCATTTTGATTGGTAAAACTAAATGCTGGCACTTTTTTGGGTTTACCATTTATATTTATAAAAACAAGATCTGATTTTTCAGGTTTGGAATAATCGGTTTTAGAAACCTGCTCGCTTCTCGTGTCATTTCGGACGGTATCATCATTTGAAATGCGATCCACTATTTTAGGTATAAACCAGATTCCAAATACCAAAATCACGAAGGCTATTCCTACGTATGAATAATTCGTTTTATTGCTCATGTTTTCCCGGATTTAATTCGTTAGAACGCCTTTTTTCCGAGTCAAAATTACCTTTTCGTTTTTGGCGATATTCGGTAAATAGAACACGTAAATCTTCGGCACTCATTTTATTTTTTATCACAGCTACTTGAATACAATTGTAGGCATCTAAACCATAAACGGGTTTATTACTTGCTTTTTCATTGTCGCTCCTATCATCAAGTCGGCCTCTTTGGTTTCTATCTGTATCTACCAAAAACACATTATCGGTTGCTAAATTATCTGACAAACTAAAGTCGGCTTTTAAACTATTAAAGATGTTTTGAATAGCCGCTTCATCCACATGAACAAAATGCCAAAAACGTAAATCTTCATAACGTGCTATTTCTTTAAACAACGCTTCAGATTCAGTTTCTGTTCCTTTTGGTACAAGTACTACAATTTGAAATTTTTTAAAACCTTTAAATTTATCGTAAACTAATTCTTTAAGGTTAGATGCTGCAATAGCCATATCCATTGGTTTATTCCCAAAGAATGCTAAAACCGTAATATGATCTTTAAGCGCAATATTATCTGCATTTTCAGGGAATTCTACTACATTTTGATGAATAACATCTAAAGGGTTATAATTGTCCTCTGAAAGTGTTAATACTAAAACAAATAATACGGGCAGCAAAAACAAAACACCTAGGATTGTATATTTTTTTATTTGCTTCTTTTCCATAGTGCAAAAATAAAAAAAGGCGGTTTAAAAACCGCCTTTTGTAGAATATTATATATGTTAAAAATCTTGTTTTATATAACCATCATGGTAAACACTTTCTATATAACCACCTTCTTGCAAAAGGATAAACATCAGGTAGCAAATTAAGAAAACTGCTGTCCAAACTACCATACGCCTTAATGCAGCTGTTTCATCACGCATGTGCATGAAATCCCAAGTAATATAATATGCCTTTACAATAGTTAATATGATAAAAATCCAATTTAGAATTTTCATACCTAATATATGACCCATTAATACTTCTGGTTTATAAATACCTAAAACAACTTCATCTGCTGTAACAATTGTAAGTAGGATAAGTACACCCCAAATTTTCTGAGTATTAGATTTAAACTTTAATAAACCTCTAAATATTTCTAATTTATGTGCGTCTGCCATTTTTAACTGTATTATCTATAATTAAACAAGGTAGAAGAATGTGAATACAAATACCCAAACTAAATCTACAAAGTGCCAATAAAGACCTACTTTTTCAACCATTTCATAACTTCCTCGTCGCTCGTATGTTCCTAAAATAACATTAAAGAAAATAATGATATTAATTATAATTCCAGAAAGTACGTGAAATCCGTGAAATCCGGTAATAAAGAAAAAGAAATTAGCAAATAATGGTGCGCCATATTCGTTGACGACTAGATTTGCACCTTCAACTACGGCTTTACCATCTTTTTTCAGTTTCTGTACGGATTCACCTCTAGAAAGAACCGTTTTATGACCCTGTTCATTTAATATTTCCGTTCTAATTAAAATATTATCGTGAGATTCTAAACCAGTAATAACTTCATTTACCGTATATGTTGGCCTTGAACCTTCATCCGTAAACCATAAACCATTTTTACGTTCATGCTGCGTTCTATCTTTAGTTTCAGCCACTACAAAGTCTTTTAAAGCTACACGATTTCCATCAGTATCTACAAATTGAAGGATATGACCACCTTTTGTTTGAATAGCACCATAATCACCTTGAATAAACGTAGCCCATTCCCAAGCTTGAGAACCAACGAATATAACACCACCAATGATGGTTAAGAACATATAAAACGTCACTTTAGCTTTGTTCATATGATGACCAGCATCAACGGCTAAAACCATAGTAACGGATGACATAATTAATATAAACGTCATAAACGCAACATAAATCATGGGCAATTCTTGTCCATGTAAAAATGGTACGTGGGTAAAGACCTCATCGGCAATTGGCCAAGATCCAATAAACTTAAATCTGGAAAATCCGTAGGCTGCTAAAAATCCTGAAAACGTTAAAGCATCTGATACGATAAAAAACCACATCATCATTTTACCATAACTTGCTTTTAGCGGTTGGTTGCCGCCTCCCCAGGTTTTACCTTCTGTTCCAGTTTTTACAACTGTAGTACTCATATGTTAGGTTTAGTTAATAAAAGTTGCACAAAAATAATCAATTTATCTTTTTAAAGAAACATCCACTCTAATATTTTAGATTCAATACGAAGATATCCGGAATTACCCGTTCTTGCTCACGTATTTAGCGGTTCAATTTAACCTACGAAATATAAGAATAAAAAGAGATAGACCCAAAGTAAATCTACAAAATGCCAGTATGTTGCGGCTAATTCAATGCCTAACATATTGTCCGCTGAATACTTCTGTTTAAAATGATTATAAATTACGACCAAAAGGCATATTAGCCCTACGGCAACGTGTAAAATATGAACTACAGCTATTAAATAGATATAACTCATAGTAACATTACTAGTTGGACCTGTAAAATTATAACCTAATTCTATAATTTGTTGAAACCCTATAAATTGATTGTAAATAAAAACCACACCTAAAACAAAGGTTGACAATAACCATATGGTTGTCATTCGCCTGTTACTTTGTGCCATACTGCGTTTAGCCAACCAAATGGTTATACTACTAGCTATAATAACAAAGGTGCTTATTAAAAATGCTTGCGGAAGCTGAAAGTCAGCAGCCCAATCCGGTCGTGTACTACTGACTACAAACGCACTTGTCCAGCCTGCAAACGACATGATTAATGATAATATTCCAAACCAAAGCATCATTTTTTTTGCTCTGCCTTTTTTCTCTACTAATGTTCCTTGGGTTAAATCCATGGTTATCTTATAAATTTATCTACTACGTAGACTATTTGTAATAATGTTATGTACAGTACACTTGCCAACATTAATTGTTTGGCAGCTTGAACACTCATTTTTTTATATAATTGAATGGCGTAATACAACATACCTGATCCTAATATGAAGACAATTACGGCTGCCACAATGGATAGTTCTAATCTACCTGTAACTCCAAAAACAGGCACGATAGACACCAATAACGTCCAAACGCAGTATATAATGGTTTGTTTGGCAGTTCCTTTATCTTGTTTGCCTGTTGGCAACATAAAAAACCCACCTTTTTTATAATCGTCAAATAAAAACCAACCGATTGCCCAGAAATGTGGAAACTGCCAAAAAAACTGGATTGCAAATAAGGTTCCTGGCTCAATACCAAAATCATTTGTAGCCGCTACCCAACCTAACATAAACGGAATAGCTCCTGGAATAGCACCAACAAAAACTGATAAAGGTGTTTTTGTTTTTAATGGTGTGTAAACACAAGTATATAAAAAGATGGAAATAGCACCAAACATGGCCGTTTGCTGATTGATGGAATACAATATGCCAATTCCTAAAACAGTGAAAAGACAGGCAATTGTGAATGCAACATTAACGGACATCCTACCAGCAGCAACAGGTCTGTTTTTGGTACGATCCATTAAAGCATCTAAATCCTTTTCAATAATTTGATTGAATGCGTTGGAAGCACCTACCATAAAGTAACCACCTAAAGCTAAAAGGAAAAGTATCGTAAAATCGACTGTTTCGGCACCTAAAAGATAACCTGCAATTGAAGAAAAAACAACGCTTAATGATAAGCGCATTTTCGTGATTTCTTTAAAATCAGAAATGATCGTATGTTTAACAGGTAAAGTGGCTTGCTTACTCAAAGTAATAGTTGCTTGTTACGCGTGTATTGCGAGTGCAAAGATACTTTGAAAAGTTAATTCTACAAATCAAAATACCAATTAAATAAATCGGTACGAATTCCTATATTAAACCAAACAGTATTACTTTTAAAAGTGGTTGCATTTACGGTATCTGGATTAAAATCACGGAAAGTAATGTCTGCAAACAATTTTAAATTAGTAGCTGGATTTATCAAATAGCCTGCTTGTAAATTTGCAAACATGGTGATAGCCTTGTTTCCTTGACCCACTGTAACGCCATTATCATAAGGCCTGTCATTATAATTACGATATATATCGCCTCCATAACTAAAGTTATCTACGCCATTATTAAAGTCCAGACCACGTTCACCAACAATAAATTTTGCATTTCCAAACCAACGCTTATAATGATAACGACCAATTAATACAAGCTCACTGAAATTGGCTCCCCAAAGATGCGCCATACTTTGGTTGTTATGCCCATAATTTAGTACAATTGTGTTATGAGAATACGTATAAGGACGCACACGATTATATTCCGCTTGTAGCATTAAGTTTTTCACTTTAAAAGCTTCGTAGTATTTTATCCCTAATTGATATCCATATTTATTTTTCCAGCTTTTATTTCCACCAGTCATATCGGCTAATGAAAATTCATCCAAAATAAATTGCCCATATACATTAATATTATCATTCAGTTTGTATTTTGCTGATAAACCCATAACCGCATTTCCTGCATCTTGACCTGTTTCAAACTCAATAGCACGATAAAAAATAATGGGATTTAAATAGCTTACATCAAAACCACGATTATCAGATTTTGCCCAAATTACGGATTCAAAAAAACCAATATTTAAACGCTTTGTGGCATTCCAACTTAAAAAATGCGTTGCCATGTATTTACTTAAATAAGCGCCTTCAGGATCAATAACATCTTGTCTTGAATCTTTTAGCCACATCCAAGTATTAGTGTATTTTATTTTCCAGAACGTGGTATTCAACTTTAAAAACGGATTTGGACTGGCCACATCACTTGTAAATAAAGAACGATAGCCATCACCAATAAAGTTTTTGCCTTGACCGAACTGTACATTAAAAAATTTATATGGCGTGAACGACAAATAGGCTTCTGCTACAGGATAATCGTAAGCATCGTCCTTGAAGCGCTTGGCAATCCCTCGACCAGGAATAATAGCGACTTCGTCAGCAGCTTTAATGGATTCGGCATATTGGTTATAATACTGCGCAAAACGGCCTTGACTCTCAAAAACGGACGCATAAAAACTAAACTTTTTTCCAAGACCACCTTGAATGTTTACCCCTCTCGTATTGTTAAAGGTAGACCCAAAATCGGCTTCCGTATCCTTACCAACCTCAAAATCGAAAATAGGATCAACTGCAAACCAATAATCTTTTCCTTCAACACGAACCAAGCGTTCATTCCACAATTTTCTTCCAGCAAAGGAGGATTTTGTTTTAGCCAACGCTTCTTTTTCAGCTTCAAAATCATAGTATTTTGAAACATCTTCATACATATAAGGTTTGGAACTTGTGTGACTATTGGTACCTACCAAATTAATATTTCGGCCGAATCGTGAATAATATTCATGTGTAAATGGAATGTTTAATTGACTGGTATATTCTTTATTAGAAAACGGCTTTAAATTAGCGTTTACACTATCATATTCTTGTTTAGTACCTCGTTCCAATTCGGCAATTTGTTCGTCTTTAGATAAATCTTTTGTTACAACCGTTTGTTGCACTAATGGAATTTTTAAAGCGAATGAATATTGCTTGAAGGTTGGATTCCCATTATAGGTAGCAGGTTTAATTTTTGGAAATTCATCGAAAACCCGTTTTGCCTCGTCTTTTAATTCCGAATACATGGCATCTACGTATATAACTCGGAATTCGCCTTCTTTATCCACCTCAAATAAAATAACTACATCACCTTGGTAGTTTTCTTCTGAAACGATATTAGGAACTTTAAAGGTATTAAAAACCTTTTTGAAAACTTGATTATCAAAACAAGTCTGAAAAGCACCTGCATCAACCGATTCACATTCTGGGAAAACAGGTGGTTTCTCGTAAAACGTATTTGATTGCGCAAATAAGCCACAAGAAAGTAAAAGAAGCAGAATGATACAGTAGTTCTTTATGTGCATTAAATATGATTTTATGAGTGCTGAAAGATACTATTTTTTTAATAACAGGCACATAAAAATGCCGTTATCATAGTTCTTATAATAACGGCATTTTAGATGAAAAATTATTTGCACTAATATTTTACATGAAAGTTAATAGGTAAGGTAAAAAGGACATCTACCGATGTATTACCATGTTTAGCAGGCGCCATTTTTGGTAGATTGTTAATGACCCGGTTGGCTTCTTTTTCAAGTTTTATATGAGGTGCTTTTGTTTGTATAATTTCAATATCACCATTTTTTGTAATTTTAAAATTGACAAAAATTTTCTGCGAACCTTCAAGCCCTATTGATTGCCCTTTATCTGCATCAAAATGATTAGAAACAAAATGTGTTATTTTTTCATTTAAACACGCACGACGTGCATCATTATTTGTTGCCCATTCACAACCAGGAAAAACAGGCACTTTTTCCACTAGCATAATATTAATTGGGTCTTTTGGTAGTTCAACTACCTGAACTTGACCTGCATCCAAATCGGGTTTATCATCAGGTGTATCTTCGCCTAAAAAGTCTGTAGGTGTTTCCATTCCGGTAGTATTATTATCTACAACTTGAGGATCAGTAGAGTTACTTGGCGCCTTTTTTTTCTCAATCACAGGCTCTTCAACTGGAGTTTTATAAATCTGATAGCTATCCATAGTATATTCGGTCGGTATATTATCAGCCAAATCTATCGTCGGTAAATCTTCTTTGAAGTTTTGAAAGCGCATTTCCAATAAACCATAAGCGACAAGCAAACACAAAATTAAACCCACTTGAAAGTAAATGGTTGCGTTTTTTTGCAAATTAACATCATGTCTGTTAAACATTTTTTCTGTAGATTCACTTTGCCAATTTTTTCCGTTGTCTTTCTTCAGGTTTTTCATAATAAGAGCGTTTTTAATGCATACCAAAAGGCAAGCAAGTTTGTATTATGAAAAACAGAGCAATAAATATACCAAAACAAAAATCCCGTTACTGAATGGGTAACGGGACTTTATTATTTTATAGAAACTATATTGTATTTAGTCTTGAACTTGGAATTTAATTGGAATATAGTAAGGTACTCTTACGGCTTTTCCTCGTTGTTTTCCTGGTTTCATTTTAGGCAATAAACCAATAACACGCATGGCTTCTTTTTCCAAACTTGGGTGTGGTGCTCGCGCTTTGATATCAACAATTTCACCTGTTTTATCAATTTTGAAGAAAACACGAATTTGTTGAATACCTGATAAACCTAGTTCTTGAGCTAGCTCTGTGTTGAATTTATTTCCAATGAATTCATTCATCTTTTTGTTCATACACGCTTTTTTAGCTTCGTTGTTACCGCTTTCACAACCTGGGAAAACTGGAACGTTTTCAATGACTGCAAAAGGAACTTCTTCTACCTCTTCAACTTCTTGAACTTCAACTTCCTCAATTTCAACAATTTCTTCTTCTTGACTTGTTTCCGTTGATTCGATTACCGTTTCTTCAACCTCTTCTTCATCTTCAACAACTTCAATCACTTCTGGCGCTGCAGGTGGTGGTGGTGGTGGTGGTGGTGTAGCAATGGTTTCTGTAATTGGAACTTCTTCTTCAAGTTCGTCACCCATATCTAAAGTACCAATATCTATCAGTTCTTTATCATAGGTTTTGTAGTTGATAGCATAATTTGTTAAAAACAACATCAATGCTAATCCAATGGCAAAAAACAATGAACTGTTTCTACCAACGTTTGCTTTCGGATTTTTTTTAGGTTCCATAGTTATACATTTATTACTGCCTGCTAAAATAACCAATAAATTGGCAATTATACAAACGATTAATATTATTTAACGTCACTTTTTTTGTAAAAGAACAGAATGGAAGTCACCATTAGGACACCTCCAATATTTGCTGTTATATCATACCAATCAAAAAAACGCGTGTTTGTTAATTCTTTTTGTAATACTTCAATAATTGTACCAAATGCAATACATCCGGCTACCACAAAAATTAATGTTACAATTTTGTTATAGTTAAACCTCATCCTCATGGTATAAAACCAAAGTAAGGTTAGCAACCCGTAAGCTCCAAAATGAAAAATTTTATCGCTAAACGAGGGTACTAAATCTTCAATATTATCAAAATCTAATCGTATTAAACTCACCGCTAGCAGAGCCAACGTATAACATATAGAAATTGATAATGCGTACTTTTTAAGCACCAATAAGTTCTTTATAGTCGTCTGCTGATAGTAATCCGTCCACCTGTGAAACATCTGAACATTTTACTTTTATCATCCAACCAGCACCATAAGGATCATTATTTACAGTTTCTGGCGCATCCTCTAAAGCTTCATTGAACTCAATAATTTCACCAGTAACTGGTAAAAATAAATCTGATACTGTTTTTACAGCTTCCACAGATCCAAAAATCTCATCAGCATCTAAAGTTTCATCTACGGTTTCAACTTCAACATAAACAATATCACCTAACTCGCTTTGAGCAAAATCTGTAACACCTACAGTGGCAATATCACCTTCTAGTTTAACCCACTCATGGTCTTTAGTATATTTTAATTCGGATGGAATATTCATGATTTTTATATTTTTTACAAATGTATTTATTCGCTTGATATTTTCAAACAAATACGTATTAATTACCAAAAGTATATCGCAATGTAATACCTGAACGAATTGTTGTCTGCGGAAATGCTGTTGAAATTGCGTATTCCGAGAAAGCATAATCAAAATAGAAAATACCCGTTAGGTTTTTACTAAACGCGTAATCTGTTGAAAACTTCAACGACCAAATGGTCTGTCCAGACGTAATTTGATTATTATCCAAATCTAAATATCGGATAATTGTTTTATTGTCTCGAACGGAAACATCCGCTTTCATATTCAAATCGCTAACAATACGTTTTTTAGGTCCTGCTAATTTTGATTTGATTCTTACGTCTTTGATACGATAACCTAAGCCAACAATATATTCATTTCCTTGAATTTCGGTCATTAAATTATTATCAAAACTTAATGACAACAAGCGATCTTTTTTCATTTCCAATAGAACTTTTATAGAGCTTTTCATTTCCATATCTATTCTGAAAAGAGGCGTAAACATTTCGCTTAAATTGATGTTGCTATACAATTTTTCGTTTTTGAAATTTCCACTTTGATCCGTTACCGTTGGGTTATTTGCATCATAATCTAAATTAGAGCGGAATTGATTTATGGTGTAGTTTGAACGGTATCCATGAACAATAGAAAAACGCTTAAACTTATTTTTAAACCATTTTAAATTCATTAATCCGGTATATTTAATATCCCAGTTTGGAATTGGTACATCACGGAAAGCACTTAAAGAGACTTTTTCGGCTTTTTGCCCTGAATATGCCGATAGGAATGATGGCAATAATACAGATTGACTGTTTTTACCAAAACCAACTGGATAGCCTTCGGCATCAACTGGATAGCCCGAATTTCCGTAAAATTTTTCTGCTAATCTATTGGCCACTTTTAATCGGTTTGTTCTAAACTCATCAAAAGTTTGCGATTGGTTTTCATCACTTGAACTAAATGCTGTTTTTATTAATACTGTTGAAATATTAAAGTTTCCAAATGCATTAGGCGTTAAAGATTCGTATTCTAATTCGCTTCCTAAATCATTAACTCGGTAGTTTTCTGTGTAGTTTTCAGAATACATTCTATTGCCAACCAAATCAATTTGTAAATCGTTAAAGGGTTCAATATTTGCCGAATAATCTAATTGGCGCGTTTTATTTACACGATACTGATCATTAAAATCTGGATATAGAGTTAACCAGCCACGTCTTGCTGCCATACCTCTAACATCACTTTGGCTACCAAATGTAAAGCCAGCAGTTGGTTTTAATGTACCAATAAATCCAGGTGTTTGCAGATAACCTGGTAAATAAGTACCATTAGTTTCAGCATAATTAAATTGAATTCGTTTTACGGCTGTTACTATACCAATTCCCGTATTTAAAAGTTTGGTTCCTGTATTGTTTTTTGCCACTTTTTTGTCCGGAGCAACTGGACCAGCTTTCTCTAGACTTTGTTGTCCTGGAGGTGTAGGAGATTTTTTAGCATCTATACCTTGCGACGTTGATTTACGAACAGTTTTCTTTTTCAAACCAACATAGTTGTAAAGTTTACTCATATTGAAGGTCGTGGTCAGGTTGTGCTGATTAGCATTTGAAATCGTGTTACCTAAATCATATGTAATACCATTGACATCTAAATCACCAAATAAATCAGAACCTTTTTGCCATTGAAATTCGCCACTATAAGAATAGGTAGCATCAACAAAAGCAAAGGTTGGTATTTTATTTATTGGAATTTCGTAATTAATACCTAATTGTTGGTATTGGGTATTAGGGTCTCCAAAATCAAAGAAACCATCCCAAACATCTAATTCCGGATTTTGTTCACCATTAATAATATTATCTTTAAAATAATTTCGAACAATATTAACATTAGAAGCCGTGAAATTCATAGTTAACGACTTGGTTAGGTTGTAGTTTATGGTATACCCAAAATCGAATGTATAATTACGTCTGTATAACTCTTCAAGTCCAATATTTGCGCCACCTAAATCTATTTCTCTGAATTTCTGCTTATTAAACTGCCTATTAATATTGGAATTAACCGTAATACTTGCTGGCAATGGATTGACATTAATATCCTTTAAAATTTTCCAATATTTGCCCATGAATAAGGAATCGTTTTTCTTAAAAGGCTCAATATTTAGAGGCGCGAAATTGTAGGCGTAATTAACACCTGCACGTACGTTTTTATCAACTGCACTCTCAATTTCAAAGTCACGATGTTCAACCTTATTGAAAGAATAATTTACGGTTAAATTTTCCACATCGTAAAATTTTGGAGCAGATTCTCCTGTTCTAATTTTACGAACACCAATGAAATTTATACTTTTTCGTTTGGTGAAATTTTCATTCACTTTTAAAATGGAATCCTGATCGGCATTATTATCCAATTGCGTTTGTAATTCGATATCACGATAAAACTCGTCATATTTAGGTGTTATGCGTTCTTCACCCACACCATAATTAAACGGGATTTGAATTCCCCATTTTTCTGGTAATAATTGGCCAACATTAACATTCGTAACTACATCATATTGCTCAACATCTTCCCGACTACGTTCTTGTGGACCTTGCTCAATACTACCAAATCCAGATGTGCTTTTACGCCCTGTTGCACTAACACTAGCAAAATCGGCTATATTGGAATCCATACTTAAAACGGCTGCCCAACCACCTTCGCTATCCATATCAGATAAGCGTAATTCATTCAACCAAACAACAGCACATTTATTAAGCGCTGTTCTGTTTTTAACACCAACCATTAAGGTTCTAACATCACCAAAATTAGGATTTCCAATAATAGCCACTCGATGATAATTATCGGCATCGCTAATACCAACTGGAAGGGCATCATATTCATTAACTGGCAAATCACTTAATTGTTCCCCAATAACTTCATAATAGGTTGGATCTAAATTATTGATATTTCCGGCTGCAATGGATTTAGATTTTATTTGTTGCAGCAATTCCAATGGTAAATTAATTTCGTTGGCTTCTGGCCAAAGTGCTTCTCTGGAAAATCCTTGTGAGACCTTAAGCGGCACCATGATTTCGTAATAATTTTGAGTTAAATCATTACCCAGTCTTATAAAACCAAATAAATCATCATCTCCTAATCCTGGTTGATCGCCATCTTCTGCATGCATATACATCCGTAAACGCTTGTATTGACGCATATCTACTTGGATATTTTTGAAAACCGCTCGACCGTCTTCCGATTCTAATCCACAAACGTCTAATAATAATGATTGCTCATTTTGACGAACAACGGTATTGTTATTGAAAAGTTCTTCTGGATCAACGCCTGGAGGCGACTGGTAACTACCATCATTTTTTAAGGTACTAACAACACCAACCGAAAACTCCGTATTATCTAATGCTGGATCACCTTCGTCGCTATCTAACGTTTGTGTATAACGACGCCATTCACTGCGCACTAAATCTAGTGTTCCAAAACGCATAACCGTTTTTTCGGTAAACTCTTTAAGATACATTCTAGCAAATCGGATAGAACGCAAATCAGAAATTCCTCCAACTGCAGTTCTATCAATATCATCAACAGGTATTCTAAATTGATACCATTTTGGAATTACTGTTTGCCCATTTGGTAAACTTCTAATTTGACTTTCCTTTACATCTACAATATATGGGTTGTTAATATTTAATTCGGTTGGCTTAATATCCAATTCATACTCAAAATAGCTATCTATAGTATTCATTGTATTATCACGATTCACATCTTCCACATCTGGTTGTGTTGTAGAACCACGATTGGTATCAGAAAATGTATCTGGTGAGTTACCATCTACGCCATTATAACTCTTATAACGTTGAAAAATATCGCCATCAACGTTTAAAAAATAGCTATAATTGTCATTTGCAGGATCGGCTAGCGCTGAATAATCTGTAAAAATGGTGCGTTCATCATTATCATCATAACCATCGTAACCAACATCTTGATTAGCGCGCTCTTCACCGGTAGTATCAAAAGCATAAATTAAGGATTGATTTTGCGGATACACCGTATTCCATGAAGGTGATTGTGGTAAAACACCAATAACATTTCCGTCAATTGGCAGACCATTTTCATATAGTTTACGACCATCTTTTACGACATCTTCAGAAATATTACCCAAATTAAACACCAGCTTTCCACCAGGGTTTGCTTGATTTTCTTGAAAGGGATCTTGCAACCAAAACTCGATATATTCTACGTTTGCCTGTTCAAAATCGGTTGATGTTAATTGTCTTGTGATACCTGCCCAACTATTTATTGGGTTTGTTAACGTGCTGTTTGGTATATCAATATTGTTTGTTTGAAAGTTATAAGGTCCACGTTCATCTGGATAATAGGCTAAATCCAACGTATAAAGTACAGTTGTTTGACCTTGAGCAATATCTTGTGCTGGAAATAATTCGTTTATAAACACACGACTCGTAAACAAGTCAGAAATATCATCATCTGAAATACCATCTGGACTTCGGTTGCTGTAAAAAACCGGATCAATAGTATACCAATTTAGTAACGCACGATCAAAACCTTGAGCAATCCCATTTTGGTCGTCATTATTACCATTTATACCACGAGGTCTACTGGATAGGAACCATGATTGAGGCGATTTTAAATCGATGTTATTTTGCGTCCCTTCAAAATCATCCACATAGGATGTGGCTTCACCTTGAAAATCGGTTCCTTTCGGCGAACCAGGCGCTAAATACGCAAATTCTCCACGAACAGAAACATTAGACATCACGTCTGTGTCAATATTTGGAAGTTTATTAACTAAACGCGTCAAAAATGGGACTTCGGTGGAATAGTTTCCGTTAAAACCAAAAACATGATTATTAATAGGTTCTTGACTATAGTTTGCTTTTTGCGTAATTGGTCGTTCATTTAAATGCAACCATGTTCCGCCAATAACAAAATTATCACTGAATTTGTGTTCTACATTTACGCCTGTAAAACGTTTAGTTTGCTGACCAAAAACCGCATTGTTTTCGGTGGAAACTTGAATAGGCGTATTAGACGCTTTTAAGGCTTCATCTAAAATTTGAACTGTTCCACCTTGATAGTTCACGGTATAATCAACACCTTCAACCAAGGTTCTACCTCCAGCCGTTACCGTAACGGAACCTCGCGGCACATTGAATGCGCCTATTGGAATACCATCGCCTCCTTCGGATTTATAACGTCCTTTTAATAAAAATTTATTTTTATCAGCCTCTTCTAAAGCGGCTGCTTTTGTTTGCTTGTATAACACATCATAAACATATTTGGCTTGGTTGGCGTTATATGTTAAATCGTTATTATAATCTTCTGCGTTGGATAATGATAAGGTATTAAATAAATATTCACCAAACGGTTCGACTTTCGTGAAAACAATTTTACCATTTTGCGGTAAAACGGTAATGCCTGGCACAAAGTCAAAAAATCCATCACCATTGGTTTGTGGATCGTTATTAAAGTTAACGCGATCAAAATTGAATAAACGCAACAAGGTGGTTTCTTGAATTGGATCACCTTCAAAATCTGGAAAAGGTGTTCCTGCAACTGGTGAAATAAAATTTAATGGCGATGCTTCGTTGTAAAAAATATTTAATTTAAAATCTTCTTGGCTTAATTGATACGCTCCAGTATCATAAATGTTTTTCATCATTAAATCCCAAATTGGCTGCTGCACATTTGTTATGGGGCTTTTTAATAATTTTAAAACCAAAGTATTATTTGTCACTGTTGTAATAGTACCCGAGTTATCAATATTTGTGGGATCTACACCACCATTGGCAAACTCACCAACTTGATATACTTGCCCACCAACGGTATATTGAAAGGCTACTGCTACAACTTCGTCATTATTTAAACGCTGATTTAAGGAAATGTATCCCAATTGCGTATTTACTGTATATTCTTGACCTTCTGTTAATTTTCTAGCATTTTCTAATTTGGCATAATCTGAACCTTCACTTACAACATTTGAAAGGCTACCAAAACCTTGTTGAGCAGTTGCAATATCTCGAATATTATCATTTAAAACAGACCCTGAACCAATAGCTGTAGGGTCAAAATCATTATTACCATTATTAGGAAATGCATTCGGACCTGCATTTAAAAACCCTGGAGGAATAGGGTTTAACAAAATATCATTTGCTGCTGGATCTGGGTTGGATTCCCCTAAATCCTGAAGTGCTACAATATTCCGAACATTTTCAGTACGATTGGTTCTATTGGTTACCCAAACCTCAATACGTGTTATTTGAACGTTGGTATTGATAAATGGATAATTGGCCAACGCGTCATCATAGTTATCTCTAAAATAGTGTGCTAAAAAGAAGTGACGATTTTCATCATAATCTCGAGCAAAGAAGTCAAACTCTTCTAAAGTTCCACCTCCTTGGGCTACAACGGTTCGTCTGTCTGATCGTTGTTCTGAAAACACACCAGTAATGGTTGTTCTTCCAAATTGTAGCTCTGTTTTTACACCAAATAAACTTTGAGCACCTGTAATTAAAGAACTGTTTAAAGGCATGCTCACGTTACCAACTTCAATTTTCTGAATAATATCATCTTCAGTTGGTGTGTATTCCAATTTTATTAAATTCTGAAAATCGAAAGTAGATTCCGTATCATAATTGGCCGTAACCTGTAATCTTGTACCTACTTTACCCAATAAACTTAAACTGATTCGTTGATCAAAGTCAAAGGTGAAACTACTTCTGTTTCTGGGAGAAAATGCTGGATTATCTTGTTTAGTAAATAAAATACCCAAATCCATTTCTACGGAACCTTGCGGAATCACTTCAATAGTATTACTTCCAAAAATGGTTTCAAAAAAGCCAGAATTAACATAGAATTCTGGTAATAAATTTTTCTGTTCGTCCTCACTGCCATCTTTAACACCATCAAACGCATCAATTTTTTGTTTGTAGTAGGACTGTAAATTTTGTCTGACAATTAAATCCTGATATTCTTCAGGAGTTAAAATTATTGGGTAATTAATATTAAAAGCACCTACGGTTTCGGTATAAATATAGCGATCTGTAATGGGATCATATTTATATTTAGATTCAATACTGGAAGGATTTGGCATTTGCATATTGCCAAGGTTAAACCCTGTTGGTATAGAATCTTGTTCTGTAGGCTCCGTTTGTGACCAAGCTAATACGGAACACAAAAGCGCACCAACAATTAGTACGCAGTTTTTTAAGGATATAAATAAATTAGAGTTGGTTGTATTCAAAATCTATTATAAATTTTTTAGCGCTTGCTTAATAATGGTTTCAACATTTGCTTGTGGCTCTTGACTTAAAAATTTGTCTATAACACGTTCGGATTGTTTTTTTGTAAAACCCAAAACTTCTAAAGCAGATAACGCTTCATCTTTGTTTGTATTGCTTTGAGGTGCTGAATTTTCATCGATATCATAGACTTTCAAAATTTTATCTTTTAAATCTAAAATAACACGTTGCGCGGTTTTCGCTCCAATTCCTTTAATTGATTGTATTAACGCTACATCACCAAGTGCAATACCTTCACGTACTTGAACAGGTGTTAATGAAGATAGCATAGTACGTGCTGTACTAGCACCAATACCACTAACGGATAAAAGCATGCGAAATATTTCACGTTCAGCCAAAGATGAAAAACCAAATAATGTATGCGAGTCCTCCTTGACTTGAAGGTGCGTATACAACTTAAGATTTTCATTTTCTGGTATTTGTGAAAAAGTGTGCAGTGATATATTTAAATGATAGCCAACACCATTGCAATCAATAACAACGTCTGTTGGCCTTTTTTCAACAAGTCTTCCCTGAATATGTGTAATCATTAATTAACAATATATTAACTCTCAAATGTAATAAAATTATTGACAAAACAAAGGTGTTTCCCAATGGAATCACGCTTTTTGTGCTTCTTCCAATTTTTCTTTTTGTTGAGCATCAATAACTGCAATGGCTGTCATGTTCACAATTTCATCTACACTGGCTTCTAATTGTAGAATATGAATTGGTTTACGCATACCCATCATAATTGGTCCAATAGAATCTGCTTGATTCAATTCTTTCAATAATTTATAGGTAATATTTCCTGATTCTAAATTGGGAAATATTAAGGTATTGACCTTTTTTCCAGCTAATTTAGAAAATGGAAATGTATCTTGCAGCATCTCACTATTTAACGCGAAATCTGCTTGCAACTCACCATCTACCAATAAATTTGGATGGCGTTTATGTAAATAAGCAACAGCTTCACCAACCTTTGTGGCAGTTTGGTTTTTTGAAGAACCAAAATTTGAATACGAAATCATAGCCATAACAGGCTCCATTCCAAACATTTTCACGACACCAGCCGTCATTTGCGCAATTTTTGTTAAATCCGATGCGGATGGATTAATATTGATTGCCGTATCACTTAAAAATAAGGGTCCACGTTGTGTCATTAACACATTGGTGGTTGCAATACGTGTAGAACCAGGCGCTAAACCAATGAGTTCCAACATGGGCTTAACAACTGAAGGATAACTACGTGAAAAACCAGAAATTAACGCATCAGCATCACCTTCATTAACCATCATGGCAGCAAAATAATTACGCTCTCGCATCATTTTTTCTGCGGAATACAAGGTTACACCTTTTCGCTTACTTTGTTCCCAATAGACTTTGGCATACTTTTTTAAACGCGCTTCTTCTTCATCTGATTTTGGATCAATAATTGGGACATCAGCATCAAATTCAATTTCTTCTTTTAATTGTTCGATTACGGAACGTCTACCCAGTAAAATAGGAAGCGCAATACCTTCATCATGCGCAATTTGAGCAGCTTTTAAAACATCCAGATGATCTGCTTCAGCATACACAACGCGTTTCGGGTTTAATTTGGCGCGATTTAAAAGTAAACGTACTATTTTATTATCAGAACCCGAACGCTCTAACAATTCATTTTCATATTTATCCCAGTCCGTAATTGGGTTTTTAGCCACACCACTTTCTATGGCAGCTTTGGCTACAGCAGGTGGAATTTGCGAAATTAATCGTGGATCAAACGGTTTAGGAATAATATAATCGCGACCAAAGGTTAAACGCGTTTCACCATAGGCAATATTTACTTGCTCTGGAACCGCTTCTTTGGCTAAATGGGCAATAGCTTTTACAGCTGCCATTTTCATTTTTTCATTAATTTTAGTCGCACGAACATCTAAAGCGCCTCTAAAAATGAACGGAAAACCCAACACATTATTCACTTGATTTGGATGGTCACTACGGCCAGTTGCCATAATAATATCCTTACGAGTTGCAATGGCAATATCGTATTGAATTTCTGGGTCTGGATTTGCCATAGCAAAAACAATCGGGTCATTCGCCATAGAAAGGAGCATATCTGGTGATACAATATCCGAAGTAGAAAGACCAATAAATACATCGGCATTATTCATGGCCTCTTCAATAGTATCTATTTTCTTATGTGTAGCGAATTCGGTCTTTTCAGGTGTTAAACTATCACGATCTTGGCGAATAACACCTTTGCTATCTAACATCACCATGTTTTCACGTTTAGCACCAAAAGCTTGGTATAAACGTGAACATGAAATAGCTGCTGCTCCTGCACCACTAATCACTATTTGAACATCTTGAATATTTTTTTCGGCGAGTTCTAATGCATTTAATAATGCAGCTGCTGAAATAATAGCTGTTCCATGCTGATCATCATGCATCACTGGAATATCCAACTCGGCTTTTAGTCTATGTTCTATTTCAAAAGCTTCAGGAGCCTTTATATCTTCTAGATTAATTCCACCAAACGTTGGTGCAATCATTTTTACGGTTTGTATAAATGTTTCAACATCTTCGGTATCCACCTCTATATCGAACACGTCAATATCTGCGAATATTTTAAACAGCAATCCCTTGCCTTCCATTACAGGCTTGGATGCTTCTGGACCAATATTTCCAAGTCCTAGAACTGCTGTTCCGTTGGATATTACCGCTACCAAATTTCCTTTGGTCGTGTATTTATAAACGTTGTCTATATCCTTTGCTATTTCCAAACAAGGCTCGGCAACGCCTGGCGAATAAGCCAACGACAAATCGCGTTGACTGGCGTATTTTTTGGTAGGAACAACTTTTATTTTACCTGGTGTTGGTTTGGCGTGATATACTAAAGCTTCTCGTCTTCTGCTTTGCTTGCTCATAAATACATATTTTATAGGACTTACAAAGGTACAGGTTTAGGATAAAAGATGAGAGAAAAAAAGATGGAGAGTTTTATAGATTTTATTTGTTTAAATCTTAATGATTGCTATGCTATCTTTTTTCGAAAAAGGGAAAAACATCGTTTTAATTTATTGCAATTTAAAATGTCAAGTTTCTTGTAAAACATTTCACTTAATCCAAAGTACACGTTTTACCTTTTTAAAATTTCTTTAAATTGATAAAAGAAACGCTCAATCAATCTTAAATCTTCTGTGATAATTTCGGCAGAACCTCTCATTTCTTGCTTAAAGTCTATTTCTTTATTGTACGACGTCATTAATTTTTCTGGAAGTTTTACATCTATTAAATACAAACCATCTTTATCAGGAATTAAAGATATGTTACTAACTATTCCTTTTAAAACTCCAAATTCTGTATCAGGATAATTTTCAAGTTTAATATTTACGCGTTGCCCTAATTTTATCTTTCCAGAATTTTGAGCTGGCGTTTTGAGTTTAGCTATAAAAGATGAATTTTCATTAGGTATAATAGTAAACACCAAATCACCTTGATTTACAGTTTGATTGGTATTCCAATAATTTAGGAAAGCGACTTTACCCTCTATATTGGATTGTAAAACGTATTGATATTCTCAGTCTTTAATAGCTTTTTTTAGTTGATTAAAAGATTGGATAACATTTTTAAGCAATATCATTTCTTCTTTTATTCTATTTATTTCCGTGCCTTTGGATGTATTTTTGGCATTACTAATACCTTCCCGAATTTGAGAAATAGATGATTCGAAATTCTTATAATTACGTTCTGCTTGTGCAAACTCCAGTTGCTTATTTTCATAATCTTGAGCAGAAATAACCCCTTTTTCAAATAAGGTTTTACTACGTTCAAGATCTTTATTTTTGAAATCTAATTCTATTTTATTGATTTCTTTTTGAGATTGCAGACTTTGTAAACGGCTATTCAATTCTGAAATCGAGTATCTATTTGCCAGTGCTTCATTAGAAAAAGGTTCAAACTCCTTGTTTAATTGATATTGAATATAACTATTTTCAAATAACGCATAATGCGCCTCAATATCTCCTAAAAACAGGAGTGGTAAACTATCAATTGGAAAATAGAATGATTTACTGTTTACTGTAATGATATCAATTACTGTTTTTAGTATAAAAACATCTTTAAAATTGGCCGTGTTTTCTAGAATGGCTAAAGGCTGTTTGCTTTTAACGTTTTGATTGTCCACCACTAAAATGGCGTTCAATTCGCCAGTTATTTTAGCGTATTCTTTTTGTGGTGGTATTTGCGTTGTAATTAAAGCTTCTGATACTATAATATCTGGATATTTTACAAACCACGTTATAAAAAGAACTAATAAAATTAATCCTAAAAACAACACATTTCCCCAACGTATCATCCAATGTGGCACTTTGGTAAGTATCTCTTGAACTTCTTCGCTTCTTAATTCTATGTATTCTAATTGTTCTGGCATGAGTCCATCTGTCTTTCAGACATCTCCCCAAAGGGAAGAATTAATTTGTATTAATTTTTAATTTCCTAATTCTAATTGATTTTTTACCAGATTATAATAATCTCCTTTTTTCTTTACCAAACTATTATGATTGCCTATTTCGGTGATTTTACCTTGTTCTAAAACAACTATTTGATCTGCATTTTTCACCGTGCTCAACCGGTGTGCAATTACAACGACTGTTTTATTTTCAAAAAAAGTATCTAATTTTTCCATAATGACCTTTTCATTATTAGCATCCAAAGCGGAAGTAGCTTCATCAAAAAATAAGAAATCTGGGTTTTTATAAACTGCTCTAGCAATTAATAAGCGTTGTTTTTGTCCTGTACTTAAACCAACACCTTCCATACCAATTTTAGTATTGTATGATAATGGTAAAGTTTCAATAAATTCCTTAATATTGGCAACATCAACAGCATGGGCTAATTTTTGCTTATCCACATAATCTTCACCAACTGCAATATTATTGGCTATGGTATCACTAAAAATGTAACCTTCTTGCATAACCACACCACTTTTGCTACGCCATGCTTTTTGTGACACATGTTGCAAATCGTGACTCCCTAATTTTATTTGCCCTTCGTTTGGCTCATAA